>CAZDGR010000034.1:0-19190 GCA_964504845.1 uncultured Rhizobium sp. | reverse complement strand
CCAGCGCTATCCGCTGGTCGACGGCCAGGGCAACTTCGGCAACATCGACGGCGATAACGCCGCGGCGATGCGATACACGGAAGCGAAGCTCACGACCGTCGCCGAGCTTCTGCTCCAGGGCATCGACGAGGCCGCGGTCGACTTCCGCGCGACATACGACGGCGACGGCAACGAGCCGGTGGTGCTGCCGTCCGCGTTCCCGAACCTGCTCGCCAATGGTGCCCAGGGAATCGCGGTCGGCATGGCGACGTCGATCCCGCCGCACAACGTCTCCGAGCTGTGCGACGCGCTGGTCCACCTGATCAAGCATCCGAACGCCAGCATCGAGACGCTGGTGCAGAAGGTGAAAGGCCCCGACTTCCCGACCGGCGGCGTGCTGGTCGAGCCGCAGTCGAGCGTGATCGAGGCCTACAAGACCGGCCGCGGCAGCTTCCGCCTTCGCGCGCGCTGGAAGGTCGAGAAGCTGAGCCACGGCCAGTACCAGGTGGTGGTGACCGAGATCCCCTATCAGGTGCAGAAGTCGCGCCTGATCGAGAAGATCGCCGAGCTTCTGGGCGAGAAGAAGCTGACCGTGCTCGCCGACGTCCGCGACGAGTCGACCGAGGAAGTCCGCCTCGTGCTCGAGCCGAAGAGCCGGACGATCGAGCCCGAGATGCTGATGGAAACCCTGTTCCGTCAGACCGATCTCGAAGTCCGCATCCCGCTCAATCTCAACGTGCTCGGCGCGGACGGAACGCCTGGCGTGCTGGATCTGAGGGCGGCGCTGCGTGCCTTCCTCGACCACCGCGAGGTGGTGCTGACCCGGCGGACGAAGAACCGGCTCGAGAAGATCGAGCGCCGGCTCGAGATCCTCGCCGGCTACCTGATCGCCTACAAGAACCTAGACGAGGTTATCCGCATCATCCGCGAAGAGGACGAGCCGAAGCCCGTCCTGATGAAGCGCTTCAAGCTGACCGACGTCCAGGCGGAAGCCATCCTCAACATGCGTTTGAGGGCGCTGCGCAAGCTCGAGGAGCTGGCAATCCGGAAGGAGCACAAGGAGCTGTCGGCGGAGAAGGCCGATCTCGTCGACCTGCTGGCGAAGGAGCCCAGGCGCTGGCAGAGGATCGCCGAGGAGCTGGGCGAGGTGAAGAAGCGCTTCGCCCTCGGCACGCCGATCGGCAAGCGCCGCACCGAGATCGCGGACGCACCGGCGATCGCCGATATCCCGCTGGAGACGATGGTCGAGCGCGAGCCGGTGACGGTGATCGTCTCCGACAAGGGATGGGTGCGCGCCGCCAAGGGGCATATCGAGAACGAAGGCGAGATCAAGTACAAGGAGGGCGACCACAGCCGCTTCATCATCCGCTGCGAGACCACGGACCGGCTGCTGATCTTCGCCTCCAACGGCCGCTTCTATTCGATGCCGGTCGACAAGCTGCCGGGCGGACGCGGCTTCGGCGAGCCGCTCAGGCTGATGATCGATCTGCCGAATGAGCACGAGATCGTCCAGGTCATGCTGCACCGGCCCGAAGGCGGCAAGCTGCTGGTCGCTTCCGACGACGGCCGCGGCTTCGTCGTCGAGGAGTCCGAGGTCGTCGCCCAGACCCGCGCCGGCAAGCAGATCATGTCGCTCGCCGACAACGCCCGCGGCGTCGTCGCGGTGCGCGTCGCGGGCGATGCGATCGCGACTGTCGGCGAGAACCGGAAGCTGCTGATCTTCATGCTCGACGAGGTGCCGATGATGGCGCGCGGCCGCGGCGTCACCTTGCAGAAATACAAGGATGGCGGCCTCAAGGACGCGATCACTTTCGTGCTGAAGGAAGGGCTCTCGTGGAAGCAGCCGGGCGGCAAGACCCGGACGGAGACCGATCTGAAGGATTGGATCGGCAAGCGGGCCCAGTCCGGCCGCATGCCGCCGCGCGGCTTCCCGGCGAACAACAGGTTCGGCGGCGTCTGACCCTTTAGGGGTAGTTGTATTTGAGGTCGCGGGCGCCGGCGAAGCCGAGCTCGGCGAGCTTCGACCAGCCGATCAGGTCGCGGCGCTGGGCCAAGTAGACCTGGGCGATCTTCTTGACCTGGGGATCGGCGTCCTCGGCGAGGTCGCGCATCAGCTGGCCGGCGGCGTTGGCCTGGGCGATCAGCACGTCGCGCGGCATCTGGCGAAGCTGGGTTCCGTTCTGACCGGTGAGCGCCTGCAGCGCCGGCCCTGAGCGGAAGTTGATCTCGGCCGTCATCTCGGCGCTTTCGGCGGCGGCGACGCCCTCGACGATGGCGCGGACATCGGCCGGCAAGGCGTCGAACTTCGCCTTCGACACCAGCAGCTCGACCGCGACCGAAGGCTCGTTGACGCCTGGCCAGTAGTAGAATCGCGCTGCCTTGTGGAGCTCGAGGCCGATGTCGGCGGCAGGACCCAGGCCGTCGGCGGCGTCGATCGCCTTGGCCTGGAAGGCGCCGGCAATCTCGCCTGCGGGCATCGGCACCGACTTGGCGCCCATCCGCTCCAGCACCTGAGCGCCGAATCCGCTCGAGCGGATCTTCAGGCCCCGAAGGTCGTCCGCTTTCTTGATCTCCTTCTTGAACCATCCGGCCATGCGGGCGCCAGTCGCCCCGCAAAGGATCGGGCGGACACCGAACGGCTCGGCAAGCTCGTCCCACAGGCGCTGGCCGCCGCCGTGACGGAGCCAGGAGACGTGCTCATCCGCGCTGAGCCCGAAGGGTACGGCGGTAAAGAACGGAAAGCCCTTCGACTTCTCGGTGTGGTGGTAGGCGCAGCCGTGCGACATCTCCGCGGTGCCGTTGGCGACCGCATCGAAGCCTTGGAGCGGCGCCACCAGGTCGCCGGCGGGATGGACGCGGATCACCAGGCGTCCGCCCGTGAGCTCTCCGACGCGCCTGGCGAAGCGTTCGGCCCCGGTGCCGAGGCCCGGCATGTCCTTTGGCCATGCCGTCACCATCCGCCACTCGACGCGGCCCTGGGCGCCCGCCGGGCTCGACAGCACCGCCACGCCCGCTCCCGCCGCTCCGAGAAACGCCCGGCGCCTCATCCCTCTTCTCCTGTCTCAACGTCGGTGAACGCCCGCCACGATCCGTCGACCATCACTTCGGACGGACGGAAGCGACTCTTGTAGGCCATCTTGCGGCTGTCGGCGATCCAGTAGCCGAGATAGACGTATGCCAGCCCCTCGGCGCATGCGCGCATCACCATCTCCAGAACCACGTAGGTCCCGAGGCTCCGGCGCTCCTGCTCGGTGTCGAAGAAGCTGTAGACGGCGGAGAGTCCGTCGGCGAGGCGATCGACGAGCGCGACCGCGACCAGGCGCCCATCGTCGTCGCGATGCTCGATCGTGCGCGTACCCTCGACCGCATCCTCGATCATCGCGCGATAGTCGGCGAAGGTCATCTGCGCCATGTCGCCGTCGCCGTGGCGGGAGGTGACATAGGCCTTGAACAGCGTGTAGTGCTCGCGGCTGGCGACGGCCGGCTTCTCGGTGGCGACGAGACCCGCGTTGCGCGTGAGGATGCGGCGCTGAGTCCGGTCGGGCGCGAAGCCCGCCGTGGGAATGCGCATCGGGATGCAGGCCCTGCATCCCGGACACGCCGGGCGGTAGGCGAAAGCGTGGCTGCGCCGGAATCCGGTCCGGCTCAGGCGATCGAAGGTTCCTTGCGGGGTCTCCTCGAGCGAAACGACGACGCGCTGCTCGATACGACCCTTGAGATACGGGCAGGGCGCCGGAAGCGTTCGATGAAGGACGAGGGGCGGCCTACCGACGCGCACGTCGGGCTTAAGGCCGCGCCGTCGGCTGGGCGGGAGCGGTCCCCGGGCTCTGCGCCTGGGTCTGCGGGCGGGGGCCGACCGCGGCGCCGGCCTGCTCGCGCAACACCACCACCGAGATGCGGCGATTCTGCGAGGCCGCCGGATCGTTCGGCATCAGCGGATCCTTGTCGGCCTTGCCGACGACGAGAGCCAGTCGCGAATCCGAGACGCCGTTGGCGACGAGCACGCGCCGGCTGGCATTGGCGCGGTCGGCCGACAGCTCCCAGTTCGAGTAGCCGCCGACGCCCCCCTTGAACGGCGTCGAGTCGGTGTGGCCGGAGATGGTGATCTTGTTGGGAAGCGACGCGATGGCCCTCGCCACCTCTTCCATCAGCTTCCTCGCCGACTCCTGCATGTTCGAGCTGCCGAGCGGGAACATCGACTTCTGATCCTGGTCGATCAGCTGGATGCGAAGCCCCTCGGGCGTGATCTCGAGCTTGACGTTCTCTGCGACCGACTTGAGGTCGATGCGATCCTGGATCGCCTGCTTCACCTGCTCGGCCGCCTCGCGCAGCTTCTGCTCCTCGCGTTCGCCCAGCATCCTGTCGAGCTGCGCCTGGGAAAGCTGATTGATCTGCGCCTGCGTGACCTGGCCGCTCTGCACCATCTGCTGGAGCTGCGCCATCTGGGCCTGCGAAAGCTGCCCCGGATTGCCCTGGCCGTCGCTCTGCTGGCCCGGGTTGCCCTGGGCGTCCGCGCTGGCACCGGTGCGGCCCTGGTCCTGGCCGGTCGATCCGGCCCGGCCGAGGCCGGCTTCGTTGCCGAGCGCGCCGGGCTCGCCCGGGTTGCCTGCCTGACCGGCAGGCCGGCGCATCTCGGTGCCACGCTGGATGAACTGCTTGGCGTCGGCACCGCGTTCGCCGGCGGCGGCTTCGCCCATGCCACGCTGGGCCTCCTCGCCTTCGGGATTGGTGTCCTTGCTCGGATCGTTCGCCGGGCGGGCGACCAGCGGCGAGGAGATCATCGGCGGCGACGTGGCGCTCTTGAGCGCGCCGGGAACGGTGATCGAGGTTCCGCCGAGTACGCCACCCGAACCCGACCTCGCCGAGCGCGAGATCGCGGTCGGGTCGAAGTAGTTCGAGATGCCCATCTTCTGCTCCTCGGTCGTGGCGTTCAGCAGCCACAGGAGCAGGAAGAAGGCCATCATCGCGGTCACGAAGTCGGCGTAGGCGACCTTCCACGCGCCACCGTGCGGGGCGCCGTGGCCGCCCTTCTTGACCTTCTTGATGATGCTCGGCTGGTTGTCCATTGAGGATCAGACCGGCGGCAGCGCCGCGACCGCTTCCTCGACCTCGTAGAAGGTCGGCCGGACGCCGGCCAGCAGCGTCTTGCGGGCGAACTCCACCGAGACGGCGGGCGCGTAGCCCTGCATGTGGGCGAGGAGCCCGCTCTTCATGCATTGATAGTATTTGCCGTCGGCGTTGGAGGTCAGCTCGATCGTGTTGGCGAGCGGCGAGACGAATCCGTAAGAGGCCATGACGCCGAAGAACGTGCCGACCAGCGCCGCGCCGATCAGCTTGCCCAGCACTTCCGGCGGCTCCGTGATCGAGCCCATGGTGTGAATGACGCCCAGCACCGCCGCGACGATGCCCAGCGCCGGCATGCCGTCGCCCATGTTGCGGACCGCGCTGGCGACCGCGAGCTCCTCGCTGTGATGAGTTTCGATCTCGGCGTCGAGCAGCGTCTCCATCTCATGCGGATTGTCGGTGCCCAGCGTCATCATGCGGAGATAGTCGCAGAGGAACTCGACCGCGTGATGGTCGGCGGCGAATTTCGGGAACTGCTGGAAAAGCGAACTCTCCTCGGGGCGCTCGACGTGGCTTTCGATCGCGAGCATGCCCTTGGTCTTCGCCAGCTTGAAGATGGCGTACATCAGGCTGAGCAGCTCGAGGTAATGCTCCTTGGTGTACTGCGGGCCCTTGAGCGCCTTGCCGATGCCCTTGCCGGCGTTGCCCAGCACATGCTTCGGGTTGGCGACGATGAAGGCGCCGACCGAAGACCCGAGGATGATCAGGTACTCGAAGGGCTGCCACAGCACCCCGAAATGCCCGCCGCCGCCGGCGTAGCCGCCTGCGACGCTCCCCAGAACCACAATCCAGCCGATGATCGGAAACATGCGGACCCTCGCTCGCCCGAGCGCGTACGGTTCCACCCCCGGCGGATATTGAGGAATTTTCCCTCCGCCAACAACGGTTTAGTGGAACGTTCCGGGAATATTGGCCGATTCGTGCCCGGCCGGACAAGTAAGCTAGCGTAATTTTGAGCGATTCGGGTCTATAGGACCGTCCCGGCCTCCTTGGTCGCCGAGAGCAGACGGGGCGGAAAGCCGGCCTCCCGGAGCCGGTCGAGGATCTCGTGGACGTGGTCCAGGTTCCGGGTCTCGACCACGACGTCGAGCTCGGCATGCTTGATCGGCACGTCCTGGAACAGGCGCTGGTGATAGCTCTCGACGATGTTGCCGCCCGCCGAGGCGATCAGGGTCGCGACTGCGGCGAGCTGGCCCGGCGCGTCCGACAGCTCGACCCTGATCCGCGCCATGCGGCCGTCGCGCACGAGACCGCGCATCAGCACGGAGGCCAGCATGCGGGAGTCGATGTTGCCGCCGCAGACTACCGTGCCCACGCACCGCCCGCGAAAGCGCTCGGGATTGCCGAGGATCGCGGCGACGCCGGCGGCGCCCGCGCCCTCGGCGACCAGCTTCTGGCTCTCGGCCAGGTTCTGCACGGCATCCTCGATCGCGCTCTCGTCGAGCAATAGGATCTCGGACACGTGCCTGCGGATGATCTCGCGAGTCATCTTACCCGGCGCCTTGACTGCGATGCCCTCCGCCAAGGTATCGCCGCCGGAGGTCGGCGGCTGGTTCGCGAGCACCTGCGCCATCGACGGGTAGAGCTTCGCCTGGACACCGATGATCTCGATGCCTGGCTTTAGCGCCTTGGCGGCGATCGCGATGCCGGAGGCCATGCCGCCGCCGCCGATCGGGATCACCAGGCAGTCGAGATCGGGTGCGTCTTCCAGCATCTCGAGCGCCAGCGTCCCCTGGCCCGCGATCACATGCGGATCGTCATAGGGGTGGACGAAGGTGAGGCCTTGCGCGGCGGCGAGCTTCTCCGCGTGATCGGCGGCCTCGCTGAGGCTGGCGCCGTGCAGCTCGACCTTGGCGCCGTAGGCGCGGGTGCGTTCGACCTTCGAGAACGGCGTCGCCTTCGGCATCACGATGACGGCCGGGATGCCGAGGCGTCCGGCCCAGAAGGCGACGCCCTGGGCGTGGTTGCCGGCCGACATCGCGATGACGCCGGCCTGCCGCTGAGCCTCGGTCAGGCTGCGGATCTTGACGAAGGCGCCGCGCGGCTTGAACGAGCCGGTGTGCTGCTGGGTTTCGAGCTTGAGGCGGAGGTCGCAGCCGAGCTCGGCCGAAAGGCCGGTCGCGCGCACGGTTGGCGTGCGGACGATGTGATCCTTGAGCGCCTCGGATGCGGCGCGGATATCGGCGAGCGTGACGGCCATGGATGTCTTTTAGCGCGGACGGAGCGTCAGCGTCGCGGTCGGTCCTTCCGGCTGGGGGCCGATGCGGAAGGCCGTCCCGTCGGCCCAGGACCGCGCGAGATCGGAGAAGTGCGGCGAGAGACGATGGCCTGACTGACCGAGCGACATCTGGAAAAGGGACCTATCGAGATCGGCCAGGTCGTAAACGGCACGATAGCCCGCGCCGTGAACGTCGCCGAACGGATCGAAGTCGTCGAGCAGGCGGCTCTGCGCCCGGTTGACGGTCCAGTTGTCGCCGTCGGTCATCGGCTCGACCTTGAACAGACGGCCGATCACCGGAAGCCGGCCGAGCAGCGGATGGGCGAGGCGGGCGCGATGCGCCTCGCCCCAGCGCCACTTGTCCTGATTGGCGCCGTAGCGCCGCGCAAGGTCCTTGAGCGCCTCGTCGAGCGCATGAGCAAGACGTTCCGGACAGGTCTCTGCCGCCGGCGTCGAGCGTACGTCGCACCATTGGGTGCGCTCGGTCAGCGCGCGGGTCACCACGCCCGGACGAGGCAGCACCTCGCCCCAGGCCTCGCCGAGATCGTCTGCGAAAATTGCATGCAGCAGGTGGCGCCACCAGGCGGTGAAGATCAGCGGCTCCGGTCGGTCGCGGCGCATCTCGCCGTTCCAGGCGGCAAGACGGTCCAGCGCCGACGCGGTGGCGTCGCTGCGCGGCGTCAGGCGCAGCAGCACCGGCAAGACGTCCCTGGCCATCGTCGAGACCGCGTCGCCCTGCAGCTCGACCATGTCGCGCGCGGATGCCTTGGGACGCTCGTCGAGACGTTCGGCGATCCGGCGGGCGCGGTACGACGCATCGAAGTCGAGGCCGTAGCCGCGCGCCAGGGGATCGGCGACCGGCGCGTTGTTGGCATTCACGATGCGGCCCGACGGCGGGTCGATCACGGTGAAGTCGGGATCGGGCGACCGCCAGCCTTTCCAAGCGCGGGCCGGATCGGTTCCCGGCGCGGGCATCCAGCCGTCGCCGTCGCGGACCGGGATGCGGCCGGAGATGAAGAGGCCGATGCGTCCCGCGGTGTCGGCGACGCCGACGTTCTGAAGCGGCGCCTGGAACTCGCCGAGCGCCGCCTGCGCCTCGGCGAGCGACGCCGCGCGAAGAAGATGCGCGAGCCCGTCGGCGGTGCGGTCGTCCGGCTGGAGCGCGGTCGAGGCCAGCGCCACCGCCTGGTTTTCGGCGGCGACACGCTTTAACGCATCGGAGATTACCGGGCCGTGCAGACTTTCACGGACCGTGAGAGTGACCGCGTCGCCTCTCCTGACTTTGATCGTCTCGGTACGGCTCTGGAAGGCGCGCGGGCCGTCGGCGGCGAGGTAGCGGCCGTCGGGCATCACGTCGAGGACGAAGAGATCGGCCGAGTCCGCCTGCGTCGTCGTCATGCCCCAGGCGACGCGGCCGTTGTGGCCAAGGACCATGAAGGGAACGCCGGGCGCGGTGGCGCCGACCATGACGCGGTCGGGCAGCTCGATCCGCGCCAGGTACCAGAGGTTCGGAAGCGTCAGTGCCAGGTGCGGATCGTTGGCGAGCAGCGGCATGCCGGTCTCGGTGTGCGCGCCCGACAGCGCCCAGATGTTGGATGCCGTCCGCGGCTCCGCCTCGGGCGGGATCGCCGCGAGCAGGCGTCGTGCGAGATCCGGATCGAGCCCGGCCAGCGGCACATGCGGGCCGTCGGCGGCTCGGTCGAATAGGTCGCGAAGCTGATCCGGCGAGAGATGCTGCGAGAGCCTGACGCGGGCGAGCTCGTCGCGCCAGTTCCAGGTGAGCTGCAGCGCCATCAGCCGTGCCCATTTCAGCGAGTCCGCTGCCAGCCATGGCTCCGGCCTGCCTGCGAGCACCAGCTCCGGCGACGGCAGCCGGCGGCTGGCGAGCGCTGCGTTGACGCCCGAGGCATAGGCGGCGAGCGTCGCCTGGGTATCGGCCGAAAGCCGGGCGACGCCTTCCTCGGCGAGGCGGCCGAGGCCGAGCGTTCGCATGAACCTGTCGGACTCGATGGTGACTGCGCCGAAAAGCTCGGAAAGGCGGCCGGAGACCAGGCGGCGCATGATCTCCATTTGCGCGAAGCGGTCTTGCGCATGCGCGTAGCCGAGGGCGAAAGCGGCATCGGTCTCGTTCGCCGCCTTGATGTAGGGAATGCCGCGCTTGTCGCGGACGATCGTGATCGGCGCCGACGGCCCGTCGATCCGGACCTCGCCGCTGGTCCTGGGAAGCCCGCCCCACAGGAAGCCGGCAGCGGCGATCACCGCCACGAGGCAGAGGCCGAAGACGCCTGCGAGGATCCAGCCGACGATACGCATCAGATCTTGAGACACCTCAGGCCTATTGCAGGTTCACCATCACCATCTTCTTGCGGGTGAAGTGCTCGAGCATCGCTTCCAGCGAGGCTTCCTTGCCGAGGCCGGAGTTACGGAAGCCGCCATAGGACATGCCGGGCTGCACGACGAGGTTCTGGTTCACCTGGACCAGGCCGGCATCGATCCGGCGGGTCGCGTCCAGCGCCCATTTCAGGTCCTTGGTCCAGACCGAGGCGGCGAGGCCATATTCGGTGTCGTTGGCCGCGGCGATGACCTCGTCATACTCCTTGAACCGGATGACGCAAGTGACAGGGCCGAAGATCTCTTCGCGCGCGACCCGAGAATTGTTGGAAAGGCCGGTGAAGATCACCGGCTGGACGTAGAGGCCGTCCTTCAGCTTGCCGTCGGCGGGCTTCGCCGAGCAGCGATGCGCGACAGCACCCTCCGCCTCGCCGATCTTGATGTAGCTCTCGACCTTCTCGAACTGCTGGGTCGAGATGATCGTGCCGATGTCGGTCGCCTCGTCCAGCGGATCGCCCATCTTCATCGCATCGACCTTTGCCTTCAGCTTCGTGACGAAGGCGTCGTGGATCGACTCGTGCACGAAGATGCGGGACGCCGCGGTGCAGCTCTGGCCCTGGCGGGTGAAGCGCATGCCGACGACGGCGCCGTCGACCGCGCGGTCGAGATCGGCATCGCCCATCACGATCATCGGTGACTTGCCGCCGAGCTCGAGCGTGACCGGGATCAGCTTCTCGGCCGCGGTCTTGTAGACAATCTTGCCGGTCTCGACCGAGCCGGTGAAGGTCACCTTGCCGACGTCCTTGTGCGCGACCAGCGGCGCGCCGCATTCCGGTCCCATGCCCGAAAGCATGTTGAAGACGCCCGGCGGCAGGATCTGGTTCAGGATCTGGCAGACGCGGAGGACCGCCAAGGGCGCCTCCTCGGCCGACTTCACCACCACCGCGTTGCCCGCCACCATCGCCGGCGCGATCTTGAGCGCCATCAGCATCAGCGGCACGTTCCACGGGATGATCGCGCCGACCACGCCGATCGGCTCGATCACCGTCATCGACAGCATGTTCGGGTTGAAGGGGATGGTCTCGCCCTTGAGCTCAGAACCGAGCCCGCCATAGAAGGTGAAGGCGTCGGCCAGCACCGAGGCCTCGACCCGGCTCTCGGTGCGGAGCGCCTTGCCGGTCTCGAGCGCGATCAGGCGACCCAGCTCCTCGACATGGTTGGCGAGAATGCGGCCGCACTCGGCGATCAGCTTGCCGCGCTCGCGCGCCGCGCGCTTGCCCCAGGCCGCCTGCGCCTTCTTCGCCGCCGCGACCGCGAGGTCGACGTCGGCCTTCTCGCCGAATGCCGCCTTGGCCACGATCTCGCGTGTCGCCGGGCTTTTGACGTCGAAGGTCCTGCCCGAGGCGGCCGGGACCAGCGCCCCGTCGATCAGGTGCTTGCCCGAAAGCAAGCCTGCGAGCGCGCGAGGATCGAGGTTGGGCGAAAGCTGGTTGCTCATGTCCGTGTTCCTTAGTTCAGCTCGGCCAGGATCTGGGCACGGTTGCCGTCGAGATCCGGCGCGGGCGCGCGGGTCGAGGGATCGGGGAAACCCGAGATCTTCATCGGATTGCCGATGAACTTCATCTTGCCGGCGACCGCGTCTTCGAGCTCGATCACCATGTTGCGGGCCTTGGCCTGCCGGTGGTCGATCGCCTGGGCGATGTTGTTGATCGGGCCTGCCGGGATGCCGGCGGCATCGAGCAGGTCCATCCAGTGTCCGACCGGCTTGGTCTTGAGCACCGACTCGATCTCGGTTTTCAGCGCATCGACGTTCTGGTTGCGGAGGTCGTTGGTGAGATAGCGCGGGTCCTTCGCCATCTCCGGCCTGCCGAGCGCAGACGCGAGCTTGACGAACAGGCTGTCGTTGCCGGCGGCGATGATGATCGGGTTGGTCGCGGTATCGAAGGCTTCAAACGGCGTGATCGAGGGATGGCGCGCGCCGAGGGGGCCCGGCGACTTGCCGGAGACGAAGTAGCGCATCGCCGCGTTCTCGAGCAGCGCCAGCTGGCAGTCGAACATCGAGATGTCGACCTTCGAGCCCCTGCCGCTGGATGCCCGCGCGAACAGCGCCGCGTTGACCGCAACCGCCGTATAGAGCCCGGCGCCGATGTCGCCGATCGACATGCCCGAGCGCGTCGGCGGTCCGCCCGGATGGCCGGTGACGCTCATGATGCCGCCTAAGCCCTGCACGACCATGTCGTAGGCCGGGCGCTGGGAGTCGGGGCCGGTGTGGCCGAAGCCGGAGGCCGCGGCGTAGATCAGTTTCGGAAACTTCGGATGAAGATGCTCGAAGCCATATCCGAGCTTCTCCATCGTTCCCGGCCGGAAGTTCTCGACCAGCACGTCGGCTTGCGCCAGCAGCTTCTCGAAGATCGCCTTGTCTTCGGGCTTCTTGAGATCGAGGACGATCGACTCCTTGCCGCGGTTGACCGACATGAAATAGGCCGAGCGTCCCTTAACGAAGGGCCCATACTCGCGCGCGTCATCGCCCTTGCCGGGCGTCTCGACCTTGATCACCCGGGCGCCCATCTCGGCCATCAGGAAGGTGCAGTAGGGGCCCGCGAGGATGCGGGAGAGGTCGATGACGGTGATCCCGCTGAGCGGGCCTTGGACGGAGGAGGGGCGCATTCGAGATCCGTGGAAGCGGCTGGACGCCTTCTCGTAGCCGAGGGCGGAAAGGGGGGCAAGCGCCGGCTAAGTCCTCGTCAGCCGCGGCTTTTCCGAGCCGCATGGCGCCAGGCGTGGGGCGGCATGCCGTAGGCGCGGGAGAAGGCGCGGTTGAAGGCGGCCTCGGTGCCGCATCCGGCTTCCTCGGCGATGGCGGCGAGGCCCTCCGGTGGCGCAGGACCTCGATGAAGGTGATCTCCGTCAGCCGCTCGAGCAGCGAGCGGCCTCCCATCCTGGGATTGTCGACCTCCGCCACCATCTGGCGGACCGTGGCCCTGAGCCACTCGTCGGCCTCGCTGGTCCTGACACGGATAAGCGACAGGAGTGCGCTCTTCAGCGGGCCGAAATTGATCGCATCGCAGGTGAGGTAGCCGCAGAGAAGAAGCAGCTGCAACGTGTCCCTGCCGTAGCGGAGGACCGGGATGTCGAGCCAGGGCTTCGGCGGCAGGTCGTCGGTCTGCCAGGCGCCCGAGCTCACGACGCAGAACTGCAGCGATCCCGAGAGCCGGACGGTCCTCTGGACCTCCGACAGCGCGTAGCCGGCAGGCGTTTCGATCAAATTCCCCGGCGATCCGGCCAAAGACTTGCCTCCCGGCCGCCGGTTCTTCTCCGGCGCATCGAAACCACACTCACGCGAGCATCCCAATGCGGACCTCAACAGACAAGGTCGTCGTCCTCCTGACCAAGGGCATCGAGTCCGAAATCTCCTCGGTTGCCTTCACCATCGCCAACGGCGCCTTGACCGCCGGCATGAAGGCATCCGTGTTCCTCACTTCGACCGCGATCGATCTGGTCCGCAATAGCGGGCAGAAGATGACCCAGGTGGCGCCGCTCGACTCGCTGGCGAAGCTGATCGAGGACTTCCAGGCGCGCGGCGGCGCGATCTGACCCTGCCCGCCCTGCGTCAAGCCGCGCGGCTACCAGCAGGCCGATCTGCTGGACGGCGTCGTCATCGTCGGCGCCAGCACCATGTTCGCCGAGGGGGCGGCGATGCTTTCGTTCTGAAGCCGGGGAGGCGGGTCGGTCGCCGGCCCGCCTCAGCTCGTCGCTTCTGCTGGAAATTCCTTCGGCAAGACGTCGAAGGCGATGCAGATGCGTTCGTCGGCGGAGGCGAAGGGGATGGTGCGGTGGAAGAGCGAGGACGGGAAGAGAACGATGTCCCCGACCTCGACCGCCAGGGTGCGGGCGGGAAAGTCGGCATGGCTCGCCGGATAATCGCCGCCGTCGATGCTGAACTGGATGCACCCTTCGGTCCCGTCGCCTTGCCGCGCCGGCATCGTGAGGTAGGTGACACCGCTCAGCCAGCCGGACTCGTGGATGTGGGAGGAGAGATGTCCCCCTTGGCGCATCCGGACGTACCAAGAGCTGTAGAATCGCCGCACCTCTGGGAACTCGCGGATGAAGACGCAGGTCCCGGCGGCGAAGCGCGCGCGGTAGGCGGCGATGTGCCGCTGCACCAACTCGGCCAGTCGGCGGAAGGCGGGGACCGGGCGATTGAACAGGTCGCCGGTCGACTGAATGCCTTCGTGAAGCAGCGGCTGGGGCGTACCGCTTGCCGCGTCGTGGTCGACGGCTTCCAGCAGTGCCCCGATCAGGGGCGTCCTTACCTCTGGGGCAGCGATTTTCGCCTGGTAGATGAAATCGAAGGGGTTCGGGCAGAAGCCGTAGGGATCGTCCGTGCCGAAATTGACCGCGTGATGCGCCGAGAGATTGGCCACCAGGGGGAAGACGTTCGGCTTGCGGGCGAGCTTCGCAAGCTTGCGCCGGAAAGCGGAGAGGTCGCGGGTCATGTAGCTGCAGTGAAGCGAGCGGGGCGCGGCGCCGGGGAGGTCCGAACGGTCGAGGTAGATGGAGGCGGTCCCCAGCCGGCCGCTCTCGTAGAGCGCGAGGCCGAGATTGTGGATCGCCGCTGGTGCGGCCGGTGCGAGCGCCGTGGCGGCGGCGTAGCTCTTCAGCGCCGCGGGGATGTCTCCCTTGGCGCGAAGCAGCATGCCGCGGGTGTTGTGCGCATCCGCCTGATGAGGGTCGATGGCGAGGGTCCGATCGCAGACGAGAAGCGCGTCGCCGGGGCGGCCGATATCGCGATAGAGGTTGGTGAGTTCGGTTTGGACGGGCGCGGCCCGCGGATCGAGCGCGAGCGATCGCCGGAGCGAGCGAGCCGCCTCGGGCAGTTTCCTTTGCCCGCGAAGGATCGACGCGGCGGCGCTATGCGCCGGCGCCATGTCGGGTGCGAGCGCGCTTGCGCGCCGATGGGAAAGCAGCGCGGCATCGTCTCCGATCGTCGCGCCGAAAAGCGCGGCGTAGGCCTGATGGGCGGCGGCAATGTCGGGACCGATGGCGATTCCCTGCTGGATATGATGCAGGCCTTCGACCGTCCGTCCGAGCTCGCTCAGCACGATGGCAAGGTTGAGGCGCGCCTCGAACGAGGCAGGCGCCGCCCGAAGCGCCGCGCTATAGCTCTCGACCGCGTCGGTCCGCCGTCCGAGATCGCGAAAGACGTTGCCGAGGTTGCTGTGCGCCTCGGCGAAATGCGGCGCGAGTGCCGTCGCGTCGCCGAAGGCATTCGCGGCCTCGGCAAAGCGGCCCTGCATGGCGAGGCTGATGCCGAGCGCGTTGTGGAGCGACGGCTCCTGCGGGCCGCTGCCGAGAAGGCGCCGGGCAGCCTGCTCCATCGCCCGGAAGTCGCCGCGGGCCTGGAACTCGATCAGGGATGTCACGTTCATGCCAGCAGATCTAAGCAACTTGCGATGCGAAGAAACAGGGCTTCGTCGCAGCAGGGGCAGCGGTGGAAGGTCGCGGTCTCCGTCAGGAGACCGCGGACAGCACGGCCCGGGCCACGTCCCCGATGATCTCCTCGCCCCGGAGCGTGCTGGGGAGGCCCTCGGTGAAGACGCTGATGATCGCCGGTCCCTTCGGCGTCATGATGAATCCGACGTCGTTGGCGATACCCGGAAGCGAGCCAGTCTTGGTGCCCCAGCGCGGCCTGTCCTTGGCCGGCAGGTGGCGGGCGATCCGGCGGTCGTTCTGCTGCTTCTCCAGGACGGACACCATCTGCGTGCAGGAATCCTTGGAGGCGGCGGTGCCGTTCATGATCGCATGGATCGCCGTCGCGTACTCGCTCGGCACCGCCAGGTTCTCGTTCTCTCCGGGCAGCACCGGCCGGCCGCGCATCTTGCGGCCCAGCACCGAGTTCGCCATGCCGAGGCTTTTCATTGCCGCGTTGACCTCGGCCATGCCGGCATAGTCGATCAGGATGTTGGTCGCGGTGTTGTCGCTGATCGACATCATCAGGTAGACGAGGTCGCCGATCGTGACCTCTATGCCGGCATGCATGTGCAGCAGCACGCCGCTGCCATTGGACTTGTCGTCCTGGGTCATCTTGTGGAGCTTGTCGAGCGTCAGTTTGCCGGCGTCGATCCGCCGGAAGATCTCGATCATGATCCCGATCTTGACCGTGCTGGCGGCGACGAACTGTCGGTCGCCGTTATGTGCGAAGCGCTCGCCCGACGGCGAGATCGCGCCGACGCCGACCTTGACGCCGCCGGTCTCGCACCGGGCGATGACGTCCTGAACGCCTTTCCAGCTCACGGCCATGTACATAGGTCTCCGTTGGGTATCTCAGTCGGGACAGCGGCGGAAGGTGACGTCGCGGTCGCCCCAGCTCCAATGGAGCAGGCCGTCCAGCACAGCGGCGAGCAGCGCGAGAAGAAGCGCGAGCCGGATCATGTTGCCGCGATCGGCGCCGTGCCCTTGATCACGGTGCGGCGGACGACGCGCGGCTCGATTGCGGTGTCGTATTCGGTGCCGCGATGGACGCTGGCCCGGTTGTCCCACATCACCAGGTCGCCGGCTTTCCACACATGCTCGTAGATGAAGCGCGGCTCGGTGCAGTGGTTCATCACCCGCTCCATCAGCCCGCGGCTCTCGACCTCGTCCATGTCGAGGAATTCCTGGCCGTGGCTGCCGAGATAGATCGCCTTCCGCCCCGTCGGCTCGTGGAGGCGCACCAGCGGCTGCACCACCGGCGGCGCCTGTTTCCGCTGGGCCTCGGTCATGCCGGGATACCCGGCCTTCCGGCGGGAGATGTGCAGGTCGTGGCGCACGCGAAGGCCCAGATAGCGCTGCCGCTCGGCCGCGCCGAGCGCTTCGTAAGCCCCGATCATGTCGGCGAACATCGTGTGCCCGCCGTTCGACGGCACCTGCTCGGCATAGAGGATCGTCGCCAGCGCCGGCTTCGCCTGGAACGAGGCGTCGGTGTGCCAGAATAGCGTGCCGCGATCCGGGTGCACCGCATTCGGCTTCCCATCCGGCCCGATGTTGGAGAGCTCGAAGATCTCCGGATGCGCCGCCTTGTGATACTCGTTCAGCACATGGATCTCGAGCTCGCCGAAGTTCCGGCTGAACGCGATATGCGCCTCGGGGGAGAGAGACTGACCGCGGATGACGAGCACGCGGTGCTTTTCGAAAGCCTGACGGAGAGCGGTCGCAACGGCAGGCGCGAGCGTCTTCGAGATGTCGATGCCGGCGGCCTCGATGCCGAAGTCGCTGGGCGTCAGTTGTCGGAGGTCGACGTCACGGCGGAAGGCCGTCGCCATCACTAGTCCTCCACCGCTCCACCCGGCTCGTAGACGATCACCCGGCTCCCCGGGCTGCCGATCTTGAACGGCACCTGGATCAGGTCCTTGAGGCTTTCGGCGACGGCCTTGCGGCGCTCGGGCGGCACGTAGAAGGCCATGAAGCCGCCGCCGCCGGCGCCGAGCACCTTGCCGCCAAGCGCGCCCGCGGCCATTGCCGCGTCGTAGATCTCGTCGATCACGTCGGTGGTGATCGAGCCGGCGAGCTCGCGCTTGAGCATCCAGCTCTGGTGCAGCAGCTTGCCGATCTCGGCGAGCGGCCGGGTCGGGCTCCGGAGGATCGCCTCGGCCTCGTCGACCATCTGGCGCATCGTGTGCAGCTGATTGGCCTTGGCTTCCAGGTTGGCGATCTTGTCTTTCGCCACCTCGACCGAGAAACGCGAGATGCCGGTGAAGCAGAGCAGAAGCGAATCTTCGAGTTCGCGCTTGCGCGAGTCCGAGAGGATCACCGGCTCGACCTCGTAGGAGCCGTCGGTCGCGAAGTTGATGCGGCCGAGGCCGCCATAGGCGGCCCAGATCTGGTCCTGGCTGCCGACGGCTTCGGCGATCACCTGCTGCTCGATGCGCAGCGTCTCGTCGGCGAGCCGCTTCTTGCTCGTCATCTGGCCCTTGAGCGCGAACAGCGCGTTGAGCAGGCCGACGGTGAAGGATGAGCTGGATCCGAGGCCCGATCGCGCCGGCAGGTCGCCATCGTGATGGATCTCGATGCCCTGCGGCAGCGGATGCTCCTTGAGCACGGCGCGCACCGAGGGATGGATGATGTCCTCGATCTCCTTCACCAGCTCGATCCGCGAATAGACGATGCGGTGGCGGTGCTCGAAGAACGGCGGCAGCTCGCGCACCGTAATGTAGCAGTACTTGTTGATCGTGGTGCCGAGCACGGCGCCGCCATGCTGCAGGTACCATTTCGGATAGTCGGTGCCGCCGCCGAACAGCGAGAGCCGGAAGGGGGTGCGGCTGATGATCATGCCTTCGTGCCCGTAAAGAACGCCGGCGCCTCGGCGAGCGAGGCGGGCGTCCCGATGTCGATGAACCGCGCCTGCCGCTTCGCCACGTGCAGGGTAGCCTCCGGCAGCAGGCCGAGGAAATCCCTTTCCAGCGACGGCCCCTCCGACCTCGCCAGGCGTGCGAGCAGGGTCGGCGTGAAGGCGTAGATGCCGCCGTTGATCCAGGCCGAGCCGGTGGCGTTCGGGTCCTTCTCGACGAAGCGCTTGAGCCGGCCGCCGGCGCCGATCTCGACCCGGCCAAAGCGCGAGCCGTCCGGCACCTCGACCGCCAGCAGGGATCCGACCGCGCCGGAGCGCCGGTGGTCAGCGATGAAGCTTGCGAGATCGGTCTCGACCACGCTGTCGCCGTTCATGATCAGCACCGGATCGGATCCGAGCTTCGGCAGTGCGAAACGGATCGCACCGGCGGTGCCCAAGGGCGAAGGCTCGATCACGGTCTCGACCGGCACCGGCGCCGGGTTGGCGGCAAGCCAGTCGGTGACCTTGGAGGCCAGGTGGCCGAGGCAGAGCACGACCTTCCGTGATCCTGCGAGGCGATCGAGCAGGATCGAGAGAAACGGCCGGCCGTCGACCGGGGCCAGAACCTTCGGCGTGTCGCCCAGCACGCCCGCGATCCGCGTGCCGAGGCCGCCGGCGATCACCGCGACGTCGATGCCGGAGAGGTCGGTCACCGCTTCCCCGCCTCGTGACGCGCGGACGGTTGCGTAGCGCCGGACGGAGTAGGGAAGGGGCACCTAGTGCTCATCGCGGCGATGGCCGGAGCGGAACGCCTCGATCGTGTTCCTGAGGCCCTGGTCGAGCGGCGTCTTCGGCCTCCAGCCCATGGCGGCCAGCCTGGAGCCTTCGATGCTCTTGAGCGGCATGCCGTCGGGGCGGTCGGTCAGGAACTTGAAGTCGCCGATGTATCCGGCGATGGCGGCGATGCGCCTGGCGAGCTCGGCGATCGAGACCTCCTCGCCCTGGCCGATGTTGATGATGCGCTCCTCGCCGTAGCGCTCCATCAGGAACACCAGCGCGTCGGCGCAGTCGTCGACATAGAGGAACTCGCGCCGGGGCGAGCCCGTGCCCCAGATCTCGACCGGGCCGCCTGATGTCTTCGCCGCTTCGATCTTGCGGATCAAAGCCGGGATCACGTGGCTGACGGCGGGGTCGAAGGTGTCGCCCGGCCCGTAGAGGCCCGTCGGGATCACC
>CAZDGR010000033.1:0-19255 GCA_964504845.1 uncultured Rhizobium sp. | reverse complement strand
CCCTTCAGGATGTCGAGGATGATCGAGGAGATGTGGGTCTGGTTCCTCTGCGCCGCCAGAAGCTTCTCGGCATCGACGCCGGTCCTGTGGCCGAAGGCCTGGGCGACGGCACTGATCTCGGCGACGATCGTGCGGACCGCGTCGGCGCAGACCGGATCGGAGTAGGTTGCCTTCGGCGTCGTGCCGGTCAGGCAGCCGAGCAGCCCTGAGCAGATGTTCTGGGTCGCCTTGGCCCAGACCGTGGTCCGGATCGTGGACGTCTTCTCGATCGCGAGGTCCGGCGCCTCCATCACCTTGGCGAGCGCGTCGATCTCCGGCATCTCGCGGCCGTCCGGCGCTCCCAGGACCAGACGGCCCTTCGGCGACTCGACGCGGATCACGCCGGGCTCGACGATCTCGGAGCCGCGGTAGACGACGCAGCCGATCACGCGCTCGATCGCCACCGCCATCCGGATCGCGTCATTCGGATCGATCCGCGCCAGCCGGCGGCCTTCGTGCTCGCCGCCGTGGCGAAGGAAGTACCACCACGGAATGCCGTTCATCGCGAAGACGACCACGGTCTTCGGTCCCAGCAGCGGCCCGATGCCGGCGGCCACGTCGGGCAGGGCGGGCGCCTTGACCGTGACGATCACCGCGTCCTGAGGCCCGAGATCGGCGGGATTCTCGCTGGCACGGATCTTCGCCACGACCTCGTCGATCGTGGTGCGAACGACGAGTCCCTTGCTGCGGATGGCATCGAGCATCGCACCGCGGGCGACCGCCGAGACCTCGGCGCCGCCCTTGTGCAGACGGCCGATCAGGCCGCCGCCAACCGCGCCGGTGCCGTAGACGCAGACTTTCATCTTGGATCAGTACCCCGGAAGGATCAGAAGCTCAGGCGGATCCGGCATGGTCTGGCGCGTCAGCACGACCTGGGAGGTCGCGCTGTGCCGGACCGTGAAGTGCGGCGACAGGATCTGGGCGAAGCGCTCGACCCGATGCGGCCCGAAATAGTGCATCGGGATCACCATCCTGGGACGGATGTCGCGGATCACGCTCAGCATCTCGTCCTGGCTCATGGTGGCACCGCCGTCGACCGGCACCATCAGCACGTCGACCTCGCCCAGGACGCCGAGGTCCTCCCGGGTCAGCTCGTGGTGCAGGTGGCCGAGATGGACGAGGCAGAGATCGGCGACCTCGAAGATGAAGATCGAGTTGCCGTTGAGCCGCGTGCCACCCTCACCCCACATCCGGATGTTGGTCGGGATGTTGCGGACGAAGACATCCTGCTCGGCGAGCTCGTGCCGCGCCGGGCCCGAGCCGGTCGGGTTCCAGCCGCGCAGCACGTGCTTGATCCGGGGATCGGGGTTGTTGCTGTAATGCGTGGTGTGCGCGACGTTCATCGTCGCGATCGTCGGCACGGTTCTCGGCCGGATGTAGTCGTTGTAGTCGGTGACGATGGTGACGCCCTGCGGGCTTTCGATCAGGAAGCTCGAATGCCCGACGAAGGTGACGCTGACCTCGCCCTTGGCCAGCGCCAGCGGCGAAAGGGAGGCGAGCTGCGGCGTCGGCGTCGGCCGGGATGCGATCGCCTGGCACGAGGCGGCAGCCTCGCCGGCGGTGAGGACGGCGACGGCCAGGCACAATGCTCGGATCAGCGCGCGCATGGGTACCTCCGCCCGGGATGCTGCATTGCGGCAACCACCTTGCCAAGACCGATAGGCCTGTTAGGAATAGTTATCACCAAGGAGTGAGCCAAGTGGCCCGGATCGAGACCCTCGAGCAGTTGCGCACCGTCTACGCCCAGCCGTCCGAGCTGGTGATGAAGAAGTCGATCCCGCAGCTGGAAAAGCACTGCAAGCGGATCATCTCCCTCTCGCCGATGGTGATGGTGGGGACCAGCGATGCCGATGGCGGCCAGGACGTGACGCCGCGGGGCGGCGAGCCGGGCTGGGTTCACGTCATCGACGACAAGACGATCGCGCTGCCCGACTGGCCGGGCAACAACCGCCTCGATACGTTGAGGAACCTCCTGGAGCGGCCGAATGTGGGGCTCCTGTTCCTGGTGCCGGGCCTCGACGAGACGCTGCGCGTCAACGGACGCGTCGAGATCCGCACCGACGAGGCGCTCTGCAGGCCGTTCGAGACCAGGGGCAAGCTGCCGAAGGCGGTGCTGCTCGTCACGGTCGACGAGGCCTATCTCCACTGCGCCAAGGCGTTCATGCGCTCGAAGCTGTGGGAGCCCGAGGCCCGGATCGATCGTTCGACGCTTCCCAGCATCAACGAGATGATCAAGGACCAGCTCAGCCTGGACGGGCCCGCCTTGCCGCAGAGCGAGATCGCGCCCCGCTACGAGAAGGTCCTTTACTAGCGGCGAGCCAGAAGCCGGGACCGGCGTACCAGGCCTCGCGCCTTCTTTCGGCGGGTGGCTTGCCCGCATGCATCTCGGTGACCGGCACGGGCTGGCCCTGGAGTCCGGCCATCGCCTTTTGCAATCGTGCCGCCGCCCTGTCGTCGCGTCCTCCGATGCAGGGGAAGAAGCCGCAGAGGCCGAGAGAGGTCGCCTTGAAGCTCTTCCCCTTTCGGGTCGCCTTCAGGAAGAAGCCCCAGCGGTTGCCGCCGGTCAGCGGCATCATCAGGCGTCCGCCCGGCTTCAGGCGCGCGAGCCAGAGCGCTGCCGGATGCGTGGCGCCGGCAAAGGCGACGACCGCGTCGACCTTGCCCGGGTCATGCGCGGTGCCGTCGCCGTTGACGACCTCGACCTGCGGCCAGGGAGAGAGGTTGTCCTCGGCGCGCTCGGCGAGATCGCGGTCGTGCTCGACCGCGATCACCTTGCCCCGCGCGCCGACGATCTCGGCGAGGATCGCGGTGTAGTAGCCGGTGCCGGCGCCGACCTGCAGCACGCGCTCGCCGGGCTTGAGGTCGAGCTGGTCCAGCAGCCGCGCCCACAGGCTCGGCTGGCCGTTGTTGAGCCCGCGCTTGGGATCGATGGCGACGAGGACGTCGTGGTAGACCCAGGACGGATCGTCGTCGGGCGTCAGGAACGGATCCTCGATCCGCGCGAACGGAAGCAGCCGCCAGGGGCCGGGCCCGAGGAAGCGCTCGCGCGGTACCGAGGCGAAGGCATCGACGACCGACTCGTTCCGCCGGATCGGCGCGGTCACGCGCAGCTCTTCGGCGAACCACCGACGGGCCTGGGTCACGCTGATCTGTCGTCTCATGGGGCGATCCTCCCATCCCGAAGGCAGGAATCGCTATAGGGGAAGACGATCTTCGGATCGGCTTTCAACAGACGAGGCTGCTTGCCGTCGTAGGGCAGCCGGGAGAGCAGGTCGCGGAGCAGGTTGAGGCGCGCCGCCTTCTTGTCGTTCGAGCGGACGATGGTCCACGGCGTCAGCGGGTTGTGGGTGCGCTTCAGCATCTCGTCGCGCGCCTTGCTGTAGGCCTTCCACTTCTCGAGCGCGACCGCGTCGATCGGGCTGATCTTCCACTGCTTCAGCGGATCCTTGCGACGCTCGGCGAGCCGCTTCTTCTGCTCGGCCTTGCTTATGTCGAGATAGTACTTGATCAGCCTGACGCCCGAGCCCACGAGCATGCGCTCGAAGTCGAGGACGGTCGCCATGAATTCCTCGTATTCGGCACCGGTGCAGAAGCCCATCACGCGCTCGACGCCGGCGCGGTTGTACCAGCTGCGATTGAACAGGACGAACTCGTCGGCGGCAGGCAGGTGAGGGACGTAACGCTGGAAGTACCACGTCGAACGCTCGCGGTCCGACGGCTTGCCGAGCGCCACCACGCGTGTCTCGCGCGGGCTCAGATGCTCGACGATCCGCTTGATCGCACCATCCTTGCCGGCGGCGTCCCGTCCTTCGAGCAGGACCAGGATCTTGTAGTCGTTCTCGATCATGTGGCGCTGGAGCTTGACCAGCTCGATCTGCAGCGCCCGCAACGTCCTCTGATAGGCGTCTTTCGCCATGCCCGTCAGTGTATCACGTATGGGCCGCGAGGAAGGCGCCGTGCGCCTTCTCGAATCGTCCGAGATACTCGGTGCCGTACGCCTCGAAGTCGACGGAGACCCGGCGATGCACTCCCGCGACGCGCGCCCAAAGTGTCTCGCGCAGCAGCGACGCGACGCGCATCGCGCCGGCGCGCTTCTGAAGATCTTTGTCAGGCGCGCGGCGATGGTACTGGGCGAGCAGGTCGAGCCACGACGCCTCGTCGAGATGCGCGTTGCTCGCGAGATTGCCGAGATCGAACAGCGGGGAGCCGTAGCCGGCATACTCCCAGTCGATCAGCCAAAGGCGGCTGCCGTCGTCGATCAGGTTGGCCGGCAGCAGGTCGTTGTGGCCGAAGACGATGTCGACCGGCCCGACCGCCTGCTCGAGCTCGGCCGCGATCGCCGTCAGCCGGTCGAGATCGGCATTGCCGGGCCTGCCGCGAAGCTGTGCCGCGTAGTCGCGGAGCGCATGGAAGACCCAGAACATGATCGCCGGGCCGCGCAGATGGCGGCCGACCTCCAGATGGACGCGGCGAAGAAGCTCGACGATGCGCGGACGCAGTTTCGGATCGCGGATGTCGGCCTCGGTCAGCGTGCGGCCCTCGATGAAGCGGAGGACCAGCAGATCAGCCTCGGCATAAAGAAGATCCGGCGCAATGCCGGCGGATGCCGCGGCGCGGCTCGCGGCGATGTCGTTGGCGCGGACGACGCCGTGCTCGGGCACATCTCCGGCAAGGCGAACGACCCAGTCGCCGACGCCGTCGCGCGCCCGGTAGTTGCGGTTGCTCAAGCCGCCGGAAAGCGGCTCGAGCGTGATGCGTCCCTGCCAGCAGGGAAGGCTCCGGGTGCGCTCGAGATCCGCGGAAGGCACGGCGTGGGTCACGACGGTATTCAGGCGTGCGCCCGCGTCCGCCAGTGCTTGCCGGGGATCGCGTCGAGCAGCTTTCGCGTATAGGGATGCGTCGGGTGACGGAACAGCTCGCCAGTCGAGCCCTGCTCGACGATCTCGCCCTGGTACATCACCGCGACCCGATCGCAGACCTGGGCCGCGACGCGCAGATCGTGGGTGATGAACAGCATCGACAGGTTGAGGCGACGCTTGATGTCGGCGAGCAGGTCGAGCACCTGCGCCTGCACCGAGACGTCGAGGGCAGAGACCGGCTCGTCGGCGATCAGCAGCTCCGGCTGGAGGGCGAGCGCACGGGCGATGCCGATGCGCTGACGCTGGCCGCCGGAGAACTCGTGCGGATAGCGGTCGACGACGACCGGATCGAGGTCGACGAGCTGCAGAAGGTCTTGCGCCCGCTTCATCGCGTCGGCCGGCGGCGTGCCGAAGGCGATCGGCCCGGCGGCGATGATGTCGCCGACCTTGTGGCGCGGGTTCAGCGAGGCGAAGGGATCCTGGAAGATCATCTGCACGCGCTTGCGATAGGGCTTGAGCGCGCTTCCCTTGAAGGCGTTGAGGTCGACGCCGTGGAAGTCGATGCGCCCCTTGTCGGAATCGATCAGGCGGATGATGCAGCGCCCGACCGTGGTCTTGCCGGACCCGGATTCGCCGACCAGCCCCAAGGTCTCGCCTTTCCGGATCGAGAGCGTCACGTTCTTCGCCGCGTCGACGATCCGCTTCGGGCGGAACAGCCCGCCGGCGGTCTTGTAGGTCTTGCCGAGGCCCTTGACCGAGAGGACGGTCGGCGCGCGGTCGAGCGGCCGGCGATCGGGCGGATCGAGGGTCGGCACGGCGGCGATCAGGCGCTTGGTGTAGTCGTGGCGTGGCGCCTCCAGAACCTGATGCTTGGATCCTAGCTCGACGATGCGGCCGTGCTGCATCACCGCGACCTTGTCGGCGATCTCGGCGACGACGCCGAAGTCATGCGTGATGAAGAGGACACCCATCTGGCGCTCGGACTGGAGCTGGCGGATCAGGGCCAGGATCTGCGCCTGGGTGGTGACGTCGAGCGCCGTCGTCGGCTCGTCGGCGATCAGGATCGTCGGCCGAAGAGCGAGCGCCATCGCGATCATCACCCGCTGGCGCTGACCGCCGGAGAGATGATGCGGATAGGCCGCACGCAGGCGCTCGGGGTCCGGGAGGTTGACCGCGTTCAGCAGCTCCATCACCCGGTCCATGCCGCCGGGCTCGCCATGGGCCTGCAGCACTTCCAGGATCTGGTCGGAGACGCGCATCACCGGGTTGAGCGCGGTCATCGGCTCCTGGAAGATCATGCCGAGGCGGCGGCCGCGCAGCTGGCGCCACTCGCCTTCGCTCAAGTCCAGCAGGTTGCGGCCTTCGAAGGTCAGCTCGCCGGCGGACGGCTTCACCGAAGGCTGCGGCAGGAGTCCCATCACCGCCGCGGCGGTCAGCGACTTGCCGGACCCGGACTCGCCGACCAGGCAGAGGATCTCGTTCGCATGCAGGTCGAAGTCGATGTTCTCGACCGCATGCGGCCGGTCGGATCCGGGCGGCAGGTCGATGGTCAGGCCGCGGACCGAGAGAAGCGGCTCGGTCATGCCCGGCCCTTTCGCGCAAGACGGGGGTTCATCGCATCCGACAGGCCCTCGCCAACGAGGTTGAGCGCCAACACCGTGATCAGGATCGCAATGCCGGGGAATGTCGACATCCACCACGCATTGCGGATCACCGATCGCGACGCGCCGATCATGTAGCCCCAGCTCATCATGTTCGGATCGCCGAGGCCGAGGAAGCTGAGCGCGCTCTCGAGCAGGATCGCGGAGGCGATCATCAGCGAGGCCATCACGATCACCGGCGAGAGGGCATTCGGCAGGATCTGGGTCAGGATGATCTTCAGGTGGCTCTCGCCGATCACCACCGCCGCCTGCACGAATTCGCGCCGGCGGAGCGACAGGAACTCGCCGCGCACCAGGCGCGCGACCGGCGGCCAGCTCACGACCGCGATCGCGGCGACGATCGAGTAGATCGTCGGCCTGAAGATCGCGACCAGCACGATCGCGAAGACGAAGGAGGGGATGGTCTGGAAGAACTCGGTGAAGCGCATCAGCGCATCGTCGACGATGCCGCCGAAGTACCCGGCGAGCGCGCCGAAAGTGAGGCCGAGCGCGACCGCGACGATGGTCGAGATGATGCCGACCATCAGGGAGACACGGGCGCCGTGGACGATGCCCGAGAGCACGTTGCGCCCGAGCATGTCGGTACCGAGAGGATACTCGCCGAACGGCCGCTGGAAGGGCGCCCCGGCCATCTCCCACGGGCTCGCCGGGAAGACGATCGGTGCGGCGATCGCGACCAGCACGACGAAGATCAGCAGGCCAAGGCCCACGACCGCGCCCTTGTTGCGGCGATAGCGCTGCCAGAAGTCCTTCACGCGCCCACCTCGATGCGGGGATCGACCATCGAGTAGACGAGATCCGTGATCAGGTTGAAGGCGATCACCATCACCGAGGTCAGGAAGAAGACGCCGAGCAGCAGATTGTAGTCGCGCTGCAGCAGCGCCTCGAAGGCAAGGCGCCCGATGCCGGGCCAGGCGAAGACGGTCTCGACCACGATCGAGCCGCCGACCAGCTGGCCCGCCTGGATGCCGGCGAAGGTGATCACCGGCAGGATCGCGTTCCGGAGCGTGTGCGCCCTGAGGATGCGCGCGGGTGCGAGGCCCTTTGCACGCGCGGTGCGCACGAAGTCCATGTCCTGCACCTCGAGCATCGAGGCGCGGGTCAGGCGGGCATAGATCGCGACGAAGAACACCGCGAGCGTCGTCGCCGGTAGCACCAGGTGGCGCGCGACGTCGACCACGCGTTCGCCTGCCGTCATCTGGGACCCCAGCGTCTGCATGCCGAAGGCCGGCAGCCAGCCGAGATTGACCGAGAAGAGCAGGATCGCCATCAGACCGACCCAGAAAAGGGGCGTCGCATAGAATCCGAGCGCGGCGACGGTGACCAGGCTGTCGGCCCAGGTTCCGACCCGGGTCGCGGCGAGGACGCCCAAGCCCACGCCGATGCCGATTGCGAGCAGGAAGGCGGTGACGGTGAGCAGCAGCGTCGCCGGCAGCCGCTCGCCGACCATGCTCGCGACCGTGCGCTGGTTCCTGTAGGAGAAGCCCAGGTCGAACTGGACGACGCCGCCGACATAGAGCGCCAGCTGGGTCGTGAGCGGCTGATCGAGGCCGAACTGCTCGCGGAGCTGGGCGATGTACTTGGCGTCCGCAGCGCCGGCTTCGCCCGCGATCACGCTCGCCGGATCGCCCGGCGCCATCCGGATCAGCAGGAAGTTCATGACGACGATCGCGAGCAGGATCGCCACGCTCTTCAGAAGTCGCCTGGCGACGTAGTCGAACCGCCCCACGGAACTCACATGCTGTCGGTTGTATCCCGGCTCAAGCTTAGATCGGACGAGGGGCGCATGGCGATGGCTAGCTCGCCCGGCGAAATGGGCCTGCCCGACGTTCGTCCCGGCGGGCCGCTGATGCATCTTAGGTAGGGGGTTCCACGCCTTTGGCCGGCGAAATGCGCCTTGACGTGGCAGAGGGAAGGGGGCTTCCTTTCCTGGGGCGGCAACCGGACCGGAAAATGGGCCTTTTCGATTTCCTCAAGGTCAAGAAGGACGGCAAGAAGCCCGCCAAGGGCAAGCCGCAGATCCCGTCCAAAGGGACGGCGACCTTCAGCGGCAAGTCGTTCCCCGTGATCGAGTGGAGCGCCAAGGGCTTCATCATTGCCAACTACGACGCCGACCTGGTCGTCGAAGGGCAGCGGTTCAAGCTCGAGTTCCACGCCTGGGACGACAAGAAGGCAGTCAAAGGCAAGGCCGACGCGATCGTCACCAAGATCACCGACGACCAGAAGCTGGCCGCCGCCTTCGAGCTCACCTATTTCACGCCGGTTAAGCGTTAGCCGCGCGGCGCCAGCCTGAAAGCAACGACGTTGCTTTTTGACAGGCCTGCGTTGAAGCAGCGCCGGAAAGTGCTAATATCCAAATCGTCGCCACTAGCAGGGAGGGATGCATGAGCAACCTAACTCCCCCTGACGGGGCTCCGACATTCAGGGAGGGTGGGTAAAACCATGACCCCACCGAAGCATCGCTAGCTGCCGGGACTCGCGCGTTTCGCGCAAAGCCGGCAGGACAAGCTAGCGATTGATGAAAAACAGGTCCGACCTTTGTGTCGGACGCGGAGTTCCACGATCCTCCGCTTCAGTTGAAACCCCGCCCAACGCGATGCGTGGCGGGGTTTCTTATTGGGTGCTGAGACGCCCCGGTGCCTGGCTGAGTCGGTGGATTGCAAGGCCCGCAAGATGGCTGACATGCTCGTTGCCGAGCGGCACGACCAGCACGTCGTACTGGCTGCAGGGACCGAGGCCGGACTTGTAGTCGAGGCGGTGGAAGCACGGCATCCGGCGTTCAAGCGCTTCCCGATAGAGTTCGATCAGACGGCCCTGTGTCCCTTCATGGGCAATCTCGGACAGGCGGCGCCCGACATGGCTGCGGGCTGTGTTGGCGACAATGTCAGATCCGATCAGGCGATAGACGAAGTCGATCGGGAGGCCCGGCAGCACCTCGACGAGGAAGATGAAAGGAAGGAGATCGGGCACGTCGATTGGGTCGAGGTCGGCGCGCGTAGGCAAGCGGCGGTCGCCGGCGATGGAGCTCCAATGGGCGAGGAATTTCGCCAGGCGAGGATCAGTGTCGTTTGGCAGCATGGCGGTGGGGGGCCTCTAGGGGAGTACGTCGAGATAGGGGCCTGCCGGGGCGGCCGGAAGGGCGACAGCTTGCCGCAATCGCACGAGCGTGAGAATGCCTTGAAAATGCCGCCGCTCGGTCCCGCGGCCGCCGCGGCAGGCGCGCCAAATGGGATCCGCGTCTCCTCCGAGAGGCGCTTAAACCCAAGGACCTCACCACCATGCAGATGAAGCTCGCTTCCGTCGCCCAGGCCCTGGTCGTCGCCGCCGGCCTCGCGCTCGCCCCCGTCGCCGCCTTCGCCCAGACCGCGCCGGCCGCGGCTCCGGCGACGAAGCCCGCCGCCCAGCCGCAGTCCGCCGACGCCGCCTGCGCCGTGCACAAGAAGGACTCGAAGGAGTTCAAGGAGTGCGCGGAGAAGCACAAAGCCGCCGCGCCGAAGGCCGTCACCAAGGACCCGGCGAAGAAAGGCTGAGCCTCTTCATCCTCGTCGTCGGAGGCCCTGCCGGTACCCACCGGCGGGGCCTTCGCATTTTTAGGAGCTGCTTTCGCCCGGGCGCTCGGGCAGGCGCTGGCCGGGCGCGATCGCCAGGCCATTGACGTAGTAGACGCCGATCCGCTCGAGCATGCTGATGAGATCGCGCGCGCCGACCGCCCGCACCAGCACGCGCGGCTTGATGTTGGTTATCGTCAGCGCGGCGCCGATGGCGAAGCTGGCGGTGCGGAGCAGCGTGTCGGTCGGCTGGCCTTCGCCGGGAACGTTGACGATCTGCGGGTGGACCCACTTCACGCGCGCGTGGTCGCCGGCGCGGCCGGTGTAGTCGATCGCCACGCCTCGCAGGCCACGCCCGGCGAAGTTGACCAGGGCCGCGAGCGCCTTGCCCTCGATCTCGTCCGGCACCTGGGTGACGCGCAGGATCAGCCGCTGGCGGGTCGAAGGCGTCAGGTTGCGGATGCGCTCGACCACCTGCTTCAGAGAGTCGCTCTGCGCCAGGGTCTCGAAGCTGAGCGGAATCTGGATCAGCGATGCCCGGCCGACGGCGCGCGCCGCCGACGCGATCTTGCCGATCATCTGCGGCGCGGCGTCGGGGCTGAGAAAGGCGGGCTCGGCATCGAACAGGCCGATGCGCCCGGTCCTTAGGTTGATCGAGGGGAGGAAGGAAACGCGCGGGCCGGACTCGGTCTCTTGTCGTTCTCGGACGCGGCGCATGACGTCGAGCAGGTCGCCCGGCCGGCCGCCGGACTTGACCGCGTCGTGCATGTCCTTGTGCTCGAGCTGGACGACGAAGGCCGCGACCTGGATCAGGTCGGAGATCGACTCCATGCCGGAAAGCTTGAGGCTCGCCTCCTTGGCGATCGACCTTGCAATCCGGTCGGCCCGGTCGGGATCGTCGTCCCCGAAGACGATCAGGAAGGTCTCGTCGTCGAGAATCACCGTGACGTCGCGGGCGGTGATGTTCCGGCGGATCTCCGCCTCGATGATGATGTGGACGTTCTTCTTGAGCCGCTGCCAGTTCTTGGCGTGGGTGGCCTTCAGCTTCTGGAGACCGACGGCCTGGACCACGCCCGTGGTCAGCTTGTCGGCCTTCATATCGCGGGATTTCAGGAGCTGAAGCAGCTCCGGAACGCGATTGATGGCTGGCACCAGCCAATCAGGAACGCTGTGGCCGACGATCTTCGGCCAATTGGGGGTCGGCAGGTCGCTCGAAGCCATGTAGGCCATGGGCCCTTGAACTCGCCTAGAGTACCAGATGTGGGAGGGGGACTGAGTCATAACAATGGGACCAACACCGAACGAGGTATCCGGTTCCGTCGCCCAAAGGCGACGGCGCCTTCTGTTCGCTCTTGCAGCAGGAAGCCTGGTCTGGATCCTCGCGGTCGGCAGCTATGGTGCCTGGTCGTGGCCGGGCGCTCATGCCGTCCTGCAGCGGGACTTCGACGAAGGCACCAAGGGATGCCGGCTTCGCTATCCCGAACGGCAGCGGGCCGAGCGCTGCGTCGATCTCTTCAAGCTGATGTACGAAGGCGAGCGCAACGCCGGGGTCTTCACCCGAATCGTCTTCGCGTTGCTGCCGCCGGCGCTCGTCTTCGCCGCGTTCGGAGCCTGGACGGTGGTGGCGAAACGAGCCGAGGCCGCCCGCAGCAAGCGTCGCAGCCGGGCACCGCCGCCCGATCCGACCTCATGACGGGAGAGGGGTTTATCCACAGTTCTTGAGACGCATGTCCACATATCCACATTTTAATGTTTAAGATTATAAATATAGCATAGACCTTTGATATTAATTTATTTTATGGCGGTTTCTCAATCTCTAATCATTCCAAGATACCTGGGTGTGGGGGAGGCGGATCGATTCCGACGCAACTTTCATGTTGTTGACTGCCCGATTCGGGACCTGCAGGATCGCCGGGCGATTCGCCTTCCAGCGCCGATCCAAAGGATGCGTGTGCCGACACCCGCCCAGCTCCGTGCCGAGATGAAGGTGCTGGTCCGCCAGGCCGCCGAACCGGCCCGGCCGGGCGAGAGCGTGAAGGCCGCGATCAGTCGGGCCGCCCGCGCCCTCGGCCTGACGTATGGGCGCGTCAAACGCTACTGGTACGGCGAGATCCAGGTCCCCCCGGCGCATGAGGTCGACGCGGTGCGAGCGGCAACCGCCGATCGAACCCCCAAGACTCCTGGCCAGACCGTCGTCGCCGCTCCCAATCTCGGCTCGGATCTCCACGTCGTCTACGACGAGGACGGCCGGATCTGGCCGGTCGGTTCGCCCGCGCTGCGCGAGAGCCTCGGCTACACCGTCGGCGACTTCGATGTCGCCGGCTTCGCCGTCCGCTGCCTCGGCTGGGTCGAGGTCCGTCACGCGCCCGGGAAGCTCCATCTCAGGATCGCGCCCAGGGCAGCGCAGCCGAAGGCGATCGACGGCGCTTACCAGGTGCTGGCTTCCTCTGGGCAGGTCGAGGTGGTCTTGAGCGTCCGCTCCGGCCAGGAGTGGGTCGAGGAGACCGCGCCCACGCCCGTCGCCGCCGTGGCGCGGCTCGAGGCGCTGGTGAGCGGACCCACCGCGAACGGCCAGCGTTTCCTGTCGGTACGCCAGCCGATCGCGGTGCTCTTCCGCGACAAGCAGCGCTACCTGCTCGGTATGCTCCAGGAGGCGCGCAGCCTTCTCGGTGGCACCGACATCGATGCCGCCGTCCGCTTCGCTGCGTCCGATGCGACGGGCCGCTCCAGCATCGCGATCGGCACGCCCGGGCAGAACGGCGAGAGACCGCGCTGGTCCTGGCAGCATATCGGCAGCGCGATCCGCTTCTACACGCCGGAGGAGCGGTCGAGGTTGCTCGGCGCGGACATCCGCAAGGCGCCGGACGCCGAGTACGGCGAGTGGTGCGCCGGAGCCTACGATCGCGCCGTCGCCGGCGGCGAGCCGTTGATCGAGGACATCCGCGCGCTGGTGATGCGGAAGTCCGGCGCGCCGGTCGAGTCCCGCTACCGTCGCCTGCTGGTTCCCTTCGCCGGTACCGGCGGACAGTCGATCGTGCTCGTCACCAGCTACTTCACGCCGCTGCAACAGGCAGCTTGAGCGGCTCGCGTCCGGCCCACTCGAGCATCTCCGCCCGCGTCATCCAGAAGAGGCCGCCGCGATAGACGGGGAGGCCAGCTAGTTTCCACTCGGCCGGAAACGCCTCGTGCGCCCAGCCGAAATTGGCGACGACGCCACGCCTGTAGAGATCGTGGGTCGAGAAGGTGAAGACGAAGTCCGGCCACCAATGGGCGATCCCGATCAGCCGCGTGAGCCGGCCGAGGAGCTGGGACAGCACGATGCCCTGGTCGTCCGGCCCGCGAAGATCGGGCCTCACCCAGATCGTGCCGGACTGAAGCACCGGGCCGGTCACGGCATCGGCTTCCGGGCGCGGCATGCGGCAGAAGCACTCGTCGGTGAGATGCTGCTCGGGCTTGTCGTAGAAGAAGCGGAAGCTCTCGATCTCGGCGCCGAGCGACGTGCCGCTCCAATCGAAGTAGCGGCCGGTCTGAGTGCTCGCGGCATTGCCGTCGGCGTCGATGCCGTAGAGCCAGATCGCGTTCTCCTCGCCGACGCGCGAGAAGGCGGGGTCGACATTGGCCGCAAGCACGCTGCCTTGATGCCGGTTGGCATCGGCGACCGCCTTCAGCGCGTGGAAGTCGGTCTGCGGATAGAGGTGGATGCCGCGACGCGCGGCGAGCTGGTCCAGCCTGAGCACGGCGCGCGAGATCACGCCGCCGGGATCGTGGATCGGATCGAACCAATCGAGCAGGCGCGTCTCGGTCTGGACCCCGGCGGCGCGCGGCATGCGGGTGGCGAGCGCAGTCATCGGAACTCCTTAAATTTTAGATAAACTGGAAATTTCAGATAAACGATGAAACGCTATCTAAAGATATGCGGTCAAAACAGCGGAAAAATGCGGTTATGCACATCTAAAACGCGGACGGCTTTTCCGGATATTCGGAACCGGGTTCGGCCATCATGTCAGCGTGGACATGGGCTCAAGCTTCGACCGATCGAATTGCGCCGGCGAGCGCGAGGCCGCACTCGCGCCTTCGCCGGCCTCCTTCGGCGACGCGCCGGTTCCGGATTTCCGCGGGCTGCTCAGGCGGGCGGCGAACGATCTTCGCACCGAAGCTGTCGGCAAGGCCCGTCCCGAGCAGCGCGATCGTCTCCTGAGGCTCGCCGCGATGCTCGATCGCTACGCCGAGGACACCGCCTAAGGCGATCAACTTCCCGCGCGCGACAGCGCGTGGGCGAGACGCGCGGCGATCAGCGGCAGGATTGCCGCGGCGACCAGATAGATCGGCGGCGCGCCGACCCGGTCGAAGAACGGTCCGGCAATCGCGACGCCTACGGCTTGGCCCACGAACAGCATCGAGGCGAACATCGCGAGCGCGGTACCGCGCGCCTCGGGGACCATCTGCGTCGCCTCGGTCTGCAGGCTGTTGTGCAGCATGTAGAAGCCGAGTCCGGTGGCGGCCAGCGCCACCAGGGCGGTCGCGAGCGAGGGGATCAGCGCGAGGACGAGGAAGCCGGCGCCGAGGATGAGCGCTCCGGACATGGCGATGCGCGCGCGCGTCATGATCGCGACGATCCTGCCGACGAAGAGCGCGTATCCCATCGCGCCGACCGCGAAGGCGGTCAGCAGCACGCCCGAGGTCGCAACCGAGACGCCGAAGCGATGCTGGAGATCGGTGCCGACATAGGAGAAGGCGCCGTACATCGCCGCGCCCTCGAGGAACACCGTGGAGAGGATCAGCCGGACCCTGGGACGCGACAGCGCCTCGGCGACGCGAATGCGTCCGCCGCGCGTGACGGCGCCCGACCCCGCCGGCGTCGGTGTCGCGCGCAACGCGAGGAATGGGGCGACACCGCCGAGAAGATAGAGGCCGGCCAGCATCAGGAAGGAGGCGCGCCAGCCGAAGGCATCGCCGATGACGCCGCCGAGAGCCTGGCCGGCCGCAAGCCCGATGATCTGCGCCAGGAGGAACCGCGCCAGGACCTTCTGGCGGTCCTCGAAGCTGACGACGTCGCCGATCCAGGCGAGGCAGAGCGGGATCACGCCGCCGGCGGTGGCGCCGGCGACGACGCGGGCGACCGAGATCTGGTCGAGCGTCGCCGACAGCGCGCAGGCGATCTGGGCTGCGACCGACAGCAGGGAGGCGACCGCGATGGTGCGCACCTTGCCGAAGCGGTCGCCGATCGGGCCGAAAGCCACCTGGATGCCGCCATAGGCGACGGTGAAGGTGGTGACGACCGCGGTCGCCGCCGCGCCCGGTGTCGTCGCGAACTCGCGCGCTATTTCCGGCAGCAGCGCGTCAGCGATCCGAAGCGTGACCGAGCTTGCGAAGGCCGCGATCGACAGCGTGAGAAAAAGCCAGATCGGCATGAAAGAGCGATCAGGCTCCGTAGAGGCGCGGCGGGTTGTCGACCAGGATGCGCTTGCGGGTCGCGGCGTCGGGGACCCAGGTTGCGAGCAGGTCCATCAGCCCGGCGTCGTCGATCGAGTGATCGGAGGCCGGGTGCGGCCAGTCGGTGCCCCAGACGCAGCGGTCGGGTGCGGCCGCGACGAGCGCCTTGGCGAGCGGTGTCGATTCCGGATAGGGCGGTCTGAGCGCCTTGTCGAGGTAGGGACCGGAGACCTTGACCCAGAGGTTCCTCGAGCTTCGGAACGCATCCAGGAAGTGGCGATAGCCCGGATCGTCGACGCCCTTGCTGGCCGGCATGCCGGCCAGGTGATCCCAGATCACCGGCACCGCGGTCTTCGTCGCGCGGTCGACCAGCTCCTGGCGGGTCGAGGCGTCGACCAGAAGCTGGATATGCCAGCCGAGCGGCTTCAGCCGCTCCGCCATCTTCTCCATATGCGCTGTAGAGACCGCGCCAATCATCGTGTCGGAAAGCCGGATGCCGCGAATGCCGCCCTTGTGCAGCGCCTTGAGCTCGTCGTCGGGGATGTCGGGCGAGACGACGGCGACCCCGCGATAGGTGGGCCCGAGCTCGGCCAGTGCCGCGAGCGTCGCCCGGTTGTCGGTGCCGTAGACCGAGGCCTGGACCAGCACGCCGCGCGAGATGCCGATCGCGTCGTGCATCTTCCGCCAGTCGGCACCGGTCGCCAGGTCGGGCGTATAGGCGCGCTCGGGCTTCAAGGGGAAGCGGTCGAAGGGACCGAAGACATGGGCATGGCAATCCCAGGCGCCCGACGGCACCTCGACCTTCGGCTTCCGGGTCTTCGCTTCGAACGGAACGACAGGCGGGGCAGCGCTCAACGGAACTCTCCTGAAGATTGGGGAAGGGTGCACCGATCCGGCGCCGGCCGCCATCCGTTTCGGCTGGGAGCGGAAGAGGGGACTTAGGCGACGTTTGGCGCTAGTTTCCCGGAAGAAACGGCAAGGGGAAATGCGTATGCCGAGGATTCTGTTGGCGGACTGCGAGCAGGAGATCTCCTCCTTCAATCCGGTCTCATGCGACTACAGCTACTTCTCGATCAAGCGGGGCGAGGAAATCTATCGCGACCGCGGGCTCAATACCCAGATGGGCGGCGCGCTCTCGGTCTTCGATGCCGAGAAGGACGTCGAGCTGGTGCCGACCATGTCGGCGCGGGGCCCGAGCGCCGGCATCCTCCAGAAGAAGAGCTGGAAGAAGATCTCGGACGAGATGCTCGACCGCATCGCCAAGGGGGCGAAGGGAATCGACGGCGTCTACTTCGCCATGCACGGCGCCATGGGTGCCGAGGGCGAGCTCGACCCCGAAGGCTACCTGTTGCAGGAGGTCCGCAAGATCGTCGGTGAGAAGATCCCGATCGTCATCGGGCTCGATCTCCACGGCATCATGACCGACCGGATGCTACGGCATATCGACGGCGTCACGATCTATCACACCTATCCGCATGTCGACTTCGCCGACACCGGCGTCCGCGGCGCCAAGATGCTGCTGCGCATCATCCGCGAAAAGCTGAACCCGGTGATCGCGCGCGTGGTAATTCCGGCCCTTGTGCGCGGCGACGAGCTGATCACCAAGTCCGGCTGCTACGGCGACATCCTGCGCGAGGCGCGTCGGCTCGAGAACGAGGGCAAGGCGATGTTCGCCGGCGTCATGATCGGCAATCCCTTCACCGACGTGCCGGAGCTCTGCAGCCAGGCGATCGTCGTCGCCGAGGACGGCGCCTTGGCCGAGAAGGCGGCGCTCGGCTTCGCCGAGGCGTTCTGGCCGAACCGCCACCGCATGCAGGGCAAGCTGATCCCGCTGGATGCGGCGATCGCGCAGGCCAAGCACATGCAGGGGCCGGTCATCTTCACCGACGCGGCCGACGCGACGTCGTCGGGCGCCACCGGCGACAGCAATGCCATCCTGGCGGCGCTGATGAAGGCCAAGTACCAGGGCCGTGTGCTGGTGCCGATCGTCGATCCGCCGGCGGCGGCGGCGGCGAAGAAGGCCGGCGTCGGCGCCAAGATCACCGTCAGCCTGGGCGGCACGCTCGACAGGCGCTTCAAGCCGGTGAAGGTCACCGGCACCGTCGACATGCTGTCCGCCGGCCATATGCGCCTCGAGACCATGCGCGCGCCGTTCGAGGGCGGCGACACCGCGGTCCTGGTCTCCGGCAACTACACGATCGTGATCTTCTCGAAGCCGGCTTACTTCTTCGACCGCGCGCCGTTCTTGAGCCACGGCCGCAACCCGCGCGACTACGACCTGATCGTCGTCAAGTCGCCGCATTGCGAGTACCACATGTTCGAGGAGTGGGCGGAAAAGAACTTCAACATCGACGCGCCGGGCGCCACCTCGGCCGACATCAGGTCGCTCGGCCACACGATCTGCGCGCGGCCGATGTATCCGCTCGATCCGGACGTCGGCTTCAAGCCGAAGGCCGTCAGGTACAACACCACGAGGCGATAGCAGCTTTCCCATGAAGATCACCGCCGTCACCGCCATCCCGGTCAAGGTCGACCGCAAGCTCGCCTATGGCCTTGCCGGACGCACCGCGCTCGGCGTCGATCCGGTCTCCGAGCACGCGATCATCCGCATCGACACCGACGCCGGCGTCACCGGCTGGGGCGAGATCGCAAGCTGCTTCGCCCGCCGCGGCCGGCTTTACGCGAAGGAGGTGCGCGAGATCCTGGCGCCGGTGCTGATCGGCCAGGACCCGACGCGGATCTCGTTCCTCGTGCAGGCGATGGACAGGGCGCTCGATGGATCGGAGCCGGCCAAGGCCGGCCTCGAGAACGCGCTCTACGACCTCGTCGGCAAGCATCTCAGCGTGCCGGTCTACGTGCTGCTGGGCGGCAAGGTGCGCGAGCGCATCCCGCTCAGCCGCTCGATCACCTTCGGCACGCCGGAGCAGATGGCGGAGGCGGCGAAAGGCTTCGCCGCCGAAGGCTTCGGCACCGTGAAGGTCAAGGTCGGCCAGAGCTTCGATGTCGACGTCGCCGCGGTCGCGGCCGTGCGCAAGGCGGTCGGCGACAAGGTCAAGGTGCGGGTCGACGCCAACATGGCGTGGCGGACGCCGAAGGAAGCCGCCCAGCACATAAAGGCGATGATGCCGAGCCGACCGGAAGTGATCGAGCAGCCCTTGAAGCCACGCGAGCTCGACGCTCTCGCCGAGCTTCGCCTGATGGTCGACGTCCCGATCATGGCGGACGAGAGCGTCTGGAATCCGCGCGACGCGATGGAAGCGATCCGCCGGAAGGCGGTCGACGTGGTCAACGTCTATGTGATGGAGGCGGGCGGACTGATGGCGGCGACCCGCATCTTCCAGATGTGCGAGACCGCCGGCATCCCGTGCATGATCGGCTCGATGCCCGAGCTCGGCCTCGGCACCGCCGCCCAGATCCATCTCGGCGTCGCGATGACCAACCTCGGTCTCGACTCGGACGCCTGCGGCGTCGTCTACCAGCAGGCGGACCTGCTCAAGACGCCGCTCCGGATCGAGAAGGGCTTCGCCTATCCCCCGGAGAAGCCGGGCCTCGGCGTCGAGATCGACCTCGACGCCGTGGAGAGGCATCGCATCGCAGAGTAGGCCGGACCCTCTCCCGGCCGGGCCGGGAGAGGGAGCCTTGCGCGGCTACTTCTTGATCGAGACGTTCCAGGCGCGCGGCAGGAAGAAGTTCTGGAACCCTTCGACGTTCGCCC
>CAZDGR010000032.1:7101-19908 GCA_964504845.1 uncultured Rhizobium sp. | reverse complement strand
CGGCCGCGTCCAGTGGAGAATCCCATGGCGAAGAACGGGCTGACGACGACGCGGTCCTGGATCCGCTGGCCGAGGTGGGCCGGGTAGGTCCATCCGGTGATTGCGCTGGTCGTGACGCGATACTAGGTGCCCGCGTCGATGCAGCCGTCGAGCTCGACGATCGCGTTTCGGTCGATCGTGGCGATGATCGGATGCGCCGGCCCTGGTCCGGCACGAAGCGCGACATCCGCCGTGACGACGGCCGGCATCGCCGGCACCGATCCGCCGAGCGCCAGCATCGCGGCGGCGGCCGGGAGCGTAAGTTAGGCGTGCATGGGAACTCCTGTCGTTGGTCCCCCGGCGATCAACGACAGGCGGCAGGCTTCGCTCCGGCTCGGCTGCCGCGAGCGGTATCGGGATAGCCTACGCGGCGGATTTCTGCAGGGTGTCCTTCCACAGCTGCCGCATCCACTTCGCGCACTCGATGTTCTGCTCGAGGATCGAGTACTTGGCGCCGCCGCCGTAGTCGGGCGGCGGGATGAACTCGCAGGAGATGAACCCGAGCGGGCTCTTCGGGTTGGCCGCGTGATGGGTGAGCAGGTTGCGCACCACCTGCTTCCACGGCTCCAGAAGCTTCTCGTCCCATTCCGTATGCCACTCGCCGGGCTTCGGCTTGATGAACGGATACTGGATGCCGCGGCCGACGCGTCCGTCCGGGTGCTTGCCCCAGATGTTGATCGGGTTGTTGGGCACCGCGGCGCGGGCGTGCATCAGCTTGACGTAGTTGTTGTCGATCCAGGCCGAGGTGACGTTGCCCGGCTTGTCCGGATGCAGCTCCAGGATGCCGGCGTCGATGTCCGCCTTCATGTTCTGGACCGCCTGCTCGCGCGGATTGTCGATCTTGAAGATCACGTGGCTGTGGTCGAGCGTCATGTAGAAGGGGATGCCGCGCTTCTTGACCAGCTGCGCCACCTTCTCGACGCGGCCGACATGCTCGGACCACATGTTGACGTGGACCTCGAGGCAGGGCGTTACGCCCATCTTGGCGCCGAAGTCGACGATCTTGCAGTAGAAGTCGGCGACCTCCTGGTCGGTGACCGGCCGGCCGTCGACGTTGTTGGTCATGACCTGGGTGTTGTGGACGACCGAGCCCAGCTCGCGCGCGAAGTAGAGGTTGCGCTCGGCCAGCTTCTCGTCGCGGCCAAGCGTGTAGAACCAGCCGCAGGAGAGGATCGGCAGGCCGAACTCCTGGCTCGCCTTGGCGTACTCCTCAAGCTCCTCCAGCGGCGGCGTCTTGTCGATGTAGTCGAAGACGCCGGCCTCCGCGACCATCTTCACCTTCTCGCGCGGCGGCGGCATGTAGGTGTCCTGGTGGATGGCGCCACCGCCGGTGCAGCCGAACTTGATGTCCTCGACCTTGCGCATGAACGTCTCCTCCAGGGCTTATGCCGCCGACTGTCGCATCGCCCGCGACCTCAGGGGCGGAATTCCCGGAACTCCGTGGAACAGGGCGGACCGGCGGCCAAGTGCAGCACCGGCTCGGCCGAATGCTCGTAGACCATGCAGCCGACCGTGTAGCCGATCGGGTTGCTGCCGGCGCTGCCGCCGGTGCGCGAGATCGGTGCCGCGGGGTCCTTCTGGCGCAGCGCTTCCTTGATCGTGTCGACGCCGAGCGGGCCGTTCGCCGCCGCGACCGAGCGCTTGAGCCCGTCGTAACGGCCTTCAGTGGTCGAGCTCGGCCGGCCTCCGTTCCTGCCGGCGGACATCTCGGTGAACATCTTCGTGTCGCGGCTGGCGAGCGGATGGTTGGTATGCAGGAGCGGCCCGCCGGTGCCGTGCTCGCCTTTCCATTCGATCGCATTCGACCCTGAGCATTCGTACGAGGCGAGGCGGCCCGGCGCGCCGAGCAGGTAGTTCTGGCCGGAGGCGTGCTCGACGCCGCGGAGGATGCCGTGCGCATCCTCGAAGCTCTTCTGCTGGAGCACGCGGCGACCGACATAGGCCATCGGCAGGCCGGTCGCGCTCGGGTCCAGCTCGATCACGGTGTTGCAGCAATAGCCGATGCCGGCGGCATTCAGGCCGTTGAGGCCTATGGAGCCGGCATAGCTGAACACCAGCTGCGCCGGCGCGTCGCCGCTCGCCTCGATATGCAGCAGCACCTGGTTGCCCTCGATCCAGGTGCCGATGTCCATGTTCTGGCCGGCATAGGCAATCGAGGTGCTGCGCGCCTGGCCCATCGCGCTGCAGCGTTCCGGAATGCCGGCATGCTCGCGCCAGGGTGCCTTGCCGGCCTTGCGGTAGAGCGTGAACCACCAGATCTCGTCGAGCAGCTGGAGCCCCTGGATCTTCCACAGCGGCTGGTTCGATCCCTCGGAGATGCCCAGGACCTCCTCCCAGAGATCCGGCGCCCACCGCTGGATCGCGCGGTCGAAGCGCGTCTCCTTCAGGATGTCGTCGACCAAAGCCTTGGCCGGCGCACCGCCGTCCACCTGCGCTTCCCAGCGCGGCACCAGGTCCGCGATCCGCGGCCTCTGCGATTCTCCATACTGGCGGCCTCGGGTTCGGCCTGAACCGCTCAGCCTGACGACGGGCATGTCGCTGGTGCGCATCGCTTGGATCTCCTCGTAGTGTCAGTCTGGACCCGCCGCACGAGGCTGGACAAGGGGCGGCCGCCGTCCGACAACAGGACATCGCTGTCCGGAGCCGCCCGATGAAAGCCTGTGTCCTCCATGCGCCCAAGGATCTCCGCTTCGAGGAGATCCCGGACGAAGTCCTCGGCCCCGGCCAGGTGCGGATCGACGTCGCCGCCGGCGGCATCTGCGGCTCGGACATGCACTACTATTTCCATGGCGGCTTCGGTACGGTCAGGGTCAAGCAGCCGATGATCCTCGGCCACGAGGTCTCGGGGACGATCGCGGCGCTGGGACCGGGCGTCAGCGGGATCGAGGTCGGCCAGCTGGTCGCGATCGAGCCCGGCATCGCCTGCGGCACCTGCCGCTACTGCGCCGAGGGATTGCAGAACCAGTGCCTCGACATGCGCTTCTTCGGCAGCGCGATGCGCTTCCCGCATGTCCAGGGCGCCTTCCGGCAGAGCATCACGGTCGGCGCGTCCCAGGCGCACAAGGTGGCGCCGACGGTTTCGGCGGCGCGGGCGGCCTTCGCCGAGCCGCTGGCCGTCGCCCTTCACGGGATGAAGCGTGCCGGTGCCTTGCTCGGCAAGAAGGTGCTCGTCACCGGCGCGGGACCCATCGGGGCGCTGACCGTCGCGGCGGCACGCATGTGCGGCGCCGCCGAGATCGTCGCGGTCGACGTGGCGAAGGCGCCGCTGGCGGCGGCGGCGAGGATGGGCGCCGATCACGCGATCGACGCCTCGGTCGATCCCGACTGGGCGAGCCGCTACGAAGCGAACAAGGGCACCTTCGACGTCGCCTTCGAGGCATCCGGCAACGAACGCGCGCTCCGGTCGGCGATCGCTGCCGTGCGGGCGCGCGGCACCATCGTCGTGCTCGGCATGGGCGGCGACATGACACTCCCGATGGGCATGGCGGTGCCGAAGGAGATCGAGCTGCGCGGCTCGTTCCGCTTCTTCGAGGAGTTCGCCTGGGCGGTCGACTGCATTTCCTCGGGCCGGATCGACGTGCTGCCGATCCTCACCGACTCGATCGCCGCCAACGACGCCGACCGCGCCTTCGCGCTGGCCTCAGACCGCTCGAAGGCGATGAAGGTGCACCTGACCTTCTAGGCAGCTTTCGTGTTCCGCATCGTGATCGACTTGCGGCGCTCGATGAATTCCTTGTGCACGGCCAGCGCCTCGTCGGTGAAGTCGCCGATCGCCCTCGGCTGCAGGTCGAAATTGCCGTAGCGGTTCTCGCCGCGGACCAAAGCCGCGGTATCGCGCATGCCGGTGGTCTGCCTCACATGCGCCGGCACATAGCGGATCACCAGGCCGATGCGGCGGTCGTCGGTCTCGTTGGGGCCGGAGCCATGCGCGATCTTCACGTGGTGCAGCGACATCTGGCCGGGCGCGAGCGGCATGTCGACGCAGCGCGCCGGGTCGACCGCGACCTCCATCTCCTGGCCGCGCGATAGCATGTTGTCCTTGCCGAAGGTGTCCTTGTGCGCCACCAGCTCACCGATGTGAGAGCCGGTCATCACCGACATGCAGCCGCTCGCCTTGGTCGCCGGGCTCAGGGCGACCCAGGCGGTCAGCACGTCGTAGGGCTCGAGGCCCCAGTACTTGGCGTCCTGGTGCCAGGAGAAGAACGACTTCGCATGCGGCTCCTTGGTCAGGAACGCGCATTCCCAGCAGAGGATGTCGGGGCCGAGCAGGCTTTCCACGCGATCCAGGATCTTCGGCGAGCGAATGATCTCGTCGACGAAAGGCGCGTAGAGGTTCGGCATCGCGATCAGCGAGCGCGGCAGCGGGCCGCCGAGCTTCGCCTCGAAGGCCTCGAGCTTCCGACGGGACTCGGCGACCTCGGCCGGCGTCAGCACGTCGAAGGGGAATAGATAGCCGTCGCGGTTGTAGCGCTCGACCTCGGCTTTCGTCAGATGATCGGCCATGGGAGCCTCCGATGCTCGGGCGCGAGTCTCGCGCCGCCATCGGACCGGGGCAAGCCGGACGGCCTCAGCGCGGAATGACCCAGCCGTCGCGGATGTCGATTCTGAGTTGCTCGCCGTCGGCGATCGTGCCGGCCGGGACCGAGGTCCGGAGGCGCTGGCCGGCGCAGGCGAGATCGAGCGCGACGGTAGCGCCCTGGTATGCCTGCTGGGTCACGAAGGCGGCGACGCCGTCGCCGGAGACGAAGAGGTCTTCTGAGCGAAGGCATGCCTCGGCCGGCCCCGGCCGCTGCCCCGGTGCGGCCCTCAGCATCCGCGTCAGGCCGAGCAGCTTCACTGCCACCTGGCCCGCGGTGACGGGGCCGAGCACCTCGGCCGGCACCACCGCACCGCCGCCGACGAAGGCCGCGACCGCGGCCGAGGCCGGCTCGCGGTAAAGCGTCGAAGGAGGTGCCACCTGCAGCAGTCGTCCGTGGTCGAGCACCGCGACGCGGTCGGCGATCGCCAGCGCCTCGGCCTGGTCGTGGGTGACGTAGAGCATCGTCGCACCGGTCGAGCCGTGGAAGGCGACGAACTCCTGGCGAAGGCTCGCGCGGAGATCGACATCGAGGCTGGCGAGCGGTTCGTCGAGCAACACGACCGCCGGGTCCATCACCAGGCAGCGGGCGAGGGCGACGCGCTGGCGCTGGCCGCCGGAAAGCGCCTGCGGCTTGCGCGCACCGAACTCGGAAAGTCCGACCGCGGCCAGGGCCTTGTCGACGCGGCCCGAGTAATCCGCCCCCTTGATGCCGCGCGCCTCCAGCGGGTATCCGACGTTGCGGCGCACATCCATATGCGGCCAGAGGGCATAGGACTGGAACACCATGCCGATCTGTCGCTTCTCCGGCGGCACGAAGCGGCCATTGCCCGCGACCGACTCGCCGGAGATCTTGATCTCGCCGGCATCGGGCCGCTCGAAGCCCGCGATCAGCCGAAGCAAGGTCGTCTTGCCCGAACCGGAGCGGCCGAGCACGGCGAGCAGCTCGCCATCGCGAAGCTCGAGGCTGACATCGTCGACGGCGACATGTGCGTCGTCGAAGCGGCGCGTCACGCGGTCGAGGATCACGCCCGCCATGGCAGCACCCCCGGCGGCAGGCGATGAGCGAAGAACGATCCGATCAGCATCAGGCCGAGGGTCGCTGCGACGGTCAGTACCGCGACCGCGGCGGCGGCGGTGGACTCGCCGGCCTGCTCGAGGCCGAAGACGACGACGCCCAAAGTCTCGCGGCCCGACGACCACAGGAGGGCCGAGACGGTCAGCTCGTTGAAGGCGGTCAGGAACACGATGATGCCGCCGGCCGCCATCGCCGGCGCCAGCATCGGATAGGCGATGGTGCGAAGGCGGAGGACGAAGCCGGCGCCGGAAGCCTGCGCGGCCTCATCCAGGCCCCGGTCGACCTGCGCCATGCCGGCGGCGACCGGCCGCCAGGCAAGCGTCAGGAACCGCGCGAGATACGCCACCAGGATGATCCAGACGGTGTTGTAGAGGCCGATGCCGACGATCGGCACGGGCCTGAGGAAAGCGAGGATGATGCCGATCGCCAGCACCACGCCCGGCAGCGCGTAGGGAAGCTCGGCCAGGACCGAGAGCCATTGCGCGACCCGGCTCCGCCGCCAGTCGGCGAGAACCGCCAGCGGGACGGCGACCGCCATCAGGATCAGCGCGGCCGTGCCGGCGAGCAGGAAGCTGTTGGCGAAGGCGCGCTTGGTCGCCCCGTGGTCGAACAGCACGTAGAGATAGTGGGAGAGCGTCGCGGTCGCCGTTGTCAGCTTCACGCCATGCGCCGGCACCAGCGACGTGGCGATCAGCGCCAGCAGCGGCATCAACACGATCAGCGCCAGCATGGCCCAGAGCGCGATCTCGACCGGCAGCCGCCGGCGCGCCAGCGGCCACGGCGAGACTGCGGCCGAGAGCGTCGTCGTCCGCGCATCGTCGCGGCGCATCCGGCGCAGCTGGAACAGAAGCCCGATCGCGGCAAGCGCGACGAGCGCGATCGCGATCGCCGCGACCTCCGGCAGCACGCGCGGGCCGAAGCCGGAGAGCCGCTGATAGATGAGCGTGACGAGCACCGTGTAGCCGGCCGGAATTCCAAGGAAGGCGGGGATGCCGAAGTTGCCGATCGAGGAGACGAAGGCGAGGCCGGCGCCGGCCGTCAGCGCCGGGGCCAGCAGCGGCAGCACGACGGTGCGGACGACCCGCAGGGGCGAGGCGCCGGCGGCAGACGCCGCCTCCACCAGCTCGCGCGGCAGGCCGCGGAGCCCGGCGCGGACGGCGAGGAAGACCAGCGGCGCATGGTGCAGGCCCAGCAGCAGGATGATGCCGCCGGCGCCGTAGAGCGGATGCGGCGTGCCGGCCTCGGGCGCGATGCCGACGAAGCGCAGCAGCGCGCTGCCCGGGCCGAAGGCCTGGATCCAGGCGAGCGCGGTCACCTGCGGGGCGATCATCAGCGGCAGCATGAAGGCGAAGACCAGCAGGGCCTTGGCGCGGACGTCGGTCAGCGTCACCAGCAACGCCATGCCGGTGCCGAGCATGAGCGAGATCGCGGTGCCGCCGAGCGCGGTGACGAGCGTCCGCCACAGCGCACGCTGTGTCGCGGCACGCGACCAGGCCTCGTTCATCACCGTGAGATCGAGGTCGCCGCCGGGCGCCAGGCCCGCCATCAGCAGGCGCGCGACCGGCAGGACCGCGACGAGACAGGCGAAGACGACGAGCAGGACCAGGACGATCCGCTCGCCCGGGTCCGTTCCCGCTCGCGCTCCTGCTATCGCCATCAGCCGCCGAACAGGTCGGCGAAGGCCTTCTTGTTCGCGTCGTCGGCCTTGATCGCGGCCGGCACGTCGATCGGGATCAGCTTGACGTCGGCGATGCCGGGAAAGCCTTCGGGCGGCTTCACGTCGCGCCGCGCCGGCAGGTAGCCCTGGGCGACCGCCAGCTCCTGGCCCTCCTTCGACAGGATGAAGTCGATGAAGGCGCGCGCGGCGGCCGGATTCTTCGCGGTCTTCAGCGCCGCGACCGGCTCGGTGACGGCCGAGACGCCTTCGTCGGGGAAGACGAAGGTGACGGGCGAGCCCTTCTTCCGGGCGTTCAGCGCCATGAACTCGACGATGAAGCCGTACAGCTTCTCGCCGCCGGCGACCTGGGTCACGACCGCGCCGTTGCCGCGCACCGCGACCGCGCCGTTCTTCGACAGGCTCTCGTAGTACTTCGGTCCCAGCGCCGGGATCGCCGAGAGTGCCGCCATGTGGATCGCCGCGGCGCCGGAATAGAGCGGGCTCGGCAGCGACACCTGGCCCTTGGCTTCCGGCTTCAGCAGGTCGGCCCAGGACTTCGGAACGAACGCCGCCTTGTTGTTGACTATGATGCCGGTGGTGATCAGCTTCGAGCCGAAATAGGTCTTGTCCTTGTCGTGCGCCTCCGCCGGGAACTGCGAGACGTCCGCGGCCGTGTGGGCGAGCAGGCGGCCGTCGGCCTTCAGCTTCTCCATCGAGACCGCGTCGGCGATGAACAGCACGTCGGCGCGCGGGTCGCCGGCGGCGAGCTCGGCCTGCAGCTTGTTCATCACCTCGGTGGTGCCGGAGCGGAAGATCTCGACCTCGACGCCGGGGTGGCGCTTCTTGAAGGCCTCGACGGTCTGGGCCGCGTCGCGATCCGGCTGCGAGGTGTAGAGGCTGAGCTTGCCGGTCACCTGCGCCTCGGCGGGCGCGATCAGACCGAGGGCGACGACGGCGGCGGCGATCAGGCGAAGCATGGCGCAATCCTCCCGGGGGTTCCGGCGCCACCTGTGCCGGAATTCGAAGACGCTCTTATTGCAGACTTGAGTCGGTTCGGTGAAGGGGCGACTTATTCGGCCGCCACCTGGCCGATCCCGCCGCGATCGGCGCCCGGCTCGATCGACCGCCACAGGACCTCGTGCCCCTTCGGCAGCGCCCGGCTGTTGGGCAGCGCCAGCCAGATGCGGAGCAGCAGGCGGTCCTGGCCGGAGGACGCATCGTCCTCGAAGGGCGTCCGGCCATGATAGATCACGTGGTTGTTGAGGAGCTGCATGTCGCCCGGCGCGAAGCGCATCTCGAACGACAGCTCCTGGGCGAGATCCATCAGCATGTCGATGCCGGCCTTCTGCGCCTCGGTCAGCCTCGGCACCTCGCCCATCTTCTGGGCCGCCTCGATGTAGGTCAGCGAGTAATGGCTGGTGAAGCGGCCGTCCCGCTGGCCGAAGATCGGCAGCGGATAGGCCAGCTTCTCGCCGCCCGGCTCCTCGCCGAAGCGGCTCCGCCAGATGTCCTCGTAGAGTGCGGCACAGAGATCGGGCCGGCGCTCCAGCATCGTGTTGTGGACCATGGCCGAGCTCGCGAGCTTGCTGACGCCGCCGGCCTTGGCCTGGCGGACGCAGAGCAGCCCGACCGCATCGCAGCGGTCGGTGTGGAAGCGGAGCTGGCCGTTGGTCAGCGTGCGGGCATATGACGAAAGGAAGGTCCTGCCCTGGCCCTCGTCGATCTGGCCGTAGCGCTGGCCGGCGAGCTGAGTGCCGCCTTCGTCGCGGATCGCCCGCATCAGCTCGCCCGACTTGTTCTGGTTGAGGGGCGTGCCGAGATTGGCGCCGATGCCGAACCAGATCCGGCGCAGATCCTCTTCCGCATATCGCGCGACCGGCAGTCCGCGAAGCTGGATCATGCCTGAGCCGTTCTCCAGCTCGTCTCTTATGTCGTCGAAGAGCGCGTTCATCCCGGTCAGCGGGAAGTTCGTGCGATTGACGTCCTGCCACGCGATGCTCCGGCGCTTCGCCTCGGCCAGCACGCGATCGATCTCCTCGATCGCCGCCTCGGGCAGGTGGCGGATCCAGCGCTCGGACCCGGCGATGTCCTTGCCGAGCCAGGCGCAGGCGCCGACGATCGGGCGGGGAAGGGTGGTCGTGCTCATTGGCGTTTCCGGATGGCCTCGCCAAAGGATAGCGCGGGCGGACAGCCTCAGGCAAAGTGGAAGCCCCCAAGCCCGCCTACGAATCCTCCCGGAGCCTTCCCTGGCACATCCGTTCATCGACCTCGTGCAGGACCCGCCGACCCGTCGGGTCTGGGCCGGTTTGAGCTTCCAGAGCATCGCCGACGAGCTGATGCGGATGGCGATGATCTGGCTCGCCATCGACATGGTGGGCGCGGCGGCGAGCTTCCTCCTGTTCGGCAACCTTCTCGCCGCTTTCATCGTCAGCATCCTCGCCGGCGCGGTCGCCGACCGTTTCTCCGCACGCGGCACCATGATCTTCTGCAACCTGGTGCGCGCCGGGCTGGTGCTCATGCCGGTGGCGCTTTCCTTCGCGGGATACCTGACCTTCCCGACGCTGATGATCGCTGCGATCGCGATCGCCTCGCTGCGCGGCGTCTACGATCCGGCGCTGCAGTCGAGCGTGCCGAGGCTGGCGCCGACTCAAGACCACATCCAGGCGGTCAACGGGTTGTTCGACTCGACGCATCGTCTCGCCCGCCTGATCGGGCCGTCGATCGGCGGCCTGCTCTCGCTGCTGCTGCCGGTGATCCACTTCCTGACCGTCTCGGCCGGCGCCTATGCATTGGGCGCGCTGGTCATGCGCCGCCTCGGCCGCGGCCTCGACGAGCCGCATGGGGCGAAGCACGGCGCCGGCATCCGCGGCGCGATCGAGCGGATGCTGCTGGGATTCGCGATCGCCAGACGCGATCGGCCGATCGCCCGCATCCTTGCCGCCAACACGATCTGCCTGATCGGATGGATCCTCGGCATCACGCTCGGGATTCCGATGCTGATGGCGAACCATCCGCCGTCCGGGTTCGAGCACCAGCCGCTGGTCGCCTTGAGCTGCGTGCTCGCGGCCTACGGCGTCGGCGACTTCCTCTCGAACGTCTGGGTAGCCAACCGGCGTCCGGCCGATCGCTGGCGGTTCATGTTCACGGGATACTTCCTTCTCGGATTCGGCGTCGGCTCGCTGCCGCTGCCGCTCCTGCTCGGGATGGGCATCTTCGAGCTGCCGGCGATCATGGCGATCGCGTTCGTCGCCGGATCCGGCGGGCCGATCTTCTTCCTGCCGATGCTGACGACGCTGCAGACGCGAGTCTCGGGCGCCGACATCGCGGCGATCTTCCGGCTTCGGATCGCGCTGACCTCGGGCTCGATGGCGCTGGCGGCGCTCGCGGGGTCCTGGATGTTCGAATGGCCGGGAACGATCGCGACCGTGATCATCTCTGGCTGCCTGATGGCGACGACGGGCTTCGTCGGCATGATGAGCCGTCCGCCGGAAATGGAACGGGCGCCGCCGGAGGTTCCGACGGCGCCCGGTTCAGGACACCACTAGGCCGTCGCGACGTAGCCGTCGCGACGCGGATCGCAGCCGCCGGTCATCGCGCCGGAGGACGGATCGATCGTGATGCCGTGCATGCCGCCGACCGACATGGTCCACGGCACGTAGTGCTCGGCGTCGTGGCCGCGGGCCTTCAGCGCGTCGACCACCTCCGGCCGGACGCGGCCTTCGACCTGGACGCGCTTGCCGTCCCACAGACGCGCGCGCGGCGCCTCGATCGCGTCCTGGATCGGCAGGCCGAAATCGACGAGCTGCACCATGGTCTGGGTCTGGGTCTGGCAGATGCCGTAGCTGCCGGGCGTACCGAGCGCCAGCACCGGCTTGCCCTTGCGGAGACCTACCGACGGCGCCATCGGCAGCGCCAGCGGGCCGCCCGGGCGCATGTAGTTGGTGCCCTTCGGGTTGATCTCGCCCCAGTAGAGGAAGTTGTTGGAGCAGACGCCGGTGCCGGGGATCACCACGCCGCCGCCGAAGCCGGCGCCGAGGCTCTGGGTGATGCAGACGACGTTGCCTTCGCGATCGGCGGCGGAGAACGAGGTCGTGTGCTCCTTCCTTTCGTCGATCGGCTTCGGCTGGATCCACTGCTCGGTCGGCGCGTCGATCGGCTTGCCGTCGGCGACCCGCTTCCTGAGCTTGGCGACGAACCCGTCGGACAGCAGCTCCTTCAGCTTCTTCGGGCTCGGGTTGTTGTGCTCGATGCGCGCTGCGGCGGCCAGGCGGATGGCGCGATAGACGATGTCGAGATGATCGACGCCGTTGCGCTCGAGGCGGCCGAGATCGAAGCCGTCGAGGATGCGCAAGGTCAGCAGGTACTGGAAGCCCTCGCAGGGCGGGGGCAGCGTGTAGACGGTCATGCCGCGGTAGTCGGCGGCGACCGGCTCCAGCCATTCGGGCTTCACCGCGTCGAAGTCCGCCTGGGTCAGCACGCCGCCCAGCTTCTTCATGTGCGCGAGGAACGCCTTGCCGAGCGGGCCCTTGTAGAGATGGTCGGGCCCGTCCTTGACGATCGCCTCGTAGGTCTTGGCGAGGTCGGTCTGCTTCAGCACCTGGCCGGCCTTCACCTTGCCCTTGCCGAAGGCGTAGTTCTTGTTCCAGTCGTCGTAGAACGCCTTGTACTTCCTGAGCTCGCGCGCGCCTTCCATGAACTTGTCTTCATTGAAGTCGGTCAGCACGATGCCGTCGCGGGCGAGCTCGATCGCCGGGCGGAAAACGTCCTTCAGCGGCTTCGTGCCGTAGGTCTTCACCAGCGTGCACCAGCCGGCGAGGTTGCCCGGCGTCGAGCAGGCGAGCGGCCCGCGGGCGAGGTCGTCGCGCTCCTTGAAGCGCTCGACCGGCAGCTTGAACGGCACCTTGGTGATGAAGTCGAGCGTGCGGACGCGCTTCTCCTTGGCGACGTACATCGTCGCCATGCCCATGCCGGCCAGGCCCGACATGAACGGCTCGCCGACGTTGAGCGCGGCGGCGGTGGCGGCGATGGCATCGAAGGCGTTGCCGCCTTCGCGCAGGATGCGGGCGCCGGCCTGTGCGGCCATCGGGTGCGCGGCGGCGACGACGCCGTGGACAGAGGCGATCGGTGGGCGTTTTCCGTTCATGCTTCCCCCTCGTTTCGAGCCGGCTCCCGGCTTTTCAGAAACGAAGCTAGGCCAGCCAAGCGATCCGTTCCGTTTTTCTTTACGGCAAGCGAAACCGGGGTGACGCCCTCCGGGGTCGCTGGTAGCGTCGGTGCCCATGGGCATGAACACGCCGAGCCGGACCTACCAGAGCCTCGCCGACGAGCGCGCGGTCCTCACGATCGTCGACGGATTCAGGGCGAAAACCCTGCCGGCCGCGCGCTGGACCCACCAGGCCCACCTCGCCGTCGGCCTCTGGCACGTCCGCCGATTCGGCGAGGAAGAGTCCCGCTCGC
>CAZDGR010000032.1:0-7001 GCA_964504845.1 uncultured Rhizobium sp. | reverse complement strand
CTCGCCGTCGGCCTCTGGCACGTCCGCCGATTCGGCGAGGAAGAGTCCCGCTCGCTGCTGCGAGACGGCATCCGCGCCTACAACGAGGCCTCCGGCACGCCGAACTCGGACACCCGCGGATATCACGAGACGGTGACGATGTACTACGTGTGGTCGGCGGCGCGCTTCCTCGAGACGACGCGGGCGACGAGGCTGGTCGACCTGGTCAACACCTACGTCGATAGCCGGCACGGATCGAAGGACGGCATCTTCGTCTTCTGGAGCCGCGACCTGCTGCTCTCGACCCCGGCCCGGCGCGACTGGGTCGAGCCGGACCTGGCGCCGCTCTCTCTCGACACGCTGCTGGCGGCCGAACCCGTCGGCTGAAGTTTCGTCGGCGGGGCGCTACCGCCGATCCCCCGACGGCGATAGAGTCCCCGACGTCGGTCGGGAGCTTCGGTGGGCGGCTCCCTCAGGGGATTCCATGAAGCCTCTTTTCCTTCTCGCGATGGTGCTCGCGCTGGGTGCCGCCCTTCCGTCCCTGGCCCATGAACCGCGCGCCACCGGCCCATCGCCCTGGCTCTACACGTCGAGCACGGCGCAGCTGACACCGGATGGCGGCCTGTTCCTCAGTCCCGCCGGCGACGTCTCCCTCTCCCGGATTCAAACCAAGGCGGACGGCCTGCCGCCGGAAGTCGCGCGGCGCCGGGTGGTGCAGACCGACCCGGTCTATCTCGAGACCAGGATCCTGCCGCGCATCGCCGCCGGCGACGGGACCCAGCCCAAGCGGGTCGAGATGAGCGCCGACGCGGTGCGCCTCAACCTTTTCCCCGACGTCGTGGTCGATGCGGCCAGGACCAGGTACCAGCACACGCTCTCGGGCGACTTCGTCTGGGAAGGCCGGCCTGCCAGCGGCGCCGAAGGGACGGTCAACCTGGTGATCGCGAAAGGCCGGATCACCGGCGCGGTCACGGTCGGCGGCGTCACCTACTCGATCTACCCGGACAAGCAGGGCAACACGGTGATCGAGCAGCTCGATCCGCGCGGCTTCCCCAAGGTGGGCCCGCACCCGGTCCCGGAGATCCCGAAGACCGACAAGCGCGGCGACCTGCCGTTCTGGCGGGCGCCGGCCGATGGCCCCAGCGTCGTCGGCGATCCGAACAGCCAGACGATCGTCACGCTGCTCGCGGCATATACCGAGGCGGCGGCAGCGGAGTCCGCCGACATCGTCAGCGAGATCAACCTCGCGGTCTCGATGGCGAACACGGCCTACGCCAATTCCGGCGTCAACATCACGCTGCAGCTCACCGGTACGATCGCCGCGACATACACCGAGAGCAGCAAGGACGCGTCGACCGTGATCACCGACGCGCGTCTCGGCATGGCGGGGTCCGGCGATCTTTCGGAGCTCCAGGCGGCCAGGATCACCTACGGCGCCGACCTGGTCGCGCTGATCGTCAGGAACTACAGCACGTTCCAGGCCTGCGGCATCGGCTACATGCCGCTCAATCCGACCACCGCCTACGCCCCCTACGGCGTCTCCGCGACGATGCGCGGCACCTGCCTCGCCGGCCAGACGCTCTCGCACGAGACCGGCCACAACATGGGCCTCGCGCACGACCGCTACGCGGTGCGCAAGTACAACGAAGGTCCGTGGTACGGCACGCTGCCCCAGGACTACGACTATTTCGGCTACGTCAGCACGGCGGCGCGCGAGATGGACGTGATGTCCTACTACGATCTCTGCAACGACAGCGGCGTCAACTGCACGCGTGCCACCCGCTTCAGCAGCCCGAGCCGCACCTTCAGCAACGGCGCGGCCTCGGGCATCGCGCTCGGCAGCACGGATCCGGCCGACAACGCTCGCGTGCTGAACATCAACAAGGACGTGGTGTCGCAATGGCGGCCGGCGACGGCCAGCGGCCTCGTGCTCACCGTGACGAAGAGCGGCACCGGCTCAGGCTCCGTCACCAGCAGCCCATCTGGCATCAGCTGCGGCAGCACATGCAGCGCCTCGTTCGCCTCGGGCCAGGTGGTGACGCTGACCGCGACCGCCGACAGCGGCTCGACCTTCGCCGGCTGGTCGAGCTCGTGCTCCGGCACCGCCTCGACCGCCAGCATCACGATGACGGCGAGCGCCGCCTGCATCGCCACTTTCACCGGCAGCACCTCCGGGACCCCGGCCAACGATGCCTTCGCTTCGGCCACGTCGCTTTCGGGCAGCAGCGGATCGACGACGGGGTCGAACGTCAACGCCACCAAGGAGACCGGCGAGAGCAGCCATGCCGGCAATTCGGGCGGCAAGTCCGTGTGGTGGACCTGGACGCCGTCGTCCGGCGGCAGCACGACGATCACCACGATCGGCAGCAGCTTCGACACCCTGCTTGCCGTGTACACGGGGGCGAGCGTGTCGGCGGTGACGGCGATCGCCTCGAACGACGATACCTCCAGCGCGCTGCAGAGCTCGGTGACCTTCACCGCGACCGCGGGCACGACCTATCGGATCGCGGTCGACGGCTATGGGGGTGCCTCCGGCTCGATCGTTCTCACCTGGAGCCAGACCGGCACGACCTCGGGTCCGGCGAACGACGCCTTCTCGAGCGCGATTGCGCTGACCTCGTCTTCCGGCACCACCAGCGGCACCAACATCTCGGCGAGCAAGGAGATCGGCGAGCCGAGCCACGCGGGAAATTCCGGCGGTGCCTCGGTCTGGTGGAAGATCACGCCGACCGCCAGTGGCCAGGTCACCGTGAGCACGGCCGGCAGCGGCTTCGACACGCTGCTCGCCGTCTATACCGGCTCGGCGGTGGGGTCGCTGACCAGCATCACCTCGAACGACGATACCGGCGCCACGCTGCAGAGCGCGGTCTCGTTCACCGGCGCCGCCGGTACGACCTACTACATCGCCGTCGACGGCTACAGCGGCTCCACCGGCTCGATCGTGCTCAGCTACACCGGCGGGCCGAGCTCGACCTTCACCGTGCAGACCGGCTGGTGGTGGTCGTCGTCGCTGCCAGGCACCGGCTTCGGCATCGAGCAGTCGGGATCGAACCTGTTCATCGGGGCGTATCTCTACGACACCGATGGGACGGCGGTCTGGTACACCAGCATCGGCACGATCAGCGGCAGCGACTTCTCGGGCAACCTGGTCGAGTACCAGGGCGGCCAGACGCTGAGCGGCACCTACCGCGCGCCCGAGGTGCGCCGCACGGTCGGTACCGTGTCGATCACATTCTCCAGCTCGACCGCCGGCACGCTCACCTGGCCGGGTGGAACGATCGCGATCGAGCGCTTCGACATCGTGTCGGGCGGCGTCGCGGCGGGAAGCGCCAGCGGCGATCCGGAGAAGGGATGGTGGTGGAGCTCGTCGGAAAGCGGGCGCGGCTACTTCATCGAGACCCAGGGATCGAGCCGGGCCATCTTCATGGCGGCCTATATGTACGACACCGACAACACGGCGGTCTGGTATGCCGCCGGCGGCGGCGTCCTCGCCAGCTCGCTGCTGGTCGGCAACTCGTTCACCGGCACCCTTTCCGAATACGGCAACGGCCAGACGCTCGGCGGCGCCTGGCAGGCACCGACGATCACCTCGACCAAGGGATCGATCGCGATCGACTTCACCAGCTCGACCCAGGCGGTATTGACGCTGCCGTCGGGCGCCCAGGTGAGCCTGACGCGCTTCACGTTCTGACGCCGGCCGATCCGGGTTGACACTCGGGTCGTCCTGACGCGCCATGGCCCTTCCTGAACGGGGGCGTCCATGGAGTATCGCCGTCTCGGCCGCAGCGGCCTCAAGGTCTCGGAGATCTGCCTCGGCACCATGACCTTCGGTCACGGCGCCGACCAGGCCGAGTCCGAGCGCATACTCGCGGCCTGCTTCGATGCCGGCGTCAACTTCGTCGACACGGCGAACGCCTATAACGGCGGCGTCTCGGAGACGATGCTGGGTAAGGCCCTCGGCGCGAAGCGGAAGCAGACCATCGTCGCCAGCAAGGTCTTCAACCCGATGGGGCCGGGGCCGAACGATTCCGGCATGTCCCGCGCGCACATCATGGAGGCGGCCGAGGCCAGCCTGAAGCGGCTCGGCACCGACTATCTCGATCTCTACTACATCCATCACGTCGACATCGAGACGCCGCTGGACGAGATGCTGCGCGCCTTCGACGATCTCGTGCGCCAGGGCAAGGTCCGCTACGTCGCCTGCAGCAACTACGAGTGCTGGCGGCTGATGAAGTCGCTCTGGATCTCCGACAGCAAGGGCTGGGAGCGCTTCGCCGCACACCAGCCTCAATACAGCCTCGTCGTCCGCGACATCGAGGAGGAGATCGTGCCGGCCTGCGAGCTCGAAGGCGTCGGCATCGTCTGCTGGTCGCCGCTGGCCGGGGGATATCTCGGCGGCAGGTACAAGCCCGGCGAGGCCAAAGTCGCCGGCACGCGCTCGGCCGAGGGCTGGGCCTATCCGTCGAAATACTTCGCGGCCAGTGCCGAAATGACGCTGGCGACGCTGCTCGACGTGGCGAAGGAGCTCGGTCGAAGCCCGGCCGAGGTGGCGCTCCGCTGGGTGCTCGACCGGCCGTTCATGACCAGCGCGATTGTCGGCGCGCGTACCGCAGCGCAGGCTGCCGAGTCGATGAAGGCCGGAGGCTGGAAGCTGCCGAAGGAGATCGACATGCGCCTGGACGAGGTTTCGGCGCCGCCGCCTCGCTACCCGCGATCGATGGAGGTCGGGATGGACCAGCGCCGCGTCAACGCCGTCAAGATGCCAGGGATGAACGTCGCATGACCTCGCCCGCAGACAGGTTGCGCAAGCTCATCAGGCGCGGCGGCATGACGGTGCCCAGCTGCTACGACGCGCTCGGGTTCCGGATGATCCATCAGGCCGGATTCCCGGCGGCGTTCCTTTCCGGATTCTCGGTCTCGGCGGCGAAGCTCGGCGTGCCGGACGCCGGGCTTCTCTCCTATGGCGAGATGGCGGGGCAGGCGCGCGACGTCGCCGCCTCGGCGCCGATGCCGCTGATCGTCGACGCCGATACCGGCTTCGGCAATGCGCAGAACGTCCAGCGGACGGTGCGCGGCCTGGCCTCCGCCGGCGCCGCCTGCCTGATGCTCGAGGACCAGGAGAGCCCGAAGAGCGACTTCGGCGCGCCGGGCCGGGTGGTCTCGCGCGAGGATGCCCTCCGGCGCGTGAAGGCGGCGGTCCAGGCGCGCGAGGCCGGGGCCGACATCCTGATCATCGGCCGCACCGATGCGCGCAACGCCGCCGGGCCGGGCTCTGGTCTCGACGAAGCGCTGTGGCGGGCGAAGGCCTTCGCCGATCTCGGCGCCGACATCCTGTTCGTGACCGGCCCGCATGACCGGCGCGAGCTCAAGAAGATCGCGGCATCGACCAGGCTGCCGCTGATGATCCAGGTGGACGAGCCGGGCCGGCCGGCATGGAAGCCCTCCGACGTGCACAAGATGGGCTTCGCGATCGCGCTCTACGGCGTGACCCTGGTCTTCGCCGCCGCCGGCGCGATCCGCGATGCGATCAAGGACATGAAGGCCGGTCGCGCCGTGCCGAAGGAGCGCGTCGTCTCCTGGAGCGAGATGGCGGACATCGTCGGCGTCCCCGCCTATCTCAAGGTCGACCGCGACCTGAAGCGCTGATGCGTGAGACCACTTACTCGTAGCGCCCCTTGATCTCCTTGATCGCCTCGGCCTCGGGCTTGAGGCGCGAACCGGTCGCGTAGACTTCGGCGACGCGGCCGCGCTTGCGGACGAGCCGGACCTCCTCGCCGAAGCTGGCGAAGCCGCCGGCCTCGGTGACTCGGCCCTTGTCGCGGCCGCCGATCGTGACCTCGCTCGCATCCATGAACGGATCGAACAGACCCGGGGTCGCGACCATGACCTTCTCGCCCATCGGCACCAGATCGAAGCAGCCCCAGAGGCTCCACCAGCGCCCGGTCCAGTCGGCGGCCTTCCGCGCCGGCGCGCCGTTCTGATGGAAGCGCCTGAGGATGTGCATCGTGCCGTCCAGCCACTGGTGCGACCACCCGTCGGCGGCGTTGGTCAGGATCGAGATCGTGATGTCGTGGGCCGGGATCGTCGCGGTGCGGGTGATGAAGCCCGGGAAGCCGCCGGAATGCCCGAAGTGATCCCAGCCGGAGAGCGTGCCCGAGATTGTGCCGAGCCCGTACCAGCGCTCGATCTGCGAATGCGGCACCTTCCAGTGGCGCCGTGCCATCTCGCGCCGGCTGGCGACCGAGAGGATGCTCTTCTTCGCCACCGGCGAGAGCTGGCCGAAGAACAGCGCCAGGTCGTGCGCCGTCGAGATGAAGCCGGTCGCCGAGGCGAGGCCGTGGGTCGAGGTGTCGCTCGGGAGGGTGATGCGGTGGCCGAGCGGCCATTTCGCGGAGTGGCCCTTGGCGAGCGGGCCGCCTTTCGGCGAGGGCACGTCGGGCCGCGTCTCCGCGAGGCCCGCGGCCTCCACCACCTCGCGCTGGATCCACTTGTTGTAGGCCTCGCCCGTCACCGCCTCGATCACTTGGCCGGCAAGGCCGAAGCCATGATTCGAGTACTTCATGCGGAGGTTGGGCTCGATCGGCTGCGGCTCGGCGAGCTCCTTCAGGAACTCCTCGGCGCTGAGGAAGGGACGGCGATACGTCCACTGCCCGGTGTCCTTGCCGTCGCGGATGATGCCGGCGGTATGCGAGAGCAGCTGCGCGACTGTCGCCTTGGCCACGCTCGGATGCAGGCCCTTCACGTACTTGCCGGCCGGGTCGTCGAGCTGGAGCTTGCCCCTCTCGCGCAGCTTCAGGATGCCCGCGGCGGTGAAGCTCTTCGAGTGCGAGGCGACACGGTGGCGATGCCTCGGCGTCAGCTCCTGCCCGCGCGGCTGGTTGGCATAGCCCCAGGCCTGCTCGAGCACGACCTTGCCCTTGTGTGCGATCGCCATCGCGCAGCCGGGCTGCTCGCTGATCCGCATCTGGAAGCCGATCCATTCCGGCACGTAGTCGAGGGCGGCGGCGAGCCATTTGTCCATG
>CAZDGR010000031.1:7610-19945 GCA_964504845.1 uncultured Rhizobium sp. | reverse complement strand
ATCCAGTCTTCCGGCGTCCAGTCGCGGAAGTCGCCCGGCGGCGGACCGCCGGCATTGTTGATCAGGATGTCGGGATCCTTGCAGGCGGCCAGTGCGGCGGCGCGGCCTTCGGGCGTGGTGATGTCGCCGGCAACGGCCGTGACCTTGCCGCCGGCCGCGCGGATCTCGTCGGCGGTCTTCTCCAGCGCCTCCCTGCCGCGCGCGGTGATCGTCACGATCACGCCTTCGCGCGCCAGCGCCTCGGCGCAGCCTCTGCCAAGCCCTTTCGATCCCGCGCAGACCAGCGCGCGACGTCCGGCGATGCCCATGTCCATGATCAGAGCTCCAGTTCGGGTTGAGTGAGCCGCGCGAGGACCGCGCGGGCGAGCGGAACGGTGATCGGCCTGCGCTCGGCCAGGGCCGCCTCGTCCAGGACGGCGACCGCCGCGCCGATCGCGGCGAAGGAACGGTCGAGACGCTGCACAAGATAGCCCACGACATCGGCGTCGACACGGAGCTGCCGGTCGGCGAACAGCTTCACCATCACCGCGGCGCGCAGCTCGTCGTCAGGCGGAAGCAATGCCACGGCCGGCGCCGTCGAGAGCCTGGAGCTGAGATCGGGGAGCTGGACCGGCCAGCGCGCCGGCGGCTCGCGGCCGACCAGCAGCAGATGGCCGCGCCGCTCGGCCAGCAGGTTGTAGAGATGGAGGAGAGGCCGTTCTTCGGCAGGGCCCGGAGCGGCGTCGAGGTCGAGGACCACGGCGCCGGCCGCCGCCAGCGCCGGCGGATCGAAGCGGCCCAATGCCTCGACCGCGCCTGACCGACGGCGCCACACCTGCGCGAGATGGGTTTTTCCGGATGCCGCCGGCCCGTGAAGCGCCAGCGCGGTCGCCGGCCAGTCCGGCCAGCGGTCGAGCCACGCCACCGCGTCGGCGTTCGATCCGGCCACCAGGAAATCGTCGCGGCCGAGCGCCGGGCGATGCGGCAGCCCGAGCGTCAGCTGGCTCGGCCCGGTCATCCCCCGAAGCCGCGATAGAAAGGACTGTCGAGATATCGGGCGACGGCGAAGCGGACGAGCACGCCGACCGCGGCGGCCACCGGCACCGCAAGCAGCAGTCCCAGGAATCCGAACAGGGCGCCGCCGACCATCAGCGCGAAGATCACCCAGACGGGATGCAGGCCGACGCGATCGCCGACAAGCTTCGGCGTCAGCACATAGCCTTCGAGCACCTGGCCGAAGACGAAGATCCCGGCGACGACGAAGACCGGGTTCCAGGTCGGGAACTGGATCAGCGCGAGGCCGATCGACAGCAACCCGCCGCCGAAGGCGCCGAGGAACGGGATGAACGAGGCGACGCCGGCGAAGATGCCGACCAGCACGCCGAAGTCGAGGCCGGCAAGGCTGAGGCCGACGGCGTAGAAGATCGCCAGCACCAGGCAGACCGTCGCCTGGCCGCGGACGAAGCCGTCGAGCGTGCGGTCGATCTCGAGCAGTTGTCCGCGGATCGTCCCGGCCTCCGCACGCGGCAGCCAGTGATCGAGCCGCTCCATCACCTTCGGCCAGTCGCGCAGCAGGTAGTAGGCGACCAGCGGCGTGATGAACATCAGCGAGATGATGTTGACGATCGCCGCGCCGCCGGTGACGAGGCCGGCGAGCAGCGTGGCGATCCATCCTAGCGCCTCGGACGCCTGCGAGCTTGCCAGCTTCGAGAGGTCCTCGAGGCTCGTGAGCCCGAACCGCGTATGCAGCGTCTCGAGCATCGGCTCGATCAGCGACCTTGCCCGCTCGATGTAGGAGGGCAGGCGCTGGGCGAAGGTGACGATCTGGGTCCGAAGGATCGGCACCGTCATCAGCAAGAGCCCGGTCGCGGCGAGGAAGAACAGCAGGATCGCAATCATCGAGGCGATCGCACGGCCGAGCCCGACCCTTGTCAGGCGCCGCACCAGGGGATCGGCCATGTAGGCGACGAGAAACCCGGCGACGAAGGGCAGCAGCACGTCCTTGAGGACGTAGAGCACGACCCCGGCGGCGAGGATCGCCGCCGTCCAGGTCGCCAGGCGGGATCTGGGATCGGTCACGTCATCCTCGGACCAGGCCTCGGCCCCAGCCGATCAGGTAGGCTCCACCCGAGGCGACGGTGGTGATCGCCACCAGCCAGATCAGCGCCGGCACCACGCCTTCGCCGATGATGTTGAGCCCGACATCGGCGAGCACGACGCCGGCCAGCACGAGCTGCGCCAGCGTATTGGCCTTGCTGATCAGGAGCGGCCCCATCGCCGGCGCCTGGTCCAGCGTGTGAAGCATCAGGAAGCCGCCGACGATCAGCACGTCGCGCGACACCACCAGGATCACCACCCAGATCGGGATCTGACCGGCCTGGCCGAGCGTGATGTAGACCGAGACCAGCAACGCCTTGTCGGCGATCGCATCCAGATAGGCGCCGAGCTCGGTCCGGGCGTTGAGGCCGCGGGCAAGCGAGCCGTCGAGGCCGTCGGTCACGCTGGCGGCGAAAAACAACCAGAACGCGGACTCCCAGTGGCCGCTTATGATCAGCCAGACAACGAGCGGCACCGCGAGGAGGCGGGCCAGCGTGATCAGGTTGGGAAGGAAGCTGAGCAGCGCGTGGGTGCTCATCGCCGGACCGGACCGGTGAGACGCAAGGTCGCTTCGCCGACGCCTTCGATCAGCTCGAGGTCTCGCTGCGCCAGCGCCGACCTGAGCTGGCCGGTCTCGCCCACATAGGTGAGCGCAATGCGGCCCTCCTGGCGGCTCACCTGCAGCACGTCCGCCTTGCGGATGAGGCCGATGCCGGCGAGCCGGCGGCGTACCTCGGCCCATTCGGCAAGGCTCGAGATCGGCACGTTGATGGTGATCTGGCGCTCGTCGCCGCCTGGTCCGATCGCGTTCTCCTCCTTCCACAAGCGCTCGAGCTCGCGCTCGACCCAGTCGACCGCCTTGGCGAGCAGCGCCTCTCCGCGGTCGCCGGTCTCGCCGGTGAAGGAGTCGACCAGGGTCGAGTCGGCGCCGGCCGTGTGGCGCGTGACCGTCAGCGCCACGGTCGGCTTCGAGGTCACCGGATCGAGGCTGACGGTGGCGACGGCGACCGCGGTGTCGGCGGCGCCGTAGCGGCGCGCGATCGCCTCCAGCTTCGCCGGATCGCCGGCGAGCGCCGACCTGGTGTCGAGATCGCCGATGTCGCGGAGGTCGCCCAAAGGCACCATGATCGGCATCAGCGTGTCGCGCGGCGGTCGGCTCTCCCACGCCTCGCGCCACGGGTTGCGGTCCTCGAACAGGACGGTGCTTCCGCCGGCCGAAAAGACCGGGATCAGCAGGGTCGGCCGCGCGCGCGTCTCGGTGAAGGCAATGCCGGCCTGGGTCAGCACTTCGCGGACGGCGGCGGGATTGAAGCGCACGGTGAGCGTGGCGAGATAGCGGACCGCCGAGGTCCGCTCATTGGCGACGTCGATCGAGCGGACCAGCCGGGTCATCGTCGATTCGTCGAGCCGGGGGACGCGCGCCGCGGCGTCGCTCGCCAGGCGCTGGATCATGCGCTGGAAGGCCTGACGCTGGCCTTCGAGGAGGGCCTTCTCGCGCGCCTGAAGCGCGGTCGCGTCGGTGACGTCGACCGCCACCCCGGTGACCGTGAAGACGTCGTCCTGGACGCCACGCGGCGCCTGCGCTCCCGCCGGTGCCGCGAGCACGAGGAGCGCCGCTACGACCAGACGGAAGAGCCCGGCTCCTGCCATTGCAAAGCGTCCGCGTTCGTCTATGTTCTGGCGCCCGCTTATACCGTGGCGAGCGCGAGGACACCATAAGCGCCAGGACGTACAAGGACGCCGGCGTCGACATCGACGCAGGCAACGCATTGGTCGAGGCGATCAAGCCACTGACCCGAGCCACCCGCCGGCCCGGCGCCGACGGCGAGATCGGCGGCTTCGGCGGCGCCTTCGATCTCCGTGCCGCCGGCTACATCGACCCGCTGCTGGTGGCGTCCACCGACGGCGTCGGCACCAAGGTCAAGATCGCGATCGAGGCGGAGCGCCCCGAGACGCTCGGCATCGACCTGGTCGCGATGTGCGTCAACGACCTGGTGGTCCAGGGTGCGGAACCCCTCTTCTTCCTCGACTACTACGCGACCGGGAAGCTCGACGTCGAGGTCGCGCGCAAGGTCGTCGCCGGCATCGCCGAGGGCTGCAGGCGCGCGGGCTGCGCGCTGATCGGCGGCGAGACCGCCGAGATGCCCGGCCTCTACGCCAAGGGCGACTACGATCTCGCCGGCTTCGCGGTCGGCGCGGTCGAGCGCGATCGTATCATCACCGGCGAGACGGTCGCTGCCGGCGACGTGATCCTCGGCTTGGCGTCTTCGGGGGTGCATTCGAACGGCTATTCGCTGGTCCGCCGCGTCGTCGCCGACAAGGGCATGTCGTGGGACAAGCCCGCCCCCTTCGACCAGCAGCGGTCGCTGGGCGAGGCGCTGCTGACGCCGACCAGGATCTATGTGAAGTCGACGCTTGCGGCGATCAGGGTCGGCGGCGTCAAGGCGTTGGCGCACATCACCGGCGGGGGCCTGATCGAGAATCCGCCAAGGGTCTATCCGAAGACCGTCGCCGCCGAGCTCGACGGCGCCGCATGGCAGATGCCGCCGGTGTTCCGCTGGCTTCAGCGCGAGGGCAGGATCGACGCCGCCGACATGCCGCGCACCTTCAACTGCGGCCTCGGCATGCTCGTGATCGTCGATGCGGCCAGGGCAAAGGAAGCCAAGGCGGCGCTCGAAGCCGCCGGCGAGACCGTGTTCGAGGTCGGCCGCATGGTCGCCCGCAAAGGCGAGCCGGTGACGATCGCCAACCTGGAGCGTGCATGGCGCGACTGAGGCTGGGCGTGATGATCTCGGGCCGAGGCAGCAACCTGCAGGCTCTGATCGACGCCTGCCAGGGTCTGGCTTTTCCGGCCGAGATCGCCTGCGTGATCTCCAATGTTCGAGGAGCCTACGGCATCGAGCGCGCGCGCGCCGCCGGCCTTCCCACGGTCGTCATCCCGCACAAGGGCTATCCCAGCCGCGAGGCCTTCGAGGCCGACCTGACCCGCGTGCTCTACGCCCACGGCGTCGATCTCGTCTGCAACGCAGGATTCATGCGGATCCTGACGCCTTCGTTCTTCGAGCACTGGCCGGACCGGGTGATCAACATCCACCCCTCGCTGCTGCCGGCCTTCCCGGGCCTGAGGACCCACGAGCGCGTGCTTGCCGCCGGCTGCCGGTTCACCGGCTGCACCGTGCATTTCTCCCGGCCCGAGGTCGACGCCGGGCCGATCATCGTCCAGGCGGCTGTGCCGGTGCTGCAGTCCGACACGCCGGAGACGCTGGCCGCCCGGGTGCTGGCCGAGGAGCATCGGATCTACCCGATGGCGGTCCGCTGGCTTGCTGAAGGCCGCGTCCAGCTCGACGGCGAGCGGGCGATCGTCGCCGAGCCCGACGTCGCCGAGACCGCGCTGATCAATCCGGCCGGCTAGAAAATCGGGCAGCTAGAAAATCAGGCTGGCCTGCGCTATACGCGAGGCGACCGGCTTCGGGAGGGAGAACTCAGGCATGGCTGTCGACAGCGACCTCAAGCACCACCAGGAAACCTGGAACACTTTCATCAAAGGCTCGATCTGGATCGGCGCCGGCTGCATGGCGATCCTGGGCCTGATGGCGATCTTCGTCGCCTAGAAACGAAACCGCCCGCGCCTCGAGGCGCGGGCGGGACTTCGAGAGCCTTTGGGCAGGCTCAGCCGACGATTTCGGTCTCGGCAAAGAAATAAGCGATCTCGATCTTGGCGTTCTCGAGCGAGTCCGAGCCGTGCACGGAATTCGCTTCGATCGACTCCGCAAACTGCTTGCGGATCGTGCCCTCGGCGGCGTTCGCCGGGTTGGTGGCGCCCATGACCTCGCGGTTCTTCGCGACCGCGTTCTCGCCTTCCAGGACCTGGACCACGACCGGGCCCGAAGTCATGAACTTGCAAAGATCGCCGAAGAACGGCCGTGCCTTGTGGACGGCGTAGAAACCCTCGGCCTGGGCCTGGGTCAGGCGGACGCGCTTTTGCGCGACGATGCGGAGGCCCGCGCCTTCCAGCACGGCATTGACCTTGCCGGTGAGGTTCCGGCGGGTCGCGTCCGGCTTGATGATCGAAAAGGTGCGCTCGAGCGCCATCGCTGAACTCCTGGCTTTACGTCGAATGTCGTTGAGATGGCAGGCTTATAGCGGCGGTCCTTCCGCATCGCAACATGCCTCGAAGGGCGCTAGGCTCAACCGGTTTCGGGAGGCCTCCCATGGGCAATGTCGACTACGTCCACGGCTATTCGACCCGCGAGCACCAGCGGCTGCTCGACCAGGCCGGAAGCCTGGTCGAGCTGCTGCATGCCGACACGGCGTTCCCGGCCGGAAGCACCGTGCTTGAGGCCGGCTGCGGGGTCGGCGCCCAGACGGTGACGATCGCCGCCTCGAGCCCCGATGCCCGCTTCACCTCGGTCGACATCTCGCCTGAGTCCCTGGCGGCGGCCGAGACGCGAGCCCGGCAAGCCGGCTTGAGCAACGTCGCCTTCCGTCAGGCCGACATCTTCGCCCTTCCCTTCCCGGCCGAGAGCTTCGACCACATCTTCGTCTGCTTCGTGCTGGAGCATCTCCGCGATCCGCTGGGCGCGCTCGCCAGCCTGAAGGCGGTGCTGAAGTCGGGCGGCACGATCACCGTGATCGAGGGCGATCACGGCTCCACGTATTTCCACCCGGACAACGCCGACGCGCGGCATGCCGTCGGCTGCCTGGTCGAGATGCAGGCGAGGCTCGGCGGCAATTCGCTGATCGGGCGCGAGCTCTACCCGCTGCTGACGAAGGCCGGCTTCGCACCGGTCTCGGTTTCGCCGCGCATGGTCTATGTCGACGGCAGCAAGCCGGCGCTGATCGAGGGCTTCACCCGCAATACCTTCACCGCGATGGTCGAGGGCGTGCGCGATCAGGCGCTGGCCGCCGGCATCGTCGATGCAGCCTCCTGGCAGCGCGGCATCGACGGGCTCAACCGCACCGCCGCCGACGATGGAGTCTTTTGCTACACCTTCTTCAAGGCGAGAGCCGTGCGGCCGGCCTGACGACGAGCAGTCTCAGGTTCGGGGGCCACCGGGCAGATGCTTGGCCAGCGCATCGCCGAGCGAGCCCGGACGGATCGGCTTCGCCAGGTAGTCGTTGAAGCCAGCCGCCATCGCCGACTGCCGATCATCCTCGAAGACGTTGCCGGTGAGCGCGATGATCGGTGTCTCCCGGTTGGGCCCCGGCTCTGAGCGGATCTGGCGTGTCGCCTCCAGGCCGTCGATGTCCGGCATCTGGATATCCATCAGGATCGCATCGAACGGCCGCGCCCGCGCCGCCTCGACCGCCGATCGGCCGCCGCCAGCGAGCTCGACCTCGAAACCGAGGCCGCCGACCAGCTGAGCGATCAGCCGACGGTTCACGTCGTTGTCCTCGACCAGGAGGATGCGGGCGCGCCGTTCGGGCGCCACCGATGCCTGGGCCGTGCCCGCACTCGCGATCGGCCGCGCTTCGGTCGCCGGCAGCCGGGCCGTGAACCAGAAATTGGTTCCGCGACCGACCTCGCTCTCGAAATCGATGCCGCCCCCCATCGCCTCTACCAACTGCTTGCAGATCGCAAGCCCGAGGCCGGCGCCACCGAACCTCCGGGTGATCGTCTGATCGGCCTGGGTGAACTTCTCGAACACATGCGCACGGAGGTGCTCAGCCATTCCTATCCCGGTATCGGCGACCGAGAACCGGATCAATCCTGGCTCCGCGGCCGGCGCTATCGAAACCCGGATGCCGCCGCGCTCGGTAAACTTGACCGAGTTGGTGATCAGGTTGAGGAGGACCTGGCGCAGTCTCGTCGGGTCGCCCAGGCGCCAGCCGCCCGCGCCCTCGCCGATGTCGAGCGACAACGACAATCCTTTTGTGGCGGCGCGCGCGCCGGCCGTCGCGACGGTCTCGCGCAGCATCTCCGGCAGGTCGAACGGGATCCTCTCGAGGACGATCTGGCCGGCTTCGAGCTTCGAGATATCCAGGATGTCGCCAAGCAGTCCCGTCAGCTGAAGCGAGGACGCGAGCGCCTGATCGACGAACTGCTTCTGTTCCGACGTCAGGGACGTGGCGGCAAGCAGGTCGACGCCACTGATGACGGAGGCCAGCGGCGTCCGCAGCTCGTGGCTCATCACCGCGAGGAACTCGGACTTGGCCTGGTTCGCGCTCTCGGCTCGGCGGCGTGCCTCCCGCGACTCGGCGAACCACCGAAACACCACCAGCGCCGAACTCAATAGGGTGAGCAGAAGCATGATCGCGAAGGCACCGACCGCCGCGTAGTCGAGGTCGCCATAGAAAAGGAAGAACGCCGCGACCGGCACGAGGACTGCGATCACGAATCCAGCCGCCGCCAGCGGCAACACCGCGAGCGTCGCCGCACCTCCGGCCGCGACGCCTGCGAACATGACGCAGAGGGTCAACGTCTCGGCCGGGCCGGCACCGGGCACGAAGATCAATGCGCTGCTCCACAGCAGGCCGCCGAGCGTCGCCCACAGGACGGGCTTGCGCCAGCTCCCGGCACGCACGGTTGGCGGCAGGGTTCGCCTGCGGAACCTGACCCATCGCTTGAGCTGGAAGACCGAGAAGCCGCACGCCGCGCCGGCCCAGAGCAGCACCAGGAGGCGGTTGCCGTCGGGCCACAGCACAGCGGCAATGATCAGTGCATTGACGATGCTGACGAACGCGTTGATCGGCGTCGTCTGCGCCAGGACCACGAGCTGATCGCGCCGCAGCGTCTCGGGATAGAAGGTATCCAGCAAGGCTTGGGCGGCTGACGCGAGGCTACGCTGCACCAGAAGGCCTTCTCGATGCCGTCGGGCGGCAGCATCCCTTAGGAAACATATACATTCGTATCAAGTGCCCCAGCCCTCTCCGGGCCGTCAACATCCGGAGTTGCCTGCCGAGGTGAGCATTGCCTTTCCTCACGCAGCGTTGATGACTGGCCAGAGCGCCCGGATCGCACCAACCACGCCGGTCAGCACTAGAAGCCACAACACCACCTGGCGAAAACGCTCGGGCGACGTGCCGCGGAAAGCGCGCTCACCTAGGAACACGCCGGCCAGCAGGAACGGAATCAGCAGCAGTGCTGTGATCGCGGTGTCACGCTCTATGAGGCCGCCGACCCCGGCGAAAGCGAGCGCGGCGGCGTCGGTCACGAAGAAGAACGCGATCAAGGTGGCACGGCCGACCGAGAGAGAGTCGGTGCGCGTCAGATAGAGGAAAACCAGCGGCGGGCCGGAGAGTCCGGCGACGCCGTTCATCACGCCGGCAAGCGCGCCGGTGGCGACGATCGTCGGCTTCCTTGGGCTGCCCGGCAGACGAAAGCCGACCAGGAAGAGGATCGCCACCAGCAGCACGGCGATCGAGAGCCCGAGCCTGAGCGCCGACGGCGAGGCGAGGCCGAGGAACCAGGTGCCAAGGGGCGTGGTCAGGATCGCGGTCGGCATCAGGAGCTTGAGGCCGCGCCAGTCGATGTGCGTCCAGAGTCCCGGAAGCTGGCGCAGCGCCACGGTCACGCCGAAGATCAGCACGATGATCACCGCGTCCTGGGGCGAAAGCACCAGCGACAGCAGGGGCACGATCATCAGCCCCATGCCGAAGCCGGAGTAGCCCCGAACGACCGCGCAGACCGAGGTAACCGCGGCGGCGAAGACGAAGATCCCGCTCATCGTCTGCGCGGGCGGCTTAGGCGCCCTTCTCCCAGCCGCCGGCGTCGGTCTGACGCCAGTAGGTGACGGTGTGACCCTGCAGCTTGTAGGCGGTCCAGTGCGCGCGGGCGCGCTCGACCTGGGCCGGGTCGCGGCCGTCGAAGATCTCGAAGCAGCGCTCGTAGGCGGCGAGCCTCGAGGTCTCCTGGCCGTCGATCAGCATCACGAACTCGGCCTTGTTCGGGTTCTCGTCCTCCGCCGTCAGCCATACCGGCTGGTGCTCGGCGTTGCCGTCCTTCTCGGTGCCGTGCGGCAGGAAGGCGTTCGGATCGAAGGTCCAGAGCTGCGCCGAGAGCGCCTCGACCCGCTCGATCGATCCCGCGAGCACGACCGCGCGCTTGCCCGATGACAGCGCGCGGTCGAGCAGCCTGGCGAGCGCCCAGTCGAGCGACCGGGTGGTCAGATGATAAAAGCCGACCTCGCTCAACGGGTCTCCGATCAGGCCTTGGGCTCGTAGTAGGCCTTCACCAGGTGGTCGAGCAGGCGGACGCCGTAGGCGGTGGCGCCCTTCGGCGTCGTCGGCTTGTCCTTCGACGACCACGCCATGCCGGCGATGTCGAGATGCGCCCACGGCACGTCGTTGGTGAAGCGCTTCATGAACATCGCCGCCTTGCACGAGCCGCCGTCGCGCGACCCCGAGTTCTTCATGTCGGCGATGTCGGAATCCATGCCGCGGTCGTAGCTCTCGGCCAAGGGCATGCGCCACACGCCTTCGCCCGTCGCCTTGCCCGAGGCGACCAGGCGGTCGGCGAGCTCGTCGTCGCTGACGAAGGCGCCGGCGAACTCGTGCCCGAGCGCGATGACGATTGCGCCGGTCAGGGTCGCCAGATCGATCATGAAGCGCGGCTTGAAGCGATCCTGGCAGTACCAGAGCGCGTCCGCCAGCACGAGGCGGCCTTCGGCGTCGGTATTGTTCACCTCGATGGTCTGGCCGGACATGCTCTTGACCACGTCGCCCGGGCGCTGGGCGTTGCCGTCGGGCATGTTCTCGACCAGGCCCACGATGCCGATCACGTTCGCCTTGGCCTTCCGGCCGGCGAGCGCGCGCATGAGTCCGATCACGGCGGCGGAGCCGCCCATGTCCCACTTCATGTCCTCCATGCCCTGGGCGGGCTTGAGGGAGATGCCGCCGGTGTCGAAGGTGACGCCCTTGCCGAGGAAGGCGAGCGGCTTGTCCTTAGACTTGGGATCGCCGTTCCACTGCATGACGACGAGCTGGCTCTCCTGCGTGCTGCCCTGGCCGACGCCGAGCAGCGCACCCATGCCGAGCTTTGTCATCTCCTTGACGCCGAGGACCTCGACCTTGATGCCGTGCGCGGTGAGCGTCCGGCACTGCTCGGCGAGGCTTTTCGGATAGATCACGTTGCCCGGCTCGGAGACGAGGTCGCGGGCGAAGAAGACCGCATCGCCGACCTGCTCGAGCTCGGCATAGACGCGCTGCGCCGTGCGGTTCGCCTCCACATGGATCGAGATCCGCTGCAGCGTCGGCTTGTCCTCGGGCTTCTCCTTGGTGCGGTACTTGTCGAAGCGGTAGGAGCGGAGCTTGGCACCGAGCGCGAAATGCGCGGCCGCATTGCCGCCCTCCTCGCCCGGAAGGTCGAAGGCGACCGACGCCTCGCGCACACCCGAGTTGCCGAGCTCGCCGACGAGCGCGCCGCCCATCGCCTCGATGTCGACCGGCTTCATCTCGCCCTTGGCCTTGCCGAGGCCGATCAGCACGACGCGGGCAGCATCCGTCCCCGCCGGCGCCAGGACCGACAGGATCTGGCGGCTCTTGCCGGTAAAGCGGCTGCCGGCGATGGCGCGGGTGATGGCGCCTTTGGTCTTGCGGTCGAGCTCCGTTGCGCTGGCGGTCAGCTTCTTGCCTTCGTAGACGCCGACGACGAGCGCGCCCTTTGCCGGGAGGCCCGGCTTGGAGAACGAGATTTTCATTGGCGACTCCTCCCGATACGGGGACTTGGGCGGGAATTGGTGGGAGAGCCATTAGCCTTCGCCCGTTTCGGCTGTCAATGGCGCGGGGTGCCATGGCAGATTGGCCGAAGCCCTTAAACCTCGCGACGGATCATCGGTGCTTTCGTTCCTCGCCTCGCCCTGGGCGCGGGCTCTCGTGCTTGTCGTCACGCTGGCGGCGCTGCTGCCGGGCGCGATCCGGCTGCCGCCGATCGACCGCGACGAGTCCCGCTACGCGCAAGCGACCAAGCAGATGCTGGAGACAAAGGACTTCGTCCGCATCCGCTTCCAGGACGAGCCCAGGAACAAGAAGCCGGCCGGCGTCCACTGGATGCAGGCGGCCTCGGTCACGCTGCTGGCCCCGGACATGCGCCAGATCTGGGCCTATCGCCTGCCGTCGATTCTCGGCGTGCTGATCGCGGTCGCGCTCACCATGGCGATCGCGCGCCGGCTCTACGACACGATGACGGCAGGTGTCGCCGGCGGCCTGATCAGTGCCGCCCTCCTGGCCCAGGTGATGGGACAGCAGGCGACCACCGACGGCGCGCTGCTGGCCTCCGCCGTCGCAGCACAGGGCGCGCTGGTGCTCGCATATGTGCGACA
>CAZDGR010000031.1:0-7600 GCA_964504845.1 uncultured Rhizobium sp. | reverse complement strand
CGTGACCGCGATCGGCTTCATCAGCCTGGAGCGCAAATGCGGCAGCGCCGCGGCGAGCTGGTGCGCCCGGGACTCGCCTTCGGCTTCTGGGCGGCGCTGGGCATGGCTACGTTGATCAAGGGGCCGGTGATCCTCGCGGTCTCGGCGCTGACCGCGATCACGCTGTCGGTCGCCGACAGGGACTGGCGCTGGCTGAGGCTGCTCCGGCCGCTTCCCGGCATCGTGCTGATGCTGGCGATCGCGAGCCCGTGGTTCATCGCGATCCAGCTCGCGACCGATGGCGGCTTCGTGCGCGACGCGGTCGGCAACGACCTGCTGCCGAAGCTGATCGGCGGCCAGGAGAGTCACGGCGCGCCGCCGGGCTATTACGTGGCGCTGGTCAGCCTCACCTTCCTTCCGGCTTCGCTGGTGCTGTGGCCGGCGCTTCGCGAAGCCTGGGCCGACCGGATCGATGCGCCGACCAGAGCGCTGCTCGCCTGGGCGATCCCGGCCTGGCTCCTGTTCGAGGCGGTGCCGACCAAGCTTCCGCACTATGTGCTGCCGATGTTCCCGGCGCTGGCGATGCTGGCCGCGCGTCTCCTCGTCCGCTCCGCCGAGGGCGAGAGGACGACGCTCGATGGCCTCTGGGCGCGGGTCTTCGCCCTTCCCTGGCTCGCCGGCAGCGTGGCGCTCGCCGCCGCGCCCGCAGCGATCGGCTTCGTCCTCGACCAGCGCCTCGATCCGGCGGCGCTCGCTCTCGGCCTTGCGGCGCTCGCCGCGACGCTGGTCGCCACGGTTGCCGCCTTCCGAGGCCGCTGGCTCGCTGCTACCGCGATCTCGGCGGCGACCGCCTGGGTCCTCATGAGCGGCACTTTCGGCCAGGTGCTGCCGCGCCTCGATCCGCTCTGGCTCGGCCGCGAGGCAGCCGAGCTCGTCGCCGAGCGCGCGCCCGGCACCAAACCCGAGTCGCTGGCCTCGTCCGGCTATGCCGAGCCCAGCCTGGTCTTCGCCACGGGCGCGCCGATCCGCCTGATCGACGCCGGCGTCGCGGCCCGCTTCCTCGCCGAATCCCCAGGCCGGGTGGCCCTGATCGGCCGCGAGGAACAGCCTGCCTTCCAGGCGGCGCTGGCCGCATCCGGAGCCCGGGCCGAAGCGCTCGACACCCTCGCCGGCTTCAACTATTCCAAGGGTCGGTGGACCACGCTGACGCTCTATCGGCGGCACCCGTGACGCCGCATCCCTGGTACTGGCCGCGACCCGCGCCGATCGCGTGGTTCTGGGCGGCGACGGCGGCGGCTGCGGTATTGGTGGGCGTCACCGTCGTCTGGCTCGACCGTCCGGTCGCGATCTGGTTCCAGGCCCATGGCGACGAGACCATGAACCTCTTCCGCCGCCTCTCGCTTCCCGGAGACTCGGTCTGGTACCTGGTCGGCGGCGGGATCGGCGCGCCGCTCGCCTATGTGCTCTCCAGGCGCTACGTCGCGCCGGCCCGCGACCGGCTGCTTATGCTGGCGAGCCGGTTCGCTTTCCTTTTCCTCGCCGTCGCCGCGACCGGGATCGCCGTCGACCTGCTCAAGATCCTGGTCGGCAGGTCACGGCCACGGCACCTGTTCCAGGACGGGCTGATGACGATGGCGCCGGGCAGCCTCAGCTCGTCGTGGTGGTCGTTCCCTTCGGGGCATTCGACGACGGTCGGCACCGTCGCCATGGTGCTGGTCCTGCTTTTTCCGCGCTTCGCCTGGGCCTGGATCGCGCTCGCGCTCGCGGTCGCGCTCGGCCGCGTCGGCGCCACCGCTCATTTCATCAGCGACACCATCGCCGGGCTCTGGCTCGGTGCGATCGGCGCTCTCGTCGTCAGCTGGGCGCTCGCGCGCCAGGCGGATGCGATCGAGCGCCGCTGGGGACTGCCCCGATGCGTTGGATGACGCGCTACCCGCTCCGCCAGATGACGACGGCGCTGCTGTTCGTGCTGGGCGCGGTGACGCTGGCGATCTGGCTGACCCAGGCGCTCCGTTTCGTCGACCTCATCGTCAACCGCGGGCTTCCGATCGAGACCTTCCTGCACCTTGCCGTGCTGCTGCTGCCGCAGTTCTTCCAGCTGGTGCTGCCGATCGCGACCTTCTCGGCCGTGGTGTTCTCGTACAACAAGATGCAGGCCGACTCCGAGCTGGTGGTGATGCGGGCGACCGGCCTCTCCTCCATCGGTCTCTCGAAGCCCGCCGTCCTGCTCGCGCTCGGAGCGACCGTGGCCGCCTACGCGCTCAGCCTCTACCTCTCGCCGGTCGCGCACAGCGCCTTCAAGAACCTGCAGTTCCAGATCCGCAACCAGTTCACCAACGTGCTGCTGCGCGAGGGCGTGTTCACCAACATCGGCGAGAAGATGACGGTCTACATCCGCCAGCGCGAGAGCTCGGGCGAGCTGCTCGGCGTGCTGGTTCAGGACGAGACCGACCCCAAGAAGCATGTGACGATGATCGCCGAGCGTGGCGCGCTGGTGCGCGGCGAGGACGGCCCGAAGGTCCTGATGGTCAACGGCAACCGCCAGGAGCGCGACGTCGCTTCGGGCCGCCTCTCCATCCTCTACTTCGACAGCTACGCCCACGACCTCGGCCGCCTGCAGCAGGGTGCGATGCTGCGCTGGCGCGAGCCGCGCGAGCGCTTCCTCACCGAGCTGTTCTGGCACGAGAGCACCCAGATCGACATCGAGCACCACACCGAGCTGATCGCCGAGGGCCATCAGCGGATCGTGTCGCCGCTGTTCTGCATCACCTTCACCCTGATCGCGCTCGCGGCGATCCTCAGCGGCGAGTTCTCCAGGCGCGGTCATCTCGGCCGCATCCTGGTCGCCATCCTCGCGGTGATCCTCTGCCAGGTGGCCAATCTCGGCATCACCTACGCCTCGGTCCGGACGCTCACCGTGGTGCCGCTGATGTACGCGGTGGCGGCGATACCGGCGCTGGCGGCGCTCTGGATGATCGTCCATCCGCACCGCCGCGCCATCCCGCGCCTGGCACCGGCCGAGTAGCATGCGTCTTTCGCGCACCCTCTCCGTCTATATCGGGCGCCAGTTCCTCTACTGGTTCGCCTGCGTGTTCTTCTCGCTGCTGGCGCTCGCCTTCGTGTTCGACCTGGTCGAGCTCCTGCGCCGGATCGCCGGCCGCCCGGGCGCCGGGCTCGGCATCGTGATCCAGCTGGCGCTGTTCAAGCTGCCGACGATGGCGCAGATGCTGCTGCCCTTCGCGGTGCTGTTCTCGACGATGATGACCTATTGGCGGCTGACGCGGAGCCAGGAGCTGGTCGTCGCCCGCGCCGCCGGCGTCTCGGTCTGGCAGTTCCTGCTGCCTGCCCTCTTCGCCGCCCTCCTGATCGGCACCTTCCGCACCACGCTGTTCAACCCCGTCGCCTCGGTGCTGACCCAGCGTCACGAGCAGATCGAGGCGCAGATCTTCCGCGGCCGCACCAGCCTCCTGGCGGTCTCGGAGTCCGGTCTCTGGCTTCGCCAGATGAGCGACCGCGGCCAGTCCATCATGCACGCCCAGGGCGTCTCGCAGCAGCACATGGAGCTGCTGGACGCGACCGTCTTCCTCTACGAGGGCGTCGACAAGTACCTCGGCCGCATCGACGCCGCCGCGGCCCGGCTCGAGGAAGGATTCTGGCTGCTGCGCGACGCGCTGGTCTCGATGGGCGACCGGCCGCCGGTGCGCGAGCCGATGATGCGGATCTCGACCGACCTCACGCTCGAGACCATCCAGGACAGCTTCGCCGCGCCCGAGACGATGAGCTTCTGGGAGCTCCCGGCCTTCATCGAGGTGCTGGAGAAGGCGGGCTTCTCGGCGGCGCGCCATCGCCTCCATCTCCACGGCCTGCTCGCGGCTCCCCTGATGCTTTGCGCGATGGTGCTGATCGCCGCCACCTTCTCGCTCCGCATGGTTCGCCGCGGCGGCACTCTGGCGGTGGCGGGCGCCGGCATCTTCGCCGGATTCCTCGTCTACTTCGCTTCTGACGTGATCTTCGCCCTCGGCCTCTCCGGGCGGCTTCCGGTCGAGCTCGCCGCCTGGACTCCGGCGTCGGTCTCGACCCTGCTCGGTCTCGCCATGCTCCTGCACCTCGAGGACGGCTGATGCGCCTTCTACTCGCCGTTCTCCTTCTCGTTGTCCTGGCCGCGGCTCCTGCTGCCGCCCAGCGCGGGACCATTCGTCCGAGCAACGAGCCGGTGCTGATCAAGGCCGACCAGCTGACCCATCACCAGGATCTCGGCACCGTCGTCGCCACCGGCAACGTCGAGATCGTCCAGGGCGACAAGATCCTGCTCGCCGACACCGTCACCTACAGCGAGCGCGAGGACAAGGTCACCGCCAGCGGCAACGTCAGCCTGACCCAGGCGACGGGCGAGGTGCTGTTCGCCGACTTCATCGAGCTGACCGGCGGCATGCGCGACGGCTATCTCGAGAACCTGCGGGCGCTGCTCACCGACAACAGCCGGCTCGCCGCCAATGCCGCCCGCCGCGTCGACGGCAACCGCAAGGAGATGACGCGCGCCGTCTATTCTCCGTGCGAGCTCTGCAAGACCGACCCGACCAGGGCGCCGCTCTGGCAGATCAAGGCGATCAAGGTCATCCACGACGAGGTCGCGAAGGACATCGAGTACCAGGACGCCACGCTCGAGATGTGGGGCATCCCGGTCGCCTACTTCCCGACGCTGACCCATGCCGACCCGACCGTGCGCCAGCGCTCCGGCGTATTGGCCCCCAAGCTCGGCCGCTCGGGCGACGTCGGCTTGATCGTCGGCGTCCCCTACTACTGGGCGATCGGCCCGAGCCAGGACCTGACGATCGAGCCGATCATGTATTCCTCCGACGGCGGCCTCGTCGCCACAGAGTACCGGCAGCGCTTCGCCAAGGGGCGGCTCTCCGTCGCCGGCAGCCTCGGCTACCTCGACCAGCGCGAAGGCAACGCCAAGACCGGCGAGCAGACCGTCAAAGGCCATATCGACGCGAGCACGCGCTTCGACCTGACCGACGTGTGGCGCAGCGGCGCCGATCTCAGGCGTTCGTCCGACCGGCTCTACCTCAAGCGCTACAAGCTCGGCGATCCCGAGGTACTGACCAGCCGCGCCTTCGCCGAAGGCTTCCACGGCCGCGACTACATGTCGTTGAATGCCTATTCGTTCCAAGGACTTCGCGCATCCGACATTCGCGAGCAGTCGCCGCTGCTGGCGCCCTACACCTATTACTCCTACATCGGCGAGCCTGGGCGCCATGGCGGGCGCTTCTCGGTCGACGCCAGCGCCATGTCGCTTACCCGCGACGTCGGCGCCGACTCCAACCGGCTGGCGATGACCAGCGGCTGGACGCTGCCCCACACCTCGCCGGCCGGCGAGATCTTCACCTTCCAGACTCTGCTCTATACCGACGGCTACTGGACCGCGGACGTGCCAGACCCGAGCGCTCCGGCCGGCTTCTTCGAGGATGGCTTCGTCGGCCGCATCGTCCCGCAGATGCGGCTCGAGTGGCGCTACCCGTGGGTCCGCCGCGACGGCGGCGTAAGGACCGTCATCGAGCCGATCGTCGACGCCGTGGTGAGCCCGGTCGGCGGCAATCCGGCGCGGATCCCGAACGAGGACTCGCAGGTCTTCGAGCTCGACGAGACCAACCTGTTCCAGGCGAACCGCTTCGGCGGCTTCGACCGGGTCTCGACCGGCCAGCGCATCGACTACGGGATCAAGGTCGGCTTCTACGGCGACGCCGGCCGCAGCGTGACCGGCCTGTTCGGCCAGAGCTACGCCTTCCAGCGCGACTCGGCCTATGTGCTGGGATCGGGCGTCAACGAGAGCTGGTCCGACTACGTCGGCCGCATCGCCGTCTCGCCCGGGCCCTACCTCGACCTGATCTATCGCTTCAGGGTGGACGAGGATAATTTCGCGCTCCGGCGCAACGAGGTCGGCCTTTCCGCCGGACCGTCGTGGCTTCGAGTCGACAGCTACTACCTGCAGGTGGCCTCGCGGCCGGACGTGCCGCAGATCGGCCAGCGGCGCGAGCTGGCGACCGTGGTCACCACCAAGCTCACCCAGTTCTGGTCGGCACAGGCGCGCCTGGTCCGGGACCTCGGCGCCTCCCAGGACAAGAACCGGCTCGCCGGCGTCACCTTCAATTATGGCGACGAGTGCTTCGCCTTCGCCTTCGACATCACCCGGCGCTATACCACCGACGGTTCGCTGAAGCCGGACACCACGGCCTTCGTGCGGCTGGTGTTCAAGAACCTGGGCCAGGTCGAGGCGCGCGGGCTCGGTTTCTGAGCCTCACCCTGCCTCCCCCAACCTTGCCTCCCGAGGCCGCAAGCGGTAGGTGTCAGCGCATGATGCTGGTCCGTCTCGCCCTTCTTGCCATCCTTGCCCTGCCCCCCGCGGCCGTGGCCCAGGACGCCATGCGGATTGCCGCGATCGTCAACGACGAGGCGATCTCGTTCCGCGATCTCGATGCCCGCATCCACCTCGTCCTGGTCTCGACCAACGTCGCCAACACGCCGGAGAACCGCCGCCGCGCCGCGCCCCAGGTGCTCCGCGCGCTGATCGACGAGCGCCTCCAGATCCAGGAAGGCAAGCGGCTCAACCTCGATGCGAGCGAGGCCGAGATCAACGACGCGTTCCGGCGCATCGAGTCCGATGCCAAGATGCCGTCCGGCGGCATCGAGGCCGAGATCGAGCGCGCCGGCATCCACCGTCCGTCGTTCGTCGACCAGATCCGCGCCAGCCTCGTCTGGCAGAAGCTGGTCCGCCGCCAGGTCGCTCCGCAGATCCAGGTCGGCGACGACGAGGTCGAGGAGATCTACGCCAGCATCCTGCGCACGAAGGATCTGCCCGAGCTTCGGATCGCCGAGATCCAGCTCGGCATCGACCGGCCGGATCGCGAGGGCGAGGTCCGGCGCTTCGCCGAGCAGCTGATCGAGCAGGCTCGCGGCGGCGCCGATTTCGCCGCCCTCGCCCGCCAGTTCTCGGAAGGTGCCACCGCGTCGTCCGGCGGCGAGATCGGCTGGGTGCTGCCCAACCAGATCGACGACGCCATTGAGCGCGAGGTCGCGAAGGCGCAGCCAGGCAGCATCGTCGGGCCGATCCGCACAGTCTCCGGCTTCAGCATCGTGAAGCTGACGGATCGGCGCGTGATGCAGGCGCCGAACGCCGACGACGTCGTCGTCAATCTGCGCCAGGCCCTGTTCCCGGTGGCGGGCGATGAGAATGCCGCGCGCCAGAAGGCCGCTGCCATGGCTCAGGCCAAGACCTGCCCCGATTTCGAGAAGCTCGCCGAGGAGGCGAGCGCCCTGCGTCCCTACAGTCTCGGCCGCCTCAAGATCGGCGACCTGGCCGCGGCACTGAAACCGGTGATTGCGCCGATCGAAGCCGGCAAGATGAGCGAGCCGGCGAGGATCAGCGACGTGGTCGTCGTCTTCATGGTCTGCGACAAGACCGAGCCGGCCGTGGCGGGCATTCCCAAGCGCGAGGAGATCCGCGAACAGGTCTTCCGCAGCAAGCTCTCGATCGTCTCGCGCCGCTATCTTCGCGACCTCCGCCGTGCCGCCTATCTGGACTTCCGCACGTGACATCGGCCCTGGCGCTGACCATGGGCGA
>CAZDGR010000030.1:0-19993 GCA_964504845.1 uncultured Rhizobium sp. | reverse complement strand
CTCAAGGCGGCGATGCCGGTCGACATGGTTCTCCTGATGCTGCACGGCGCCCATGTCGCCCAGGGCTACGACGACTGCGAGGGCGACATCGCCGAGCGCGTGCGCGCGATCGTGGGGCCCAAGGTTCCGATCGGCATCGAGCTCGACCTGCACGCCAACGTCACGCAGAAGATGCTGAGGAACGCGACTGCGCTGATGGCCTGCAAGGAGTATCCGCACATCGACTTCGCGGCGCGGGCGAAGGACCTGTTCGAGCTCTGCACGCGCGCCGCCAAGGGCGAGATCAAGCCGGTGATGGCGAAGTTCGACGTGCCGATGCTCGGCAACTTCCCGACCACGCGCGAGCCGCTGCGCTCCTTCGTCGACGAGACGACGAAGTTGGAGGGCAAGGACGGCATCATTTCGGTGTCGCTGATCCACGGCTTCGCCTGGGCGGACTTTCCCGAGATGGGCGCCAGCGTGGTCGTGGTCGCCGACGGGGACGTCGACAAGGCGAAGAACCTCGCCGAGACCCTGGGCCGGCGCTTCTTCCACATGCGCGACAAGATCAAGAGCCCGCTGCAGTCGCTGGACCGGGCGCTCGACCAGGCGATGGCCGAGCCGAAAGGTCCGGTCGTGATCGCCGATCGCTCCGACAATGCCGGCGGCGGCGCGCCCGGCGATTCGACCTACGTGCTGGCCGAGATGATCAAACGGGGGCTCAAGAACGTCGCGCTGGCGATGATCTGGGACCCGATGGCGGTTCAGTCCTGCTTCGATGCCGGCGTCGGCGCGGTCATCGACCTCAGGATCGGCGGGAAGACCGGGAAGTTCTCAGGGCAACCCGTCGACGTGACCGCGAAGATCACGGCGCTTGCCGAGAAACCCAGGCAATTCGTGTTCGGCGCCGAGGCGCCGCTCGGCCGGTCGGCTGCGATCCATGTCGACGGCATCGACATCGTGCTGAACACGATCCGCCAGCAGACCTTCAGCCCGGAATGCTTCACCGAGCTCGGCATCGACGTTAAGTCGAAGCAGATCCTCGCCGTGAAGTCGGCTCAGCACTTCCACGCCGCCTTCGCGCCGATCGCCTCGAGGATCATCTATCTCGATGCGCCGGGCGCGCTCTCGACCAACTATCTGCAATACCCGTTCAAGCGGATGCGCCGGCCGATGGCGCCGCTGGACGAGGTGTCGCTTTAGGCTGAAACGAGCGGGGCGCGGCCTTTACGGCCGCGCCCCTTCGGAAACTCAGGCCTGGAGCTGAAGACAGGCTTAAGCGGCCGCCTCGTCCTTGTTGCGATACGCGAGCGCGCAATGGGACGTGCAGTAAGGACGTCCCGCGGCCGCCTGGGCACCGCAGAAATGAAAACCCGCCTCGCCCGGATGGCCGATCGGCCACCGGCAGCCGCGGTCGCTGACCATCGCGACCATCGCCGGCTTCGGCTTCGCCTTGGCCGGGCTCGGCTGGGAAAGGCCGATACGATGGGCCTTTCCGATCACCGCGTTACGGGTCACCCCACCCCCGAGAGTCTCAGCTATCTGACGAGCGCTCATACCTTTGGACCACATATCTTTAAGTTGCTGAACTCGGTCTTCGCTCCACTCCACGGTGGCCTCCCATCGAAGATCTAGGGGCACAAAACAGCGGCCCAACTATATTCGGTGGACTGACCAAGAGCGAGTCTTTTGAAAAAACCCGCCATCCCGGCCGACTCCGAAGGGCGCGGTATCAGCGCCCGCCGTCGAATCGGCCATGCCGGGGAAGCGAAGGCCGGCGCTTCTACAAGCGAGTCGCAGGCCGCACAAGCGCAGGCTTCCTCTTCGCGACCTTCTGTCGCGACGATGCGACCTTCCCTTGCTGGCAAGCCCGCGCAGCGAAACGCATGTCTGTGCTAGCGTTCGCGCGCCGAATCCCCAATCCGGCTATCGAAAGCTCAACAACGGGAGACTTAATAAATGTCGAAACCCAGGATCCGGTGGGCAGCCGGTCTGGCGGGACTTGCGTCCACGCTGGCCCTCGCCTTTGCCGCACCGCAGCCCGCCCAGGCCCAGAAGGTTCTGCGCGTGGTTCCCCACGCCGACCTCAAGGTGCTGGACGGCTACCAGACGACCGCGACCATCACCGGGATGCACATGATCTCGGTCTACGACACGCTGTTCGCGTGGGACAACAAGCTGAACGTCCAGCCGCAGATGGTCGAGCGGCACACCGTCTCGCCCGACAACCTGAAATACACCTTCACGCTCCGCCCGGGCCTCAAGTGGCATGACGGCACGGCCGTCACCACCAAGGACATCGTGCCGTCGCTGAAGCGCCTGTTCGCGCGCGAGACGGTGGCCAAGGTCGCGCAGCCCTACATCGGCAGCATCGACCCGGTGGACGAAAAGACCTTCACCATCACGCTGAAGGAGCCGTTCTGCTGCCTGACGCTGATGATGCCCGGCACCTCGACCGCCTATGGCGGCATGTACCGCGAGAAGGAGGCGATGATCGACCCGAACACGCCGATCACCGAGACGATCGGTTCGGGTCCGTTCAAGTTCAACAAGGCCGAATGGGTCCCCGGCGCCAAGGTCATCTACGACAAGAACACCGACTACGTGCCGCGCTCCGAGCCGCCCTCGGGCATTGCCGGCGGCAAGGTCGTGAAGATCGACCGGGTCGAGTACAAGGTCATCGCCGATGCGGCGACCGCCTTCACCGCGCTCGGTGCCGGTGAGGTCGACCTCCTCGACCAGCCGGCCCTCGACCTGATCCCGACCGTCGAGAAGAATCCCGACGTCGTGATCGGCAACATCACGATGCTGGAGAACTACGGCGGCCTTCGCCCGAACGTGCTCCATCCGCCGTTCAACAACCCGAAGGCCCGCCAGGCCTTGGCGCTGATGGTCGACCAGACCGAGTATGCCCAGGCCGCCTATGGCGACAAGAAGTACTGGCGCACCTGCATGTCGATGATGGTGTGCGGCGGCCCGTACGGGTCCGAGGCCGGTGGCGATCCCTATCGCAAGCAGGACCTTGCGAAGGCGCGGCAGCTCCTCAAGGAGTCGGGCTACAATGGCGAGAAGATCGTGGTGATCGGCGCCGCCGACATCGCGAGCCTGAACGCGCTGACGCTGATGACGATCGAGAACCTGAAGAAGATCGGCGCCAACGTCGAGCCGGTCATCGCCGACTGGGGCTCGATCGTGACCCGCCGCTCGAAGATGGACGCGCCCGACAAGGGCGGCTGGCACATCTTCCACACCACCTTCGGCGGCGCCGGCGGCTCCAACCCGCTGACCAGCCTGCCGGTCGGCACCAACTGCGACAAGGCGTGGTTCGGCTGGCCCTGCGACGCGCAGGCCGAGGAGATCCGCTCCAGGTTCGCCAAGGAGCCGAACGTCGAGAAGCAGAAGGTGCTGGCCGACGAGCTGCAGAACCGGCGTTGGGAAGTCATCCCCTTCGTGCCGCTGGCCCAGTACACCCAGCCGGTCCCGCACCGGAAGAACGTGACGGGCCTGCTGCTGGCTCCGATCCAGGTCTTCTGGAACATGGACAAGTCGTGATCTAGACCGCGCCTCCTTACCCGGATGCGCAAAGAGAAAGGGCGGCGGGACCCAGGTCCCGCCGCCCTCTTCGTTTCAGGGGCCTCAGGTCAGCTCTTGTCGACGTTCCAGAAGGTGAGGATCGCCGCCTTGAGCAGGCCGGTGACGTTCTTGCGATAGAACGTCGGCTGGCTGTACTGGCCGGTGACCGCGAGCGGCTGAATCTCGTAGAGGCGCTTGTGATAGGCCTCCGCGATCTTCTTCTGCTCCTCCGGCGACGCCGCCGCGAGGAACTGGTCGCGGAGCTTCATGGCTTCCTGGTCGCACGGCCAGCCGAACCAGTTCTTCTGCGCGCAATCGGCATTGACCGCAACGTTGGTCAGCGGGTGATGCATCGAGAGGCCGCCCCAGGTGGTGTGGAAGATGTTCCACCCGCCCTGATCCGGCGGCTCCTTCTTCGCGCGACGCGTCACGATCGAGCCCCAGTCGGCGAGGACGACCTCGACATTGCCGCCGATCGCCTTCAGCTTCTCCGCCGTGACCAGCGTCATCGCATGCAGCGACGGCAGGTCGGACGCGCCGATGATGGTGATCTTCTCGCCCTTGTAGCCGGACTCGGCGAGCAGCTGCTTGGCCTTGGCCATGTCGGCCTTCATGTACGGCTCGGCGCCGGCATTCGTGCCGTAGGGTGCGCCGCAGACGAAGTACGAGTAGCAGGTGCTCCAGAGCTTCTCGTCGTCGCCGAAGCCGGCGCGGAGATAGTCGAGCTGGTCGACCATCATCTGCAGGGCCTGGCGTGCCTTCACGTTGTTGAACGGCGGATGCAGGTGGTTCGGACGGATGACGCCGACAGCCGGCACCGGGAACAGCGCCTCGACCCGGACGTCCGGGTTGTTGCGGACCAGCTTCACCATGTCGAGCGGCGGCTGGTCGACGACGTCGACCTCGCCGGCGTTGAGCGCCGCGATCGAGGTCGCCGAGTCCGGGATGACCTTGTACTCGACGCGGTCGAGCTTCACGACCTTGCCGCCAGCGAGGCTGCTGGCCGGTTCGGTGCGCGGCACGTAGTCGGTATTCTTGTCGTAGACGACCTTCGAGCCGGGGACCCACTCGGCCCTGTTGAACTTGAACGGACCCGAGCCGATCGTCTCGCTGACCACGGTACCCAGGTCGACCGAGGCCTCCTTCTCGCGCATGATGATCGGCAGCTGTCCGCCGGCCGAGGCGAGCGAGAACAGCACCGGGCCGTACTTCTCCTTCATCTTGATGACGAAGGTGTCGGGGCCGGTCGCCTCGAGCGAGGCCATGCGGTCGCCAAGCGAGCCGCCGACAGAGTCCTTCTTCATCCAGCGGTTCAGCGAAGCGACGACGTCCTTCGACGTAACCGCCGAGCCGTCGTGGAACTTGAGGCCGGGGCGGAGCTTGAAGGTGTAGGTCAGGCTGTCGGGCGAAACCGAATGGTCGCCCACCATCTGCGGCTTGGCATCCAGCTTCTCGTCCCAATTGAACAGGAAGTCGTAGATGTAGACGCCGTGCATCAGCGTGATGGTGGCGGTGGTCGTCGTCGGGTCGAGGACCTTGAGGTCGGCGTGCGGCACCACCCGCAGCACCTTCTGGGCCGCGGCCGGCGTGGCCGCGAGCCCGATCGCTGCGGCTACGGCAAACGCCGCGCCGAAGATCCGGGGAATCGCTGTCATCGAATGAAGTCTCCCTGTTGGTTCAAGCGGGAGACGAGGTCGTCGGATTCCTTTTGCCGGCTCCCCGCGTCCCGATGCGGGAAGGCTAGCAGCCCCGGACGATCCTGGACAGATCGCAGGCCGTTCCCCTACCCGCGCCCCTCGCCGCCTTCGGCCGCCTTCTTCGCCCGCTGGAAGCGCGAGATGCCCATCTCATCGAGCTCGGCCTGCTCCAGCTTGCCGAGGCGCTGGGCCTCGGCCTTCTCGCGGTTGGCTTGCGTGATCTCGGCCTGCTTGAGCTCGAGGAACAGGCCGGAGAGCTCTTCGCGCACCCGCTCGACCTCGGCCTCGGCGGCACGGATCGAGGCCAAGGTCACCTCGCGCCGGTGGAGATAGAGCTTCGCGTAGTTGGCGTAGCCCTGCCCCGCCTCGTAGGAGCTGCGGGCCGCCTCCTGCTCGCGCTTGAGCTCCTCGCCGAGATCGATCAGCGCCTGATTGCATTCGTCCAGGTCGCGCTGCACCTGACCCAGCTCGCGCCGCTTCTCGTCGACGCGCCAATGCACCAGACGGATGAGGCCGCCCAGGTCCTTCATCTCACCGATCCTTCACGTCACGACGCAGGCGGCGGGTTGTTCAGGATCTGGGCAAGCTCGGCATAGCCGGTCGCGAGGTCGCACCGCTCGTCCTTGCCCTGCTTCAGGAAGTTCTCGAGAGCCGGGTTGTAGGCGATCGCCTGGTCGACCTGCGGGTCGGAGCCGCGGCGATAGGCACCGAGCCGGATCAGCTCGGCCATGTCTTCGTATGTGGAAAGCAGCGCGCGGGCGCGCATCACCAGCTGGTTCTCTTCCGGCGAGTTGCAGCCGGGCATGGCGCGCGAGACCGAGCGCAGCAGGTTGATCGCCGGATAACGGCCGCGCTCGGCGATCGCGCGCTCCAGCACGATATGACCGTCGATGATGCCGCGCACCGCGTCCGCGATCGGCTCGTTATGGTCGTCGCCCTCGACCAGCACGGCGAAGAGGCCGGTGATCGCGCCCTTGCCGGTGCCGGGACCGGCGCGCTCGAGCAGCCGCGGCAGCTCGGCGAAGACGGTCGGCGTATAGCCCTTGGAGGCAGGCGGCTCGCCGGCCGAGAGCCCGATCTCGCGCTGGGCCATGGCGAAGCGCGTGATCGAATCGATCAGGCAGAGCACTTCCATGTCCTGGTCGCGGAAGTATTCGCTGATGGTCAGCGTCAGGTAGGCCGCCTGGCGGCGCATCAGCGGCGACTCGTCCGACGTCGCAACCACCACGACCGAGCGCGCGAGGCCTTCGGGGCCGAGGATGTCCTGGATGAACTCCTGCACCTCGCGGCCGCGCTCGCCGACCAGCCCGATCACGTTGACGTCGGCCGAGGTGAATCGGGCGATCATCGACATCGTCACCGACTTGCCGACGCCCGAACCGGCGAAGATGCCCATGCGCTGGCCTTCGACCGTGGTGAGGAAGGTGTTCAGCGCGCGGACGCCGAGATCGATCTTGGAGCCCAAGCGCCGGCGGGCGTGGGCCGGCGGAGGGTTGGCGCGGAGCGGATAGGGCACGCGGCCGTTGCCGATCGGCCCGAGCCCGTCGACCGGCTCGCCCATCGCATTGACCACCCGGCCGAGCCAGGACTTGTCGGGAAACGCGACCGGCTCGGATTCGGCGACCTCGGCCCGGTTGCCGACGCCGACCCCTTCCAGGCCGACGAAAGGCATGACCAGGGCCCGATCCTTCCGGAAGCCGACCACCTCGCAGGGGACCCGTCGGCCGCCGCGGGCGAGAAGGTGGCAGCGGTCGCCGATCGACAGCTGGCGCTCCACCCCACCGACCTCGACCAGCATGCCCAGAATCGAGGCGACCCGCCCGAACAGCCGGTACTCGGACAGCTTCTCGAGCTGATCGACGGCCTGTCTCAAGGGGTTGACGTGCATCGTCCCGGTCCTACCAGGGTTCGGCGGTCGGCATCTTATCACGGATGCCGGAGGGGAATTTCCCTCGCGGAGCCGTTAACCAAGTTTTAGGAAGTTCTTAATACCATGAGTTAACGGTTAATCGGGGGGTCAGCGATGCGTGTCCTTCTTGTTGAAGACGACTCCGCCACGGCGCGGTCCATCGAGCTCATGCTTCGGGGCGGCGGCTTCGTCGTCGACACCAGCGAGTTCGGCGAGGACGGCATCGAGGTCGGCAAGCTCTACGACTACGACATCATCCTTCTCGACCTCATGCTGCCTGACATCGACGGCTACGAGGTCCTGAAGCGGCTGCGCGCCCAGAAGGTGACGACGCCGATCCTGATCCTCTCCGGCCTCTCGGAGATGGACAACAAGATCAAGGGTCTCGGATTCGGGGCCGACGACTATCTGACCAAGCCCTTCGACCGGCGCGAGCTGATCGCCCGCATCCAGGCGATCGTGCGGCGCTCGAAGGGCCATGCCGCCTCGGTGCTGAAGACCGGCCGCCTCACCGTCAACCTCGGCGCCCACACGGTCGAGATCGACGGCAAGCCCGTTCACCTGACCAGCAAGGAGTACGGCATCCTCGAGCTGCTCTCGCTCCGCAAGGGCACGACGCTGACCAAGGAGATGTTCCTAAACCATCTCTACGGCGGCATGGACGAGCCGGAGCCGAAGATCATCGACGTCTTCATCTGCAAGCTGCGGAAGAAGATCTCGAAGGTCGCCGGCGGCGACAATTTCATCGAGACCGTCTGGGGCCGGGGCTACGTGCTCCGCGATCCCTCGGAGATCAAGGCCAAGGCGAGCTGACCCCAGCTCCCGGCGCCTCGAGACAAGAAGCCCTCCCGGCGGCGCCGCGGAGGGCTTCTTGCATTTTCAGCCTACCCGGCAAACCGGCCGAGCCAGGGCCCCGCATGGAACGCGCTCATCAGCGCGTACATCGGGACCATTCCAGTCAGCGGCGATGCGGACATCGAGCAGATCGCGGCCGGCGACCCGGTCTCCAAGATCCCCGTCAGCACCGCCATCGCGGCGAAGGTCGGGGCGGCTGCCAAGGACAGGAACCTGGTCACGCGGCCGCACTCCGTGAAGCAAGGGGACAGGGCGCTTACGAACGATCGCAGCATCCGCCGGCCTTGGCAGGCGCCGTCTCGTAGCGGTCGTGGTGGCGCACCCAGCCCATGCCGTCGCCTTCCTCCTCGTCGCGCCCCTTGGCCGTGAGGTCGAGTATGCGGTAGGTGCCCATCATCACCTCCACGCCGCGCCCGTAGGTCGAGTAGGTGTGGAAGACTTGGCCCGCCTCGTTCATGGTGAAGGCACTGACGCCGGGCAATTCCTCGAACGAGAGCGGCCAGCCGCCGTAGTTGTAGTCGAGGTTGCCCTTGGCCACCTCTTCCGGCGTGAAGGTGACGCGGAAGTCGCGGTTGAAATCGGTGCCATGCGAGGACACCCAGTCGAACCGCCAGCCCATGCGCCGGCGAAAGGCCTCGATCTCCGCCAGCGGCGCCCTGGAGACGGCGACGAAGGCGGTGTCGCGCTGCGCCAGGTGAACGGTCATCCCGTCGGTGTGGTCGGCCATGAACGAGCAGCTCGGGCATCCGGCCTCCCACCCCGGCGCCAGCATGAAGTGCTGGACCAGGAGCTGGCGGCGGCCCCCGAACAGCTCGGCGAGCGTGCGCTTGCCCCCAGGCGCATCGAAGACATAGGACTTGTCGACGCGCACCCAGGGCAGCGCGCGGCGCTCCCGGGCAATCTCGTCGCCGAGGCGCGTAATCTCCTTCTCGCGCTTCAAGAGCTTCCGGCGCTCGGCAAGCCATTCGTCCCGGGAGACGGTGCGGTGGGTCGTGTCGGCGATCTCGGTCGTCATCTGCTTGTTTCCTTCCATGGGCTCGGTGATCGTCACGCCACATACCTAGGGCCGGGCAATGAGCCGGTGGGAGTGACAAGTGTGACGGGATTCCGATGGACTCGCTGATCACCGCGGCTGCCCGGGCGCTCGCCGCGGGCGACCTCCTCGGCGCCCTGAAGCGGGTCGCGCTGCGCGAGGACCCGCCGGCGCTGGCGCTTCGCGGCATCGCGATGGCGCATCTCGGCGACTTTGCGCGCGCTAGGACCCTGCTTCAGAGCGCGGCGCGCGGCTTCGGCCTGAAGGAGGCGGTGGCCCGCGCCCGCTGCGTCGTCGCCGAGGCGGAGGTCGCGATGGTGTCGCGCGACCTCGCCTGGCCGGCCAAGGTGCTCGACGCGGCGCGGGCGACTCTGGAAAAGCACGGCGATTGGGTGAATGCCGCGCATGCGCGGCATATCGAGTCCCGGCGCCTGATCCTGGTCGGTCGCCTGGCCGAAGCAGAGCGGGCGCTTGCCGCACTCGATCCCGCTCCGTTTCCGCCTCCGTCGCGCGCCGTCTACGAGCTCGCCGTCGCATCGATCGCGATCCGGCGCCTGCGCACCAAGACCGCGCGCGCCGCCATCGAACGCGCCGAACACGCCGCCCGCCAGGCGGGGAACCCGACCCTGTCGGGCGAGGTGAAGGGCGCGGCCGCTGTCCTGGACGCGCCGGCAGCTCGCCTGGTCACGCACGGCGGAGAGCGCGTTCTCAGGCTGGACGAGGTCGAGGCGGTGCTGGAGTCCGGCGCGCTCGTCATCGACGCGTGCCGGCACGTGGTCCGCAGCGGAAGCACCATCGTTTCGCTTGCAACCCGTCCCGTGCTGTTCGCGCTGGCCCGTGCGCTGGGCGAAGCGTGGCCGGGAGATCTGTCGAGGGACGACCTGGTCAGGCGGGCCTTCCGGGCCAGGCACGCCGACGGCTCCCACCGGGCGCGCCTTCGAGTCGAGATCGGCCGGCTGCGGGCCGAGCTTCGAACGCTCGCGGATGTGCATGCGACCATGCGCGGATTCGGTCTCGCCCGGCCCGGCGCGGGCGAGGTCGTCGTGCTGGCGCCGCCGGTCGAGGACCAGCATTCGGACGTGATCGCGCTGCTCGCCGACGGCGAGTCCTGGTCAAGCTCCGCGCTCGCGTTCGCGCTTGGGGCCAGCGCCCGCACCGTGCAACGGGCGCTCGATACGCTGGCAGCGGCAGGCAAAGCCGAGGCCCGTGGCCTCGGCCGCGCGCGCCGCTGGATGGCCCCGCCCGTGGTGGGATTCACGACAACCTTGTTACTCCCAGGCCCGCTGCCGGGGGACTAAGGTCCGGACATGAAAACTTCGAACGCAGAAATCCTCCGCGAATACGGCCCCTTCCCCGGTGTCGAGCAGGTGGCCGGCGTGACCTTCGACGGCAGCAATGTCTGGTTCGCGTCCGGCGACAAGCTGAACGCGATGGACCCGGCGAGCGGCGATCGGCTCAAGTCGTTCGACGTCGCCGCGCACGCCGGCACGGCCTTCGACGGACAGCACCTGTTCCAGATCGCCGAAGACCGCATCCAGAAGATCGATCCTGCGTCCGGCCGCGTGCTCGCGACGATCCCCGCACCCGAAGGCGCCAGCAACTCCGGCCTCGCGTGGGCCGAAGGATCGCTGTGGGTCGGGGACCATCGAGGCCGGAAGATCCGCCAGGTCGATCCCGAAAACGGCGCCATCCTTCGCACAATCGACTCCGCCCGCTTCGTCACCGGAGTCACCTGGGTCGACGGCGAGCTCTGGCACGGCACCTGGGAAGGCGAGGACAGCGATCTCCGGCGCCTCGACCCCAGGACGGGGGAGGTTCTCGAGAAGGTCGAGATGCCGCCTGGGACCCATGTATCGGGGCTCGAGTCCGATGGCGGCGACAGGTTCTTCTGCGGCGGCGGGAAGAGCGGCAAGGTGCGGGCCGTCCGCCGGCCCCGGTGAGCCTCGCGCTGAGGGCTACCGGCGTCCGCCCATCGCGGCCATGACCGGAATCGGCATCGCGAGCGGCATCAGCGCGGGGCTCGGCATCGGCGGGGTGGGCGGCGTCACGCGGTAGATCCCGCGCTCGCCCGGCACCGGCTCGAAACGATCGGTGACGCCGAGCACGGTCTCCGCCCCGCCGAGGAAGAGCACGCCGTCGGGAGGCAGGCGGCGCGCCGTCTGCTCGAGCACGCGGGCCTTGGTCGCCTGGTCGAAATAGATCAGCACGTTCCGGCAGAAGATCACGTCGAAGGTACCGAGCGGCGAGAGGTCGCTCAGCAGGTTGAACTCGCGGTACTTGACCATCGCGCGCAGGCGCTGGTCGATCTGCCACTTGTCGCCGTCCTGCCTGAAGTACTTGACCAGCATCTGCACCGGCAGCCCGCGCTGGACCTCGAACTGGCTGTAGACGCCGGCGCGCGCGCGCTCGACCATCTGGGTCGAGAGGTCTGTGCCGACGATCTCGATGTTCCAGCCGGCGAGATTCGGGCCTTCTTCCATGAGCAGCATCGCGAGCGAGTATGCTTCCTGTCCCGACGAGCAGGCGGCGCTCCAGATACGGAGACTCCGCTTCACCGTCCGGGTCTCGAGCAGGCGTGGCAGGACGAGCTTCCGGAACTGCTCGAACGGCTTGGCGTCGCGGAAGAACAGGGACTCGTTGGTGGTCATCGCCTCGACCGTGTCGGCGATGAGCTGAACCGAACGGGCACGCAGGCCGCTTGCCAGCTCGGTCAGGCCTTTGAGCCCGTGCTTGCGGGCGACCGGCACCAGACGGCTCTCCAGCAGGTAGGACTTGTCCGGCGTCAGCACGAGGCCGGAGCGGTCGTACACCAGCTTGGCGATGAAGTCGAAATCGTCAGGGTTGATCATCGCGGCGCTCCCTTGAGCGCGAGGCGCTGGATCTGCGGTCCGATCTCGCCGATCGGCAGCACCGCCGCACAGATGCCGGCGGCGGCGACCGCGCCCGGCATGCCCCAGACGACGCTGGTCGCCTCGTCCTGGGCGATCAGGTTGGCACCGGCCTCGACCAGCGCGTGGCCGCTCTTGAGACCGTCCTGGCCCATGCCCGTCAGGATCACGCCCAGCACGCGGCGTCCATAGGCACGCACGATCGAGCGGACCATCGGGTCGACGGACGGACGGCAGAAGCTTTCCGGTGCGTCCTTGTTGAGGCGGATGAAGTTACCTTCGGCGCGGGCCTCGACGACCATGTGGTGATCGCCGGGGGCAACGTAGATCCGTCCCTTCTCGATCGGCTCGCCGTCCTGCCCTTCACGGGCGGGCCGGCCGCTCGAACGCGTGAGATGCTCGGCGAGGATCGTCGTGAAGGTCGGCGGCATGTGCTGGGTGATCAGGATCGGCTGCTGCATCTCGGCCGGCAGCGATGCCAGCGCCTTGAACAGCGCCTGTGGCCCGCCGGTCGAGCTGCCGATCGCGATCACGTCGATCGGGCCTGCGATCATCGGACGCAGCTTTATGGGGGCGGAGCTTCTCGGGGGACGAGGCGACGCCAGGGCCGAGACCGGGCGCACTTCCATCGGCTTCGGCTGGATGCCCAGCCGGCGACGCGCCTCGCCGAGTGCCTTGATCTTGGCGACCAGCTCGCGCTTGAAGTCGCCGGCCTGGTTGATCGCCGAGCCGCTGGACGGCTTCGGAATCGTCTCCTTGGCGCCGGCGGCCAGTGCCTTCAGGCTGATGTCGGCGTTCCGAAGCGTCAGCGACGAGGCGATGATCACCTGCAGATTGGGATCGGCGCGCATCAGCTCAGGCAACGCGGTGAGGCCATCCATGCGCGGCATTTCGAGGTCCAGAACGACGACCTCGACCGTGCCGAGGCGTTCGACGGAGCGCACCGCCATCTGGCCATCGCCGACCGAGGCGACGACGACGATCTCGGGATCGGCCTCCAGCATGCGGGTCAGCATGCCGCGGACGACCGCGGAGTCGTCCGCCAGCATCACCCGGATCGGATCGGCCGCGACCTCCTTCAGGAGCGCGGTCATCCGTCGATCAGGCCCAGCTGGTCGAGCTTGGTCTGCAGGATCTCGGAGTCGAAGGGCTTCATGATGTATTCGTCGGCGCCGGCGTCGAGCGCCTGGCGGATGCGGCCGACCTCGTTCTCCGTGGTGCAGAACAGCACGCGGGGCGCGTCGCCGCCCTTCATGCAGCGCAGCATCTCGATGAACTCGATACCGGTCATCACCGGCATGTTCCAGTCGAGCAGGATCGCGTCCGGCATAGAGCGCGCGCAGGATTCGAGCGCCTCGGCACCGTTGACGGCCTCGCGGGTCACGAATTTGAGCTCGCCGAGGATGCGGCGCGCAACCATGCGGACCACGGTCGAGTCGTCGACGATCAGGCAGGTCTTCATCGCACGTCTCAGGCGGCTTCCGCCCGGCTGCCGATGGCGAGCAGGCGGGAGACGTCGAGAACAACCAGGAGCTGGCCATTGAGCCGGTAGATGCCGGTCGAGTTCTCGCGCCACTGCGGATCCATGGTCGGCGGGTGGCGCTCGTAGTCGGACTCGGGCAGCGTCAGCACCTCGCCGACGGCGTCGACGAGCAGGCTGTAGAGCTCACCGCCCTCCTCGACGACGACGCTCATCGGCGCAGCGTCGGCCGGGCGCTCACGCATGCCGAGGCGGCGGCGGATGTCGATCGCGGTAACGATGCGGCCGCGGAGGTTGAGGGAACCCGCGACCTCAGCCGGCGCCAGCGGGATCCGTGTGATGCGCTGGGGACCCAGCACGTCGTGGACCAGCAGCACCGGGATGCCGAAGGACTGGCCGTCGATCGTGATGGTGACGAACTGACGGGTCTCGGCCTTGGCGAGAGCGGTCGGCTTGCGGACGGCGACTTCGTTCATGACTGATGCTTCTCTCTTACGAGGCCTGGGCGAGGGTCTGGGACAGCGACTTGAGCAGGCTGTCGCGGTCGAACTTTGCGACGTAGTCGCTGAAGCCGACGACGCGGCCGCGGTCGAGGTCGCCGGGCGAGGTGCGCGAGGTCAGCGCCACCATCGGCTTCTCGCGCCAGCGGCCGTGGCTGCGCACCGCCTCGGCGAAGGCGAAGCCGTCGGTGCCGGGCATCTCGATGTCGGAGACGATGACATCGACCTCGACGCCGGCCTCCTGCATCTGCAGGGCCTGGTCGGCGGACTCGGCCGAGGCCACCTCGTATCCGGCAATCGACAGCAGAGGCGTCAGCATGTTGCGGAAGAACGGGCTGTCGTCGACGACCAGCACCTTCTTTGGCTTCTCGGCGGCGACCTGGGTGCGGCCCGAGCCGAACCAGTCGCCGAAGGCCTGGGAGAGGTAATGGCCGGCATCGATCACGTCGGTCGCCTTGCCGCCGATGATGGCGCTTCCCATCAGGCCCGGCTGCTCGGCCTTGAGCTGGACATTGATGCGATCCTCGACGATGTCGACGATCTGCTCGACGATCAGGCCCATCGAGCGGTCGTCGTCGGCGAAGACCAGGATCGGCTGGCGGCCGGTCTTGCCGAACTCGCGCCCGCCATCGATCGACACCAGCGGCATCAGCTTGCCGCGGTACTGAACCAGCGGGCGGCCGGCGGTGTACTCGACCTTCTCGAGGTCGATCTCCTCCAGGCGCGCCACCAGCGACAGCGGCACGGCCTTCGGGCTCGCGCCGCCGGCGCGGAACACCAGGAGCGCGGTCTTCTCTCCGGCGGCGAGCGCCAGCTGGTTCTGCGCTTCGGCGGCCGCCGTGTCGGTGCCTGCCGCCTCGCCCGAAGCGGCGGCGATGCCGTTGGGATCGAGGATCATGATGACCCCGCCGTCGCCGAGGATGGTGTTGCCGGAGAACAGCGTGACGTTGCGGAGGATCGGCGCCACCGGCTTCACCACGATTTCCTCGGTGTCGAAGACGCGGTCGACAAGGATGCCGAACGAATAGGTCCCGACCTGGGCGACGACGATGAAGGTCTCCTCGGTCGAGCCCGTCTCGGCGCGGTCGAGCTTGAGCAGCTTCTCGAGGCTGACCAGCGGCAGCAGGCGATTGCGCAGGCGCAGGACCGGCGTGCCGTGGATGCGCTCGATCGCGTGCTCGGAGTTGGCCGACGCCCGGACCAGCTCGATCACGCTGATCTGCGGGATCGCGAAGCGCTCTCCGCAGCTCTCGACGATCAGCGCCGAGACGATGGCCAGCGTCAGCGGAATCTTGATGACGAAGGTCGAGCCCTTGCCGGGCTTGGAGAAGAACTCGATCGTGCCGCCGATCTTCTCGATGTTGGTACGGACCACGTCCATGCCGACGCCGCGACCGGAGACCGCGGTCACCTTCTGCGCGGTCGAGAAGCCGGCCCTGAAGATGAACTGGTAGATCTGCTGCTCGGACATCTGGTCGAGCTCGGCTTCGGTCGCGATGCCGTTGGCGACCGCCTTCGAGCGGATGCGCTGGATGTCGAGGCCTTTGCCGTCGTCGGAGACCTCGATCAGGATGTGGCCACCCTCGTGATAGGCGTTCAGGGTCACCTTGCCGGTCTCGGGCTTTCCGGCCGATGCCCGATCCTTCGGCATCTCGATGCCATGGTCGGCCGAGTTGCGGACCATGTGGGTCAGCGGATCCTTGATCAGCTCCAGCACCTGGCGGTCGAGCTCGGTGTCGGCGCCCAGCATGACCAGGTCGATCTTCTTGCCGAGGTCGTGGCTGAGATCGCGGATCAGGCGCGGCAGCTTCGACCAGGCATTGCCGATCGGCTGCATGCGCGTCTTCATCACCCCTTCCTGCAGCTCGGAGGTGATCTGGGAGAGCCGCTGCAGCGGCACGGTGAATTCGCTGTCCTTGTGACGGCGGGCGATCTGCAGGAGCTGGTTACGGGTCAGCACCAGCTCGGAGACGGTGGTCATCAGGCTTTCGAGCAGGTTGACCGAGACGCGGATCGACTGGGCGGCGACCGCCGACTCCTTGACCGCATTGTCCTCGACCGCGACGACCGCCTGGGCCTTGGGTTTCTCGATCTCGACCGCCGCCTTCGGCGCCTCGGCGGCGACGATGCCGGCAACCGGCTCCGGCGCGACCTCGACGGGCGCGGGCGCAGCGGCGACGGCTTCGACAGGTGCCGCGGCGCTCTCGACCTTGCCCTCGGCCCACGCGTTGAGCAGGTCGATCAGCTCGGCGTCGCCGCCGGCCGGCTCGGCCTGGGTCTGCTCGAGAACCGAAAGGATCGACTTGATCGTGTCGAGCGAGCGGAGGATCAGGCCGACTGCCGCCGGCGTCACTTCGAGGGCGCCGTCGCGGAACTTGCCGAGCACGTTCTCGGAGGCATGCGCGACCTTCTCGAGGCGCGGCAATCCCAGGAACCCGCAGGTTCCCTTCACCGTGTGCATCAGCCGGAAGATGCTGCTGAGCAGGGCCGTGTCGTTCGGGTTCTGCTCGAGCTTCACCAGCTCGAGGTCCAGGACCGAGAGGTTCTCGGAAGTCTCGGTCAGGAATTCGCGCAGCAGATCGTCCATCGTCGCCGTCCGTGGATTCGCCGTCAGGATTGTGCGGCTGGGGATGGGGGCGGACCCCCGGGCGACGCGAAAGATGACGTCGGAAGTTTAATTTTACGTAAAGTGATTACGCCGACTACGCGGGGTTCGTCAGGGGTGCCGGAATCCCAGCGTGATGCGGTCCTGGGCGGCTTCAACGGCGAGATCCGCACCGATTTCCCGGGCCAGCCGCGCGGCGTAGGCGGCACCGACGCTCTTGGCCTCAAGCGCTTCCAACGCCGGCGTCTTTCCGGCCTTGAAGGCGGCCAGGATCACCTCGGACGACGCCTCGATCCGGGCCCCGGTACCGGTCGCGACCACCCTGGCGCCGGTCGGCGACTCGACCGTCACCGCAAGCGAGCCACCCCGCGGCAGGGTCTCGGCGCCGAGCGCGACCAAGGCCAGCAGCAGCTTGAGGCCGCTTCGCGGCAGGCCCAGCGTCGCGTCGTCCGGTCCGGGCGGCCAGGCGAGCGCAACCTTGCCGCCGGCGAGGAAGCCCTCGGCCAGGCCCCGGACCTCCAGGATGCTCTGGCCTTCGTCGTGGCCGGCGAAGCCGTAGGCAACACGGAAGAAGGCGACCCGCTTCATCGCGCTGTCGGCCGAGGAGGCCACCAGATCGAGCGCGTCCTTCTGCATCGTGTCGCAAAACTCGGACATCAGCTCGACGCCGTTGGCGACGGCTCCGATCGGGTTCACCAGATCGTGACAGAGGCGGGAGGCCAGCATCTCGGCGAGCTTGAGATCGAATGCGGTCATCGCGGCTCGTTTCCCCAGTCGGACGATCTTATATTAGCTGGCGAATCGATTGGGAGCCGCCCTCGATGCCCGCGGAATTCGCCCCCGGCGTCCTTGTCCGCCACCCCGACCGTCCGGACTGGGGTCTGGGCCAGGTCCAGTCGGCGATCGGCAACCGGATCACCGTCAACTTCGAGAACGCCGGCAAGCTCCTGATCAACGCCGACGTCGTCTCCCTCGAAGAAATCACCGAAAGCGAGTAGATTGGCGGAGATGATTCGCACTTTCGTCCTGCTGCTCGCCGTCTTCGCGGCACCGGTGGTCGCCGCGGTAGCCTTACCCACGGCCGCCTTCGCCCAGGCGAAGGACGCCGAGAAGGACAAGAAGGCGAAGGAGAAGCAGCGGGGCGCGCCGGTCAAGAAGCAGGAGCCGGTGATCAGCCAGCTTCCGGCGATCAGCGACAATGCCCGCTGCCAGTCCGAGATCGCCGTCGCCGCCTTCAAGCGACTCGGTGCGCTGACGGTGCTTCTCTACATGCCGAGCGGGCTCGCCAATGCCGCCGCCGCCGGCAACACCGCGGCCTTCGGCTTCTGCGCGCAGAACCCGAAGGCCTGCGCCGACTCCGCAGAGAACCTGCTGCCCAAGGTCGGCGAGCTGCCGCCGAGCTGCGACACCGGCGGCTGATCCCTACCAGGGCCTGATGTCGAGCTTCGGCCATACCGGCCGCCAGCGGTCGACCTTCGCCCGATAGATGTCCTCGGTGATCTGGCGCTTGTTCGGCCGGACGATGCTGGCGAGCAGGTCATCGAGGCCGAAGGGAGCGATCACCCGGATCGATCCGTCGAGGTTGGGAGCGAGCGCCACGGCGGTCGAAGTCGTAGGCCAGGTTCCGATCGCATCCTCGAGCGAAGAATAAGGCGGGATCGGCTTGCCGAAGCGGCGCTCGTACCAGAGATGCACGCGTGCCTGGTTCTTGACGTCGAGCGCGACGCCGAGGTCGCCGAGCAGCCGGTCGATCTCGGCGATCGCCCGGGCCTCGGCCTCCTCCGACAGGTCGCGGTCGTCGAAATAGACGATGTCGATGTCGCGCACGCCGTGGCGGTCCGGAAATCCGTGCAGGTGGTTCCAGACGGTCTGCACCAGCGCGCCGGCGCCGACGGCCCATTCGCCGAGGGACACAAGCGGCGCCCGGCCGAGCAGCGCCGACCAGAGCCGCGAGCCGCGCAGGATCGCCAGCAGCCGCTCCTCATGCGTCATCAGCCGCCCGAGACCAGTCGTTCGGCCGCTGCCAGATCCTCGGGCGCGTTGACGTTGAAGAACGGATCGATCGGGTCGACCGGAAAATCGACGACGGCGAGCCGGTGACGCGCGGTCCAGATGTCGACCTTGCGGATGTTCTCCTCGACCAGCGCGCGGCGCAGGTCGTCGCGAAGCCGCGTCGCCCAAAGGCCTATCACCGGATGCGAGCGCCCGTGCGAGGACGCACAGACGAGATCCGCCCCTTCCTCGGTCGCGATCACCATCCGCGACACGAGGTTGCGCGGGATGAACGGCGCGTCGGTCGCCACCGTCGCGATCCACAGCGCTTGCGGCGCGTTCGCCGCGGCCCAGTCGAACCCGGCGAGCACGCCGGCGAGCGGGCCGGGAAAATCGGCGAGCGAGTCGGCGACCACCGGCAGGCCAACCGACGAGAAGCGGGCGGGGTCGCCATTGGCGTTGATGACGAGACGACCGACCTGCGGGCGGAACCGCTCGATCACCCGATCGAGGATGGGGATGCCGCCCAAGAGCCTGAACCCCTTGTCGCCGCCGCCCATGCGCCGGGACTGCCCCCCGGCCAAAAGGACGCCGACGACATTGGCGGTCACGGCTACGCGGCCTTCTGCGTGATCGCGGCCTCGATCGCGGCGATCGCCGCGTCGGCCTTGCCCGCGTCGGGACCGCCGGCCTGGGCCATGTCGGGGCGCCCGCCGCCGCCCTTGCCGCCCAGCGCAGTGGCACCCGCCTTCACCAGGTCGACCGCGCTGACCTTGGCGGTCAGGTCGTCGGTGACGCCGACCACCAGGGAGGCCTTGCCGTCCTCGCGCGCGACCAGCACGACGACGCCGGAGCCGATCTCCTTCTTCAAGGCATCGACCATGCCCTTGAGCTCGCGCGCCGGCACGCCATCGAGCGTGCGCGCCGCCAGCGTGACGCCGGCGACCGAGCGCGTCGGCGCCTCGGCCTTGCCGCTGCCACCGCCGAGCGCCAGCGCCTTCCGCGCCTCCGCCAGCTCGCGTTCGAGCTTCCGCTTGTCCTCGACCAGCTGGGCCACGCGCGCCGGCAGGTCGGCCGGAGCCGCACGCAGGGCCGCGGCCGCCGAGTGCAGCAGCTTCTCTTCCTCGGCGACGTAGGCCAGCGCGCCGGCACCGGTCGCCGCCTCGATGCGACGGATGCCGGAAGCGACCGCGCCTTCCGAGACGATCTTGAGCAGGCCGATGTCGCCGGTACGCTCGACATGCGTGCCGCCGCAGAGCTCGACCGAGAACTTCTCGCCCTCGCCGCCGCCCATCGAGACGACGCGGACCTCCTCGCCGTACTTCTCGCCGAAAAGGGCCATCGCGCCGGCGGCGACCGCATCGTCCGGGGTCATCAGCGTGGTGCCGACCGCCTGGTTGAGCCGGATGCGGTCGTTGACCTCGGTCTCGATCGAGGCGAGATCGGCCGCTTCGATCGCACGCGGATGGCTGAAGTCGAAGC
>CAZDGR010000029.1:11642-20047 GCA_964504845.1 uncultured Rhizobium sp. | reverse complement strand
CTGGCTTTCGATCGGCAAACCGGTCGCCGGCGAGTACGGAATGCCGACGCGCGCCCATAACAGGCGCATGTAGTCGTAGATCTCGGTGACGGTGCCGACGGTCGAGCGCGGATTCTTCGACGTCGTCTTCTGCTCGATCGAGATCGCCGGCGACAGGCCCTCGATCAGGTCGACGTCGGGCTTGCCCATCAGCTCCAGGAACTGGCGCGCATAGGCCGAGAGGCTCTCGACGTAGCGGCGCTGGCCCTCGGCATAGATCGTGTCGAAGGCGAGCGACGACTTGCCGGAACCGGACAGGCCGGTGATCACCACCAGCTCGTTCCGGGGCAGGTCGACGTCGATGTTCTTGAGGTTGTGTTCGCGGGCGCCGCGGATACGGAGGTGGGCAGACATGCACGATCCCATAGCAAGAACATATTGAGAACGCAACCGCGGCTGCGGCGGTGCAGCATATATGGGGACTAGCGCCGATCGGTGCGCGGATTTGCGGCGTCGGTTAGGCCTTCGCCAACCAGGCTGACCGCCAGCACGGTCAGCAGGATCGCGAATCCGGGGATTGCCGAGACGTACCAGGCCGAGCGGAAGACCGAACGGCCGCTGGCGATCATCTGGCCCCAGGTCGCCCGGTTCGGATCGCCAAGGCCGAGATAGGAGAGGGCCGACTCGATCAGGATCGCGGAGGCGACGATCACGCTGCCGAGCACGATGATCGGCGCCAGCGCGTTGGGCAGGATGTCCCGGAAGATGATGTGACTGTCGCTCTGGCCCAGAACCCTCGACGCGGCGACGAACTCGCGCTGCTTCAGGGTCAGGAACTCGGCCCTGGTGATGCGGGCGGGCCCCGTCCAGGAGACCAGCGCGATCGCGATCGCGATCGAGACGACGCCAGGCCCCATTACCGCTATCAGGGCCAGCGCCAGGATGAAGGCCGGCACCGTCTGGAAGGTCTCGGTCAGCCGCATCAGCGACTCGTCGATCCAGCCGCCGAAGTATCCGGCGGCGGAGCCGATCAGGATGCCGATCAGGATCGCGCCCAGCGCAGCGACCAAGCCTACGAACAACGAGGCGCGCGCGCCATGAGCGAGTCCCGACAGGATATCGCGGCCGAGGCGGTCGGTTCCGAGCGGGAACCGCCAGTCGTCGAACGGCTCGGTCAGCGGACGGCCGACGATATCGAGCGGATCTCCGGGAAACAGCAGGGGAGCCGCGGCCGCGGCCAGGATCACCAGCCCGAGGATGACGAGCCCCGCGATCCCGCCGCGGTTGGTCTTGAACCGTTCGGCGAAGCCGCGATGCATCATGCGCTCTCGATCCTCGGATCGAGCTGGGCGTAGAGAAGGTCGACGATCAGGTTGACCGTGATCACCAGGAGCGCGCTCATGAAGACGATGCCGAGCAGCGTGTTGAGGTCACGGTTGACCACGGACTCGAAGGCGAGCCGACCGATGCCGGGGATCGAGAACACGCTCTCGATCACGACGCTGCCGCCCAGCAAGGTGCCGAACTGCAGGCCCAGCATCGTCACCATCGGCAGGATCGCGTTCGGCAGCACATGGCGCCAGGCGATGCGGTCGTCGGTCAGCCCCTTGGCCTTGGCGGTGCGGACGAAGTCGAGGCCGTAGACCTCGAGCATGCCGGCGCGCATAAGCCGCATGTAGATCGCGACATAGATCAACGCCAGCGAGACCGTCGGCAGAACGAGATGGCGCGCAATGTCGAGCACGCGCTCCCAGCCGGTCAGCGTGGAGGCCAGCGTTTCGATGCCGGCCAGCGGCAGCCAGGCGAGCTTGACCGAGAAGATCACGATCAGCATCAGGCCGAGCCAGAACCCCGGCGTCGCATAGACGATGAGGCCGAGCGTGATGATCGCCGTGTCTTCCGGTCGTCCGACCCGGCGGGCGGCGGCAACGCCGAGCAGGACGCCGAGCCCGAAGGCGAGGCTGACCGAACTCGCCATGAGCAAGAGCGTGTTGGGCAGGCGCTCCAGGATCAGCGTCAGCACCGGCTGGCCATAGAGGACCGCCTGGCCGAGATCGAGGCGGATCGCCTTCCACAGGTAGAGCCCGAGCTGGACGATCGCCGGCTGGTCGAGCCCGTATTCGGCGCGCAGGCGCGCGATCACGCCGGCATCGCCGCCGCCGATGGTCGCGATATAGGCATCGACCGCGTCACCCGGCGCCAGCTTCAGCAGCAGGAAGTTGCCGACCAGGATCAGAACGATGACCGGCAGCGCCTGCGTGAGCCTCCGGCGGACGAGGACGAGCGCGCGGCCGGCGAAATAGTCCGCCGCGCGCCCATCTCCCTTAGGCGAGGCTGACATCCGCCCAGGATGAGCAAGGCCAGCGCGGCGTATTGTGGTGATTGACGACCTTGTCCGAGACCACCGACAGGAACGGGAAGTCGATCAGCGGGATGATCGGCAGGTCCGTCATCACCTTCTTCTGGAAGGTGACGTAGAGCTTGGTCCGTTCATCCGCATTGATCTCGGTCGCCGCCTGGTCGATGAGCTTATCCATGTCGGCGTCGACATAGCTGTACTGGTTGGCGAAGGGAACGCCCGCCGGCGTGCCAGAGCGATACAGAACCGTGGTCGAGATCGCCGGGTCGTTGCGGTAGACCAGCGCCGCGATCGCGAGATCGTAGGCGTGATCCTTGTAGACCTTGGCGATGTGGCCGGGCGCGTCGTTGGTCTCGATCTGCGCGTCGATGCCGATGCGCCGCAGCGCCTGGCGCAGATAGTCGCCGGTGAGCCTGGTCTGCTCGAAGAACGGTGCCGGCAGGATCTTGAGCGCGAAGCGGTTGCCGTCCGATCCCTTCTTGTAGCCGGCTTCGTCGAGCAGCGCCTCGGCCTTGGCCGGGTCGAACGGGTATTGCGCGACGTCGGTCGTGTAGAACGGCGCGCCGCTCGCCGGGATCGGGCCTGTGGCGATCGCGCCGAAGCCCTGGAACACGGTGTCGAGCAGGAACTTGGGATCGATCGCATGCCGGATCGCGCGGCGGACACGGACGTCGGCGAGTTCCTTCCGCTTGTGGTTCACCTCGACCGTGCAGGTGTAGAGGATGCCCTCGTAGCCCTTGGTCGAGACCGAGAGGCCTTTCACCTTCGAGAGCCGTACCGCATCCGCGGTCGAGACCGCGCTGAAGCAGGAGAGGTGCAGGTCGCCGGACTCGTGCGCCGCAGCGGTGGCGCCCTTGTCGGCCATAACGCGATAGAGGATGCGGTCGACCATCGGCTGGTTCTGCGACCAGTAGTTCGGGTTGCGCTCGAGCCGGATGAACTCGCCGCGCTTCTGCTCGGCGAAGGTGAAGGGGCCGGTGCCGACCGGCTTCTGGTTCGCCGGGTTCTGGGCGATCGCGGTTCCTTCATAGAGATGCTTCGGGATCACCGTGGAGAGCGCCGGCAGCGCGTTCAGGATTAGCTGGCTCGGGATCGGCCGCGAGAACTTGAAGACCGCGGTCTGCGGGTTCGGCGTCTCCACCGCCTCAAGGTCCTTGAAGACGACGCGGCCGAAGTTCTGCAGCTTCTTCCATACCTCCATCGCCGAGAAGGCGACGTCGGCCGAGGAGAAGTCCTTGCCGTCATGCCACTTCACGCCTTGGCGGATCTGGAAGGTGATGCTGCGGCTGTCGGCTGCAGGTGCCCATGACGTCGCCAGCACGGGCTTCAGGCCGCTGCCGCCCGAGACCTGGTCGGCGAGCGGCTCCAGCACCTTGCTGGTGACGAAGAAGACGCCGTTGCTGGCCGCGATCGCGCCGTTCCAGTTGGTCGCCTCGCTGTCTGCGGCGACCATCAGCGTGCCACCGCGCTTGCTTTGAGCGAAGGCAGCGCCGGGGATGAAGCTCGATCCGGCGGCGCCGATCGCGCCCTTGATCACGGTACGACGCGTCACGCGGGAACGGCTCGCCATCGTCGACTCCTTGCGGGGAAGATGCGACGGATTGCGCCATCCAGGCGCGTGCTTGTCAACGCAGACCGGACCCGGGGTGCAAGGAGAGAAGAGAATCCTCTCCGAGCGGCGGTCGGCTACGGTCTTCTCGCACCCTGGACGAGGTTGGCGAAGAGGCGGAAGGCGCCCGGAACCAGCGCATCCATCTGCTGTGCCAGTCCGAGGCTCACATGGGTGTGGCGCCCGGCGCCGATGCGTGCCGAGATCAACCCGCCCTCCAGTGGCGCTTCGCCTGGATCGGACACGGCAACCAACGGCTCGTAGGCCGGGTGCCAGGAGGATGCGAAGTAAAGGCCACGCTCCTTGACCCAGCCCGACCAGTCGTCGGTGCCGATACGGTTGGGCCAGGTGAGCAGCGGGTGGCCGGGTGCCAGCACAGTGACCGGTGCCGCCGGATCGCACACACGCCAGCGTACCGAGGGCGACCCGATGGCCAGGCGCGCCGGCGGCGTCCGCATCGCGTCCCAACCGTCCTGCGGGCGGTGATACTGGGTCACCAGATGGCCGCCGTCGCGGACGAAGGCGTGAAGCCGCTCGCGAGAGGCGGCGAGATCGCGCCGTGTACCGAAGGCGCGGACACCCACGACGATCGTGTCGAAGCGCGAGAGATCGCCGGTCAGGTCGGCGGCATCGATGGGCGAGACGGTCATGCCGAGCTGGGCTAGCCGGATGCCGGCCCGGTCGCCGCCGCCGCCGACATAGCCGATGCGGATTCCTTCAGGGATCGCCAGGTCGGCGACCAGCACCTCGATCGCCGCCGGCTCGATCCAGCCGGTGCGGCCGATGTGATCGTAGGCGAAGCTGCGAACCCGCCCATGCGCGACGCCTTCCGCACCGATCTCCAGCCGGTAGTGGCCGGCCGTCGGCGTCGGCACCCTCACGTCGATATGGGTGCCGTGGCCCGGCGCCAATCGCAACGGCGCAACCGCGTCGCCGATGCGGATCCGGGTCTCGATTGTCTCGCCGGTGTTGTTGCGGGCTTCGATCCGAAGGGGCGGCAGGCTCGTTCCGTTTCGCATGACGATGCGTTCGGGATGCGGTGTCAGCGACAAGGGCGGAACGATCCTTGGCGCCTCGACCGGCTCGATCGTCTGCTCGACCTCCAGGTTCTCGGTGACGTATCTGAGCCGGCCGGTCACCGCCCCGGCGGGAGAGAGCGGATCGAATGTGGGCCTGAAGGGAACTGGCGGCGGCACGACGACATGAGCCATGCCGAGATCGTCGCCGGCGGCGGCGGCTCCGTCGGCGGCGACCGCGACTAATGATGCTGGGATCGGCTTGCCGTCGAGGCGGATCGACAGCCTTGCGCCGACCGGGCGCCCGGCGACGACGACCTCCGGCAGCTCGATGCGGGCGCCGACGGAAAGGGCGAACCGACTTGCACGCCAGAGCTGGCGGCGCTTGACCGTCAGGCGATGGGAAAGGTCCTCGGCCAAGGGATCGGGCGGGGGAGCCAGTCGGGTCTCCGCCTCTTCGATCGCCTCGAGAGCCCAGTTGAGCCCGGTCGCGACACCGGCGCGATCCGGAAAACGCGCCATGGCGAAATTGATGCCGGTCTCCGCTCGCCTGAGCGCATCGTCGAGGCCCGGATCGCTGGCATCGGCGAAGTCGGCGATCCGGCATTTGAGGCCGTCGAGGATCGAGGTCTCGGCATTCGCCATCGCCGCGCGGCTCCGCAACAGGTGCATCGGCATGGCTGACAGATTCTCGGCAGGCGCAAGGTCCATGCCCTGACTGCGATGGCAGGCGCGCGAGCGTCGTCCCAACTCGGCGTCGGCGTTGTCCAGCGAGACCGACACCGTCTCCGGCGGCGGCGGTTCGGCATCATCGTAGGTTCCGCCGCCGCCCGTGATCGCCGGCAGGTAAAGCTTGGCCGCGCGCCATGCAGGGAGACCCGCGGCGATCTGCTCGGCAAAGGCGTCCGGATCGGCGGCGAGATCGAAGGCAGAGATCGTCGCCCGCGTGATCGCGCGGTGATGGCCGTGCTGGCCCGGCACGTCGAGGAAGGTCGGGCAGATCACGTCGGGCCGCGCCGTCCGGATCGCCCGCACCAGACCCTCGAGCAGGCGTTCTTCGCCCCAGACGGCGAGGGTCGCTTCGGCAGTCTTGGCGAATCCGAAGTCGGGGAGGTCGAGCCAGTGCACCTCCATGTCGAGGACGCGGGCAGCCTCCTCCATCTCGCGCGTGCGGATCGCGGCCAGGGCGTCGCCCGACTCGGGACCCAGGGCATTCTGTCCGCCCTGGCCGCGCGTGGCGCAGACATAGATCGTGCGCAGACCATCCTTCCTGGCGAGACGGGCGAGCAGGGTGCTTGCCTCGTCGTCGGGATGCGCGCCGGTCATCATGAAGCTCGCGACCGATCGGAGCGGCGTCAGGGCGTTCCAGAGCTCGGTATCGGTAGCCATGTCAGCCGCGAAGGGTGTGGAGGCGGCGGCGAGAAATCAAGCGGTCATGTCGGTTGACTTGCGCGGACCTCTCCACGAGCATCGCCGCGATGACATCGCACAGGGACGACAGCGTCTTTCCGGCGCCGGTCTACAAGGAAACGGTGCTGGCCCCTCTGTTCGAGGGCGTGAAGCGCCACCATTGGCAGCACCAGATGCGGATCAACCGCGCGAGCGCGGTGATGCTCGCCGAGAAGGGCCTGCTCGGCCGCGCGGAGGCCGTGGCGATTCTGGCGGCGCTCGACGACATCGTCGCCAAGGTCGACGTCGCCAGGCTGGACTACACCGGCGAGCACGAGGACTTCTTCTTCTATGTCGAGTCCGAGCTGAAGCGCCGGCTCGGCGTCGAGGTCGCCGGCAAGCTGCACACCGGGCGCTCGCGCAATGACATCGACCATACGGTCTTCAAGCTGGCGCTGAAGGAGCGGCTGATCGGCTTCGTCGAGGCGTTGATCGGCCTCGTCGACACCGCGATCCGGGTGGCTGCGGAGAACCGCGATACGCTGATCGTGGCGTATACGCACGGCCAGCCGGCGCAACCGTCGACCTTCGGCCACTATCTCGGCGCGCTCGTCGAGATGCTGCTGCGCGACCTCGAACGCGTGATGCATGCCGGTCGATATCCCGACAAGTCGAGCATGGGGGCCGCGGCGATCACCACGTCCGGCTTCGATCTGGACCGGGCGCGCATGGCGGAGCTGCTGGGCTTCGCCGAGGTTCAGGAGAATTCCTATGGCTGCATCGCCGCGGTCGACTATGCGACCAGCGTCTATGCGGCGCTCAAGCTGGTCTTCGTCCATCTCGGCCGCTTCGTCCAGGACCTGAACGCATGGACCGGCTTCGAGATAGGCCACATGTACGTGCCGAACGCCTACGTGCAGATCAGCTCGATCATGCCGCAGAAGCGCAATCCGGTGCCGGTCGAGCATCTGCGCCTGATGCTGTCGCTGGCTGCCTCGCGCGCGGAAGCGGTGATCACCGCGGTCCACAACACGCCCTTCACCGACATGAACGACTCCGAAGGGGAAGTGCAGGCTGCCGGATACGAGGCCTTCGACACCGGCCATCGGGCGATTGCGCTGCTCGCCGGATTCTTGGCTTCGGTCAGGATCGACGAAGCCAAGGTCCGCCGGCACATCGACGAGGCCTGCATCACAGTGACCGAGCTCGCGGACTCTCTGGTTCGCGCCGAGGGCCTGTCTTTCCGCCAGGCACACGAGATCGCGGCCAAGCTGGCCAGGCGCATGATCGATACCGGCGAGCGCTTCCAGACCGTGCCTTACGCCGCCTTCGCCGAGGCGTTCCGCGAGGTCGCGGGGCGTGCGCCGGGCTTGGTCGAAACCGAGTTTCGCCGCGTCACCACGCCCGAGCACTTCGTCGCCGTCCGCACCATGCCGGGCGGGCCGGCGCCGTCGGCGCTCGAGACGGCCTTTGCCCGCTATCGCCACGAGCTCGGTGAGGCGCGTGACTGGCTTGCTTCGTATCGCGGCCGGATGGACGAGGCAGCGCAACGGCTCGACACCGCCGCGGCCGGATTGAAGGGACGCTGATGCCGGTCCGCGTGTCCTCTTCCCGGACTCCGTCAAGATCCTTTACGTCAACACGACGGTCTACGATTACCTGACGGCAACGTGCCAGGCCTGGGATACGACTGTGCCGGGTACGGGGAGATCCTCGCAGCGCGCGCGTCCAACTTCAGGGCACTTGTCCGCCAGCACATCGACCGGGCGGGGTTGCCTCCCCGCGCGGGCTGACCGGCCGCGCGGGGAAGCGCGGCTTCAGTTCCTCGTCTTCTCGATGTTCCAAAGGGTGATGTCCCAGGAATTGGGAACGATCCCCTTCAGCTCCTTGCGGTAGGCGACCGGCCGGGTGAACTGGCCGACCGGGACGTAGGGCACGACCTCGAGGAACTTCGCCTGCAGCGCGTCGATGATCTTCTTCCGCTCGTCGGCGTTCGCGGCCTCGAGATAGGAGAGGCGGATCTTCTCCATCTCCTCGTCGCACGGCAGGCCCC
>CAZDGR010000029.1:0-11542 GCA_964504845.1 uncultured Rhizobium sp. | reverse complement strand
GCCTCGAGATAGGAGAGGCGGATCTTCTCCATCTCCTCGTCGCACGGCAGGCCCCAGGAATTGCGGCCGTCGCAGGGCGTCGAGGCGAACAGATTGAAGAACGGGTTCGACTGGATGCGGCCGGGCCAGGTGGTCTGCGCGATATGCCAGCCGGCGCGGTCGGTCTTCGGATCGTTCTTGTTGAGGCGGCGCTGAGTGACGGCACCCCAGTCCATCGCCTGCAGGTCGACGTTGATGCCGGCTTCGCGCAGCAGCTGCGCGGTCACAAGGGTCATGGTGTGGATCAGGAACTGGTCGGTCGGCGTCATGATGACGATCGGATCGCCCTTGTATCCGGCCTCGGCGAAGAGCTGCTTGGCCTTGGCGACGTTCTTCTTGCTGATCGCATCGACGCCGACATTGGACTCGCCGGGCGATCCGCAGATGAAGGGTGCGAAGCAGACCTTCTGATACTGCTTGTCGGACCCCACCATGGCGGTCAGGTAGTCGGTCTGCTCGCCGATCAGGAACAGCGCCTGGCGGGCTTTCGGGTTGTTGAACGGCGGTACCAGGTGGTTAGGCCGGATCGTCGCCTGGAAGCCGATCGGGTCGGGCGTCAGCAGCTGGATGTTCGGATCCTTCGACAGCGCCGGGATCATGTCGTGGCTGATCACCTCGACCATGTCGACCTCGCCGCGCTGGAGCGCGGCGACCGCGGTGTTGGTATCGGGGATATAGGGCCATTCGACGCGGTCGACCCTGACGATCTTGCCGCCGGCCTGGCCGTCGGGCGGATCGCTCCTGGGCACATAGTCGGGGTTCTTGGCGAATGCGACCATGGCGCCGGGGACCCAGGCCTCGCGGATGAACTTGAAGGGACCGGAGCCGACGCTCTCCTTCACTTCCGCGAAGGCGTCGGTCGCAGCGTCCTTCTCGCGCATGATGAAGAGCGTGTTGGCGGCGCCGCCCAGCGTCTCGAGCATCATCCCGTAGGGCTGCTTGAGCTTGAAGACGAAGGTGCGATCGTCCGGTGTCTCGAAGGCGGCGGTGCGGGCCATCAGCACCTTGCCGTCGACGGCGCGGTTCTGCCAGCGCTTGAACGAGGCGACGACGTCCTTCGAGGTCACGGCCGAGCCGTCATGGAACTTGAGGCCCGGACGCAGGACGAAGGTCCACGTCAGCTTGTCGTCGCTGGTCTTGTAGGACTCGACCATCTGCGGCTTCGGCACCAGCTTCGAGTCCATTGCGAACAGCACGTCGTAGACCATGCGCGAGTAGTTGTTGGTGATTGTCACCGTCGTATAGACGGAGTCGAGAACACGAAGATCTGCCTGCGGCACCATTTTCAGCACGCTTTGGGCGTGAGCTGGTGCGGCGGCGGCGAGTGCGGCGAAAGCGATGACGGAGGCGAGGCGCGTACGCATGCGATATCTCCCGTGCTCGTCGGTTTCGGGGCAAGTCTAGCGCCGCCGCGCGCGCTTCCCTAGCGTCGTTTCCGAACGGAAACGGGGGCGGCCCGGTCACCTGGACCTGCCGTCGCCCTGTGCTAGGCTTTTCGTGTGGCCGGCAAGCAGAAACGGCCCGGGAGGCGGCGAATGGCTCAGCGGATCCTTCGGTCGATCGTTCTGGCGCTGGTGCTCGCGGTGCTGGCGCCGCTCGGTCTCTCGGCCCAGGAGATCAAGCTCCGGGTGCTGTCGACCACGGACATCCACACGCATCTTTACGATTACGACTACTACCGCGACGGCCCCGACGACTCGTTCGGCTTGGCGCGAACCGCCACGCTTATCAAGAAGGCGCGAGCGGAGGCGGCAAACGTGCTCCTCTTCGACTCCGGGGACCTGATCCAGGGCAACCCGCTCGGCGACTGGGTGGCGCGCGAGAGCGGCTTCAAGGACGGCAGCACGCACCCGACCCACAAGGCGATGGCGGCGCTGGCATACGACGCCGCGACGCTTGGCAATCACGAGTTCAACTACGGCCTCGAGTTTCTTGAGACGGTGCTCAAGGGAACGAAGATCCCCTACGTCACCTCGAACGTGTTCCTCGGCAGGGACAAGGCCACGGCGAAGCCGCTGATCCAGCCTTTCGTCGTGCTCGACCGCGAGTTCACCGACAACTCGGGCGCCAAGCATAGGGTCAAGGTCGGCGTGATCGGCTTCGTGCCGCCGCAGATCATGACCTGGGACAAGGCGAATCTCGAAGGCAAGGCCTTCACCATCGACATCGTCGAGGCGGCGAAGCGCTACGTGCCCGAGATGAAGGCGGCCGGCGCCGACATCGTGATCGCCGCCGTCCATTCCGGCCTGTCGGCCGCGCCGGCACAGGGCATGGACGAGAACGCCGCCAACTTCCTGGCGCCGGTGCCGGGCATCGATGCGATCCTCGCCGGGCACGCCCATCGCGTCTTCCCCGACCGGTCGTTCGCCAATCTTTCCGGTGCGGATGTCGACAAGGGCACGATCAACGGCGTGCCCACCGTCATGGCGGGCTTCTGGGGAAGCCATCTCGGCGTCGTCGACATGACCCTGAAGAAGGGGGCCAAGGGCTGGGAGCGTGCCGACGGCACAGGTGCCGCCTGGCCGATCCGACGCCGCGAAAACAACCAGTGGGTCTCCCTGGCCGCGCCCGATCCCGAGATCCTGGCGCTGGTGAAGGCCGAACACGAAGCGACGCTTGGATATGTCCGCCGGCCGGTGGCGAAGACGACGGATCCGATCACCAGCTACTTCGCGCTGGTTCAGGACGACCCGTCGATCCAGATCGTTACACGCGCGCAGACCGACTACGTCCGCTCTCAGCTCAAGGATACGCCGCACGCGAAGCTGCCGATCCTGTCGGCCGGCGCGCCGTTCAAGGCCGGCGGCCGCGGCGGGCCTAACTACTTCACCGATGTGCCCGCCGGAGACATTGCGATCAAGAACGTCGCCGACCTCTACCTCTACCCGAACACCGTCCGCGCGGTGAAGGTGACCGGTGCCACGGTCCGCGAGTGGCTCGAGATGTCGGCGGGGCAGTTCAACCGGATCGACCCCGCGGTGACGACACCGCAGCCGCTCGTCAACACGGCGTTCCCGACCTACAATTTCGACGTCATCGACGGCGTCACCTACAAGATCGACGTCAGCCAGCCGCCCCGATATGACACTCAGGGAAAGCTGCAGAACGCCAACTCGCGGCGCATTGTCGACCTTCGCTTCGAGGGCAAGCCGATCGACGAGGCGAAGGAGTTCATCGTCGCCACCAACAACTACCGTGCCAGCGGCGGTGGCAACTTCCCCGGCCTCGACGGGAAGAACGTCGTCTTCGAGAGCCCCGAGACCAGCCAGGAAATGCTGATGGAGTGGCTGATCCAGAAGAAGACGATCCAGGCCTCGGTCACGCCGAACTGGTCGTTCGCCAGGATCGCGGCGCCGGTCGAGGTGATCTTCGAGACCTCGCCGGCGGCGCAGGCTTACGCGAAGGGGAACCCGAAGCTTAAATACCTGGACACGGCGGCGAGCGGCTTCGCGCGATTCCGCCTGGATCTCAGGTAGCCGGCCTCATGGCTGCCACGCGATGATCTCGCAATTGGCGGGTACCCGGCCTATCAGGTGGCTGAAGAAGGCCCCGTGACCGACAACGACGATCGCCGCCTCCGGTCGCGCCTTGAGCCAATGGCGGAATGCGGCAACGCGTCCGTGGAGGGCGTCCAGGGGCTCCTGGATGACGGTGCCCTTGTCGTCCGCGTCGGGGTGGTGCCACCACGGATCGTCCAGATGGTCGAAGACGAGGTCGGGGAACTCGCGGGCGAGGAGGCGCGGCGAACGTCCGACGTCGCAGCTGTGCTCCTGCCATTCCCGATGCAACGGCTCCACGTGGATGGGCGCATGCCCGGCGAACAGGCCGGTCGCGGTCTGCAGCGCACGGGTGAGAGGCGTCGTGAAGACGGCGTCGCAAGGAAGGGCACGCGCTGTCGCCCGGGCTTTCTCGACCTGTGCCAGACCGAGCGGCGAGAGCCTCGCGTCGTAAAGGAAGGGATCGGTTCCCGCTTCCTCCCACGCGGCATTGAAGGTCGATTGCGCGTGACGGATCAGATGGATGGTCTTGGCCATGCATCAGTCGACCATGTGACGAGAGGCGCGTGCAATGGGTGATCGGATCGACTTGATGCCTGGCTGCCTGACCCTGCCGCAGCTCCGGCGGATCGCGGCTGGACCGGCGACGTTCGCGCTCGATCCTTCTGCGGACGGTCCGGTGCGTGCGGCAGCCGCGCTGGTCGAGCGACTGGCTCATGGCGGCGGCGCGGTCTACGGCGTCACCACCGGTTTCGGCAAGCTGTCCCAGACGCGCATCGCGGAAGGCCAGCTCGAGCAGCTGCAGCTCAATCTGCTGCGTTCGCATGCGGTCGGCGTGGGATCGCCGCTTCCCGACGAGGTGGTCCGGCTGATCCTGGTGCTAAAGGCGGCGAGCCTGGCACGCGGTTATTCGGGGGTGCGGCCGGAGACGATCGCCCAGCTTCTCGCCTTCGCCGACCGTGGCCTGCTGCCGGTGGTGCCCGGAAAAGGATCGGTCGGCGCTTCCGGCGACCTGGCGCCGCTGGCGCATCTGTCGCTGGCGCTGATCGGCGAGGGCGAGGCGCGCTATGCCGGCCAGGTGATGCCGGCGCGGACCGCGCTCGACGCGGTCGGTCTGAAGCCGCTCAACCTCGGGCCGAAGGAAGGTCTGGCGCTGATCAACGGTACGCAGGTGTCGACGGCGCTGGCTCTTGCCGGGCTCTTCTCGGCCGAACGGCTTCTCGCGGCGGCACTCGTCGCGGGCGCGTTGTCGGTCGATGCGGCGCGAGGGACCGACACGCCGTTCGATCCGCGCATCCATCGCGTGCGCGGCCAGCCGGGCCAGAAGGTCGTAGCCGAGGTGCTGCGCGACCTCCTCGCCGGCAGCGCGATCCGCGCTAGCCACGCGGACTGCGATCGTGTGCAGGACCCGTATTGTCTCCGTTGCCAGCCGCAGGTGATGGGTGCCTGCCTCGACCAGCTGGCGTCGGCTGCGACGCGCCTCGTCACCGAGGCCAACGCCGTCTCCGACAATCCGCTGGTCTTCCCGGAGCAGGGGGAGATCCTTTCGGGTGGCAACTTCCACGCCGAGCCGGTGGCCTTCGCCGCCGACGGCATCGCGCTGGCGTTGGCCGAGATCGGCAACATGTCGGAGCGGCGGACGGCGCTGCTGGTCGACCCGGTGATGAGCTTTCTCCCGGCCTTCCTGGTGAAGACACCCGGCATCGACTCGGGATTCATGATGGCGCAAGTGACGGCGGCGGCGCTGGCCTCCGAGAACAAGATCCTGGCGCATCCGGCCAGCGTCGACACGATCCCCACCTCGGCCAACCAGGAGGATCACGTGTCGATGGCGACCCACGCCGCCCGCCGGTTGCTCGACATGGCCGACAATGTCGGCAACATCGTCGGGATCGAGCTGATGGCCGCGGCGCAGGGCGTCGACCTGCTGGCGCCGCTGAAGACCTCGCCGAAACTGGCGGATGTCCATGCCGCGCTCCGGGAGCATGTGGCGCCGCTCGACCACGACCGCATCATGGCGCCCGATATCGCCGCCGCGCATCGCTTCCTGCACCGGCACCCCTTCGTCGACCTGATCGGCGGTCTTCTCGACCGCCCGGAGACCGCCTGATGGCCACTCGCCTCGATAACTCCCGCGTCATCCGTGCGCCCCGAGGCGAGAATCTTTCGGCGCTCTCGTGGTCGACCGAGGCGCCGATGCGGATGCTGATGAACAACCTCGATCCCGAGGTCGCAGAGAAACCGCATGAACTGACCGTGTATGGCGGCATCGGCCGTGCCGCGCGGAACTGGGAGTGCTTCGATGCGATCGTCGCGACCCTGAAGCGGCTCAAGGACGACGAGACGCTGCTCATCCAGTCGGGCAAGCCGGTCGGCGTCTTCCGCACGCATGCGGATGCGCCACGGGTGCTTCTGGCGAATTCGAATCTCGTAGCCAATTGGGCGAGCTGGGAGCATTTCAACCAACTCGATCGTCAGGGCCTGATGATGTACGGCCAGATGACGGCCGGCTCCTGGATCTATATCGGCAGCCAGGGGATCGTGCAGGGCACGCACGAGACCTTCGTCGAGATGGGGCGCCAGGCTTATGGCGGTCTCAAGGGCCGCTGGATACTGACCGCCGGCCTCGGCGGGATGGGCGGTGCGCAGACGCTGGCGGCGACGTTGGGCGGCGCCTCGATGATCGCGATCGAATGCCGGCCCTCCTCGATCGAGTTCCGGCTCAAGACACGCTACCTCGACGTCCAGGCGAAGAATCTCGACGACGCGCTGGCGATCGTCGAGAACGCGAAGGCGGCGGGCAAGGCGATCTCGGTCGGCCTTCTCGGCAACGCCGCCGAGCTTCTGCCGGAGATCGTGAGGCGCGCAAAGGCCGATCCGCGCTGGCGCCCCGACGGCGTCACCGATCAGACCAGCGCGCACGACCCGCTGAACGGATATCTGCCGGCAGGCTGGACCTTGCAGCAATGGGAGGAGCGTCGTCAGAGCGATCCCAAGGGCACGGTAAAGGCCGCCAAGGAGTCGATGCGGACTCACGTCCAGGCGATGCTCGAGTTCCACAAGATGGGCATCCCCACCTTCGACTACGGCAACAATATCCGTCAGATGGCGAAGGAAGCGGGCGAGACCCACGCCTTCGATTTCCCCGGATTCGTGCCGGCCTATATCCGCCCGCTGTTCTGCCGCGGCATCGGCCCGTTCCGCTGGGTGGCGCTGTCGGGCGACCCCGAGGACATCAGGAAGACCGACGCCAAGGTGAAGGAGCTGATGCCGAGTGCGGCGCATCTGCACACCTGGCTCGACAATGCCGGCAGCAAGATCGCCTTCCAGGGCCTGCCGGCGCGCATCTGCTGGGTCGGTCTCGGCGATCGTCACCGCATCGGGCTCGCCTTCAACGAGATGGTGAGGCGGAAGGAGATCGGGCCGATCGTGATCGGCCGCGATCACCTCGATTCAGGCTCGGTCTCCAGCCCCAACCGCGAGACCGAGGCGATGAAGGACGGCACCGATGCGGTCGCGGACTGGCCGCTGCTGAACGCGCTGCTCAACACCGCGTCGGGTGCTACCTGGGTCTCGATCCATCATGGCGGCGGCGTCGGCATCGGCTTCAGCCAGCATTCCGGCATGGTGATCCTCTGCGACGGCACCGACGATGCCCGAGGGCGGCTCGAGCGCGTGCTGTGGAACGATCCGGCCTCCGGCGTCATGCGCCATGCAGACGCCGGCTACGACGAGGCGATCGCCTGCGCTGCCGAGCAGCATCTCGACCTTCCCATGCTAGGGCGGTAACCGGGAACGCATCGTCGTCGGCCGGCATTTCCATATGAGGATGGAGGCGCCGATGAAGTCGACGAACTACAAGAGCCGGACGCTCGAGAACAGGCTGCTGAAGCCCGAGACCCTGATGATGGGCTACGGCTATGCGCCGGGCCTCTCCGAGGGCGCGCTGAAGCCCCCGATCTTCCTGACCTCCACTTTCGTCTTCGAGTCGGCGCAGCAGGGGAAGGACTTCTTCGACCTGACCGCCGGCCGCCGGAAGCCGCGGCCGGGCGAGAAGTCGGGGCTGGTCTACTCGCGCTTCAACAACCCCAACTTCGAGATCCTGGAAGACCGGCTCGCGATCTGGGACGAGGCAGAGAAGGCGGCGGTCTTTGCCAGCGGCATGGCGGCGATCTCGACCCTGCTGCTGACGTTCGTCCGGCCGGGGGACACGATCCTGCACAGCCGGCCGCTCTATGGCGGCACCGAGACGCTGATCCGCAATCAGCTCACGGCCTTCGGCATCACACCGGTAGGGTTCGCCGACGGCACGAACAAAGTCGCGATCATGGCGGCTGCCGACGAGGCGATGGCCAAGGGCCGGCTCGCTATCATCATGCTGGAGACGCCGGCGAACCCGACCAACGGTCTCGTCGACCTTCGCGCCGTCGCCGAAGTCCGCGACGAGATCGCGAAGCGCCAGAGCCACCGTCCGCCGATCGCCGTCGACAACACGCTGATGGGCCCGATGTACCAGAAGCCGCTGAAGCACGGCGCCGATCTCGCGCTCTATTCGCTCACCAAGTATGCGGGCGGCCATAGCGACCTGGTCGCCGGCGGGATCTGCGGCTCGGAGGAGATGATCCGCATGGTGATCTTGCTTCGAGGCGCGCTCGGGACCCAGCTCGATCCGCATTCCTGCTGGATGCTGCTGCGCTCGCTGGAGACGCTCGGCATCCGTACCGAGCGCGCCAACGACAACGCGCTCAAGGTCGCCGGGTATCTCCGCGACCATCCGAAGATCGCCGACGTGCACCACCTGGGATTCCTCGATGATGGCGATCCCAGGAAAGCGGTATTCGATCGGCAATGTGCTGCACCCGGCTCGACCTTCTCCTTCGAGGTGAAGGGCGGCGAGGCGGAGGCCTTCGCCTTCCTCGACAGGCTGGAGATCATGAAGCTCGCGGTCAGCCTCGGAGGAACCGAGACGCTGATCTCGCATCCCGCCTCGACCACGCATTCCGGCGTGCCGAAGGATCTACGCGAGGAGATCGGACTTAGCGATGCGACGATAAGGATCTCGGTCGGGATCGAGAATCCGAGCGATCTGCTCACCGACCTCGGGCAGGCCTTGGCCTAGATCGGCGCGATGATGGTTCCGTCCCTGAACCAGGCTTCCAGAGTGCGGATCGTCAGATCGATCGCGTCTTCCGACGTCTCGTGCGTCGATCCGGCACGGTGCGGGGTGATCACGACGTTGTCGAGGGCCAAAAGGCGCGGCGGCACTGCCGGCTCACCGTCGAGCACGTCGAGGCCGGCGCCCCAAAGCCTGCCGGACGCGAGTGCTGCAATCAGGGCTTCCTGGTCTATGATCGAGCCGCGTCCGATGTTGACCACGATGCCATGCGACGGCAACGCGGCCAGCACATCGGCGGTCACGAGGTGCCGCGTGTCGGCGCCGCCGGGTGCCGCGATCGCCAGATGGTCAGACGTCGCCGCCAGCTCGCGCACGCTGTCGACATAGCGATACGGGACGTCGCTGCGCTTCCTGCGATTGTGGTACGCGACGCTCATCCGGAAGCCCTCGGCGCGCTTCGCGATCGCGAGCCCGATGCTGCCGAGGCCTAGGATGCCGAGACGCTTCGCGGTGATGCGGTTGACGAAGGGAAAGGGCTCCTTGCCCCATTTGCCCGCCCGCACGAAGCGGTCGCCGCGCGTCGTGCCGCGCGCGACGTCGAGCAGCAGCGCCATCGCCATGTCGGCGACGCACTCGTCGGCGAGGCCGGCGAGATTGGCAGCGACAACGCCGGCACTTTTGAGCGCCGGAAGGTCGAGCTGGTCGTAGCCGATGCCGAGATTGAGCACGAAGCGGAGCTTCGGCAGTGCCGCCGGCGTGCGCGCACCGATCTTGTTGGCGGCAATCACGACGGTGGCTTGCTGCCGGATGTCGGCCGGCACCGTATCGAGCGCGTCCTCGCTGGCGATGCGATGAAAAGGGAAGCGCTTGGCGACGCCTTCGGTCATGCGGGGCGACATCGCCCCGATTAGAACGGTATCGGGCATTCTTCTCAGCCTAGGAACGGTGGCTTCGCCAGCGGTGTGATCTTCACGCGGTCGCCCGCGATGTCGAGCTCGTAGGACCCCTGAAGCAGGTCGTCACGCGACATCGGACGGTCGGCGCGGACATAGCTCATCACGATCGAAGTGCCGAGCAGGTCGCTGTAGCCGGCAGAGGTGACTTCGCCGACCGGCTTGCCGTCCTTGAGCAAGCCCTCGCCGCCCCAGGGGAAGGCGGCGGGATCGTCGACCTTGAACAGGCCAAGACGCTTCAGGCATCCGGCATCGCGCTGTCTCAGCACCGCGTCGCGGCCGATGAAGTCGACGCCCTTGTCGGGTTTGACCGCGTGCATGAGGCCGGCTTCGATCGGCGTATCCTCCGGCGTGAGCTCGGCCCCGAAGCCGCGCCGGCCGGCCTCGATCCGAAGCGCGTCCAGCGCGTGATAGCCCGCGTCGCGGAGCCCCTGCGCGGCACCGGATTCGACCAGCGCGTCATAGGCCGCTGCGGCGAACTCGGTCGCGACATAGAGCTCGTAGCCCAGGCCGCCGACATAAGCCGAGCGCGCGGCGAGCGCGACCGCGTAGCCGACGTCGATCATCCCGGTCATGCCCGGCGCGATCGCGAGATCGGCGGAGCCGGCCGCGCGAAGGAGCGCGTCCGCCTTCGGTCCCATGACCGAGAGCACTGACCACGACGACGTCACGTCGGTAAGGATGGCGCGGTCGTCGCCGATGCGCCGGCGGATCCAGTCGGCATCGCGGGTCGCCTGCGCGGTGCCGGTAACGATGAAGAAGCTGGTCTCGTCGAGACGCGTCACCGTGAGGTCGCTCTCGAAGCCGCCGCGGCGGTTCAGCATCGCGGTGTAAACCATGCGGCCGACGGTTACGTCGATCTGGTTGGCGCAGAGGCGTTGAAGAATCTTCAGCGCATCGGGTCCATCAAGGCGATACTTCGCGAAGGAGGTCTGGTCGAAGACCACGACGTCTCGCCGCGTCGCCCGCTGCTCGGCTCGCACGGTGTCGAGCCAGCCCGGCGCGCTGTAGCTCAGCTTGCCTTCAGGCCCGAAATAGAGCGGCCGTTCCCAGCCGAGCTTGGCGCCGAACTGCGCGCCCTTGGCCTTGAGCCGGTCGTAGAGCGGCGAGCGCCGGAGCGGGCGGGCCGACTGCATCTCCTGCTTGGGCCAGCGCATCGCGTAGTGGAGGCCGAGGGTCTCGACCGTGCGCTCCTTCAGATGCCGGACATTGGCGTAGAACGGAGCGAAGCGCCTGATATCGGCTTCCCAGAGATCGGCGGTGGGTTCGCCGGCGACGATCCACTCGGCGGTCAGGCGGCCGGCGCCGCCGGCATTGGCGATGCCGCCCGAGTTGAAGCCGGCGGCAACGAAGAATCCGGCGGCGCCCGGCGCTTCGCCCAGGATGAAGTGTCCATCCGGCGTGAAGCTCTCGAGGCCGTTCAGCAGCTGGCGCACCTCGGCTTTCTCCAGGCACGGCGTCCGGTGCAGCGCGTTCTGCATCAGGATCTCGAACTGGTCCCAGTCCTCGGGCAGCAGTTGGAACTCGAACTTGTCCGGCACCTCGGCCTGGGCCCAGGGCTTGGCCTCGGGCTCGAAGCCGCCCATCACGAGGCCGCCGACCTCTTCCTTGTAGTAGATGTAGCCGTCCGGATCGCGGAGCACAGGCAGGTTCGGCGTCACGCCCTCGATCTTGCGCGTCACGATGTAGAAGTGCTCGGCCGAGAACAACGGCACAGTGACGCCGGCGAGCTTGCCGAGCTGCCGCGCCCATTGCCCGGCGCAGTTCACGACGACCTCGCAAGCGACGTCGCCCTGGTCGGTACGGACCGAGAAGAAGCCCTCGCCGACGATCGCCAGGTCGAGCGGATTGTCGGTCTCGACGATCGGGCCGTCGGACGGATCGCGCATCACCGCCAGATCCTGAACGTAGGCCACCTTTTTGGGTGCCCCGGCCTG
>CAZDGR010000028.1:0-20170 GCA_964504845.1 uncultured Rhizobium sp. | reverse complement strand
AGCCAGGTCGAGTTGGCGTTCTTGACCAGGCCTGTCGCCGGCGAGACAGCCCCGGGAATGCCGACACCGACCGTTCCCGCCAGACCGATCTCGCGTTCCAGGTCGAGGACGAGATCGACGACTGCGTCCAGCGTCGCAGCATAGGACCCTGTCGGGCTCGCCAGCCGGCGTCCGGCGAGCGCGGCGCCGTCCGATGCGAGCGCCACACCCTCGATCTTGGTGCCGCCGAGGTCGATGCCGATCCGGACCTCGCGGCGAGGATTTCGCTGTCGAGACAACGCTTTCATTTCCCCCTGCCTCGGGTAAACTGCCCCGGAAGCCTCCAGAACCGGACGCGAGCCAAGCCCTTCGCCATGCCTAAGACCGTCATGATCGTCGAAGACAACGAGCTCAACATGAAGCTCTTCAACGATCTGCTCGAGGCCAACGGCTACAATATCATCCAGACGCGCGACGGGCTGGAAGCGTTGAAGCTCGCCCGCCAGCACAAGCCCGACCTGATCCTGATGGACATCCAGCTGCCGGAGGTTTCCGGCCTGGAAGTGACCAAGTGGATCAAGGAAGACGATAATCTCAAGTCCATCCCGATCATCGCGGTTACCGCCTTCGCGATGAAGGGCGACGAAGAGAAGATCCGGGAGGGTGGCTGCGAGGCGTATATCGCGAAGCCCATCTCCGTCGCGACCTTCCTGCAGACGGTCCAGCGCTTCCTGCAGTAGGGCGCCGCTAGATGCCCGGCCGCATCCTGGTCGTCGACGACATCCCGGCCAACGTTCGGCTGCTCGAAGCCAAGCTCTCCAGCGAGTATTTCGACGTCATCACCGCCTCGAGCGGCCCGCAGGCGCTCGAGATCGCCCGCGCCGAAGCGCCTGATATCGTGCTGCTCGACGTGATGATGCCGGGAATGGACGGGTTCGAGGTCTGCCGGCATCTCAAGGCCGATCCGCAGACGACGCATATCCCGGTGGTCATGGTGACGGCGCTCTCCGACGTCTCCGACCGGGTGAGGGGGCTCGAGGCCGGCGCCGACGACTTCCTCACCAAGCCGGTGCGCGACGTGGCGCTGTTCGCGCGCGTCCGCTCGCTGATCCGCTTGAAGATGGTGATGGACGAGTGGCGTCTGCGCCAGCAGACCTCATCAGAGCTCGGCATCGTGCCGCCGACGGCGACGCCTGAGCACGAAAGCTACCACCACGCCCGCATCCTGATCTGCGAGGCGAGCGCCATCGAGACCGCGAACCTGCAGGAGGTTCTGGCGCGTGACGGCCACGAGCTGCAGGTGGCGGCGACTCTCCCCGAGAGCCAGCGTCTGGCCGCGGCGGGCGAGCTCGACCTGGTGATCGTCGACCTGGCGCTCGGCGACGACGAGGCGCTCCGCCTCTGCTCGCATCTCCGCGCCCAGGAGAAGACCCGCCAGACGCCGATCCTGCTGATCGCCGAAGAGGACCAGACGGCGAAGCTGGCGAAGAGCCTCGATCTCGGCGTCAACGACTATCTGATGCAGCCGGTCGACCGGAACGAGCTCTTGGCGCGCGTGCGTACCCAGATCCGGCGCCGGCGCTTCCAGGATCGGCTGCGGGCCTCGTACATGCAGAGCCTGTCGATGGCGCTGACCGACCAGCTGACCGGGCTCTACAACCGCAACTACCTCATGACCCATCTGTCGGGCCTGATGCAGCGGACGATCGCCTCGGGCAAGGCGCTGGCGCTGGCGATGATCGACGTCGACACCTTCAAGCAGGTCAACGACACCCACGGCCATGCCGCCGGCGACGAGGTGCTGGCCGAGCTCGCCCAGCGCATGACCCATTTCACGCGGAACTTCGACACCGTCGCGCGCTTCGGCGGCGAGGAGTTCGTCGTGGTGATGCCGGACATCACGCCGGAGCTGGCGATGCTGGTCGCCGAGCGCCTGAGGCTCCGGGTTGCCGATACGCCGATGAAGCTGAAGAGCGGCTTGAGCCTGCCGATCACGATCTCGATCGGTGTCGCGGTATCGCGCCATCAGGGCGACCGCGCCGAGGACCTGCTGAGCCGCGCCGACCAGGCGCTCTACGCCGCCAAGCGCCAGGGGCGAAATCGCGTGGTGCTCGCAAACGACGACGCCGGGGCTGTGACCCCGGCGGCGGAAATCGTCGGCCTGAAGGAACGGGCCGAAAAGCTGGACGCGAGAGCGGAGCCTATTTGATCTTGGCTTCGCGGAAGGTGATGTGCTTCCGCAGGACCGGATCGTACTTCCGCATCTCCAGCTTCTCCGTGGTCTTCCGCGGATTCTTGCTGGTCACGTAGTAGAAGCCGGTATTCTCGGTCGACTGCAGCTTGATCGTGATGGTGCTCGGCTTGGCCATGGCGCGCTCGCAGGCTTGAAAGGTCGGGGAGAGATAGAGGCCTGGAGAGGCTCCGTCAAGCCGCTCAGACCTGGATGTCGAGGCGCCTGCTGCCGGCGGCCGGCTTCGAGCCGGAGCCGCCGCCCCGGATCTTGGCCTCGAGGTCGGAGAGCGCCCGCTCGGTCTGGCGGATATCGGCCTCGGCCTGGCGCTTGACCGAGGGGTCGGTGGGCCGGCCATAGGGCTGGACCAGCGCGATCTGGGCGCGGACCAGCGCCAGCTTCAGCTGCTTGTAGAGATTCTGGGCCTGCTCGCCGGAGACCGCCGGCGGCAGCGGCTGGCCGTCGGGAGTCTTCGCCGACTGCCCCTGATCCAGGCCTGAATGGAGGCTGTTGGCGAGCAGGCGGGTTTCGCGTGCGACCCGCTGGGCGGCGCGGATGTCTCCGGTCGCGGCAGCGCTGCCGGCCGCCACCAGAAGGCCTGGCAGCTTGATCCTGGCGCTGTCGACGGCCTCCTTCGCGGACAGCCCTTCGGTCGTCGCGCGCCCGGCGGCGGCAACGGCCTTCAAAGTCGCCAGCGTCTTCGCCTGGGTCTCCGTCAGGATGGGACCGAGGCTCGGGGGCACGGTGACCATCGCTCCTCTCAGGTCCGCCCGAAGCTAAAAGAGATCATCGGGGACCGCAATTCTGTGATCCGGCTCACGTCAGGCATCCACGTCGACCAGGGGGCCGCCGGGCCTGGCGGCCAGGGATCCGGCGAGCGACTGGAGTTCCTTCTCGCCGTCCCGCAGCGCCCTCTCGACCTCCTTGATCTCCTCCGGGGAGGCGCCGCGGATGCGCGCCGCAACGACGGCAAGCCGGAGCTTGTCGACGACCTTCTTCAACTCCTTGACGATTTCCTTGCCGCCTTCGCTCGCCTGGTCGAGATCGGTGCCCGACCGTTCGGCCGGCGCGGACTTCTCGCCAGGAAGCGCGGATTCCTTGAGAAGGCCCGCATCCTTGAGCGCCTGCGTCAGTTCCTTGGTCAGGGCCCGGACTTCGCGGATCGCCGACCGGGTGAAGCCGACGTCGCCGGTCGCCGACGCGCTTGCGGCAGCGAGCTTGATCGCCTCGAGCTTGCTTCGGAGGTAGTCGACCTTCGCGGCGGCCGCCTTCTTCGGCGCCTCCTTCATCTCGGCGCGGACATTGTCGAGCGTAACGAGAGCCTCGGCCTGCGCCTCGGTGGGAACCGGCCGCTGCTTCAAGCGGTCGAGCGCCAAGGCGGCGACAGACGAATGCGCGAAGTCGATCGGGGTGCTCGAGGCGGGTCCGGTGAGGGTGACCATTTTTGGTCCTCCAGCCGAGACAGGGAACCCCTTTTGGCTCCCTTTCAACATATAAGGATAAACATCCGGCGAGGCTTTTGCAAGAGGCTCGCCGGATGTTTGTTTAAAGTTCTGGGTTAAGGCGTCAGCGCGACCTGGCCCTGGCGCGACGCGAGGGCGAAAAGCCCGCTCTCCTCAATGAGTTGCTGAGCGACCTTGAGCTCGAAGTCGGTCTCGGCCGATTTCGCCGGGCATGCCTTGCGGGCGGCTTCCGCGCCGGCCGCCTCGCCCTGGCGGATGAAACTCGCCCGCTGGGCATAGGCCTGGCCGATCTCGGGCGCGTTGCGGCGAAGGTCGGCGATCAGCGCGGCAGGGTCGCCGTTGTGATGGCTTGTGCAGACGCTCGGCAGCACGCCGATCCGGTTCCAGTGCTGGCCCGACGGTCCCTGCATGCGCGCCCAGGTGATCGTCATCTCGCCGTCGTTGGGCAGGCGCATGACCGTCTGGACGCTGCCCTTGCCGTAAGAGGTGGAGCCGATGACGACGGCGCGATGATTGTCCTGGAGCGCTGCCGCGACGATCTCCGCCGCCGAGGCCGAGCCGCCGTTGATCAGAACCACCATCGGCAGGCCGTGGGTGATGTCGCCGTTGGTCGCGCGATAGCTCTGCTTGGCACGCGGGTGCCTGCCTTCGGTCGCGAGGATCGTGCCTTCGTTGAGGAAGAGGTCGGCGACATAGACGGCTTGGTCGAGAAGGCCGCCGGGATTGCCGCGAAGATCGAGGATCATCCCCTTGAGGCCGGGGCCGTGGTTCTTGATCGCGGTGTCGACCGCTTCCTCGACCTGCTTGGCGGTCCGCTGGTTGAAGCCGGTGACGCGGACATGCGCGGCGCCGCCTTCGTGCTTTACCAGCACGGTCGCCGGCACGATGCGCGAGCGCTTGAGGGCCACCTCCATCTTCTTGCCGTCGCGCTCGATCACCAGCTTGAGCGTCGAGTCGATCGGGCCGCGCAGCTTGTCGAGCACGTCCGGCGAGGACATGCCGGAGAGGGTGGTGCCCTCGGCGGCGACGATCTTGTCGCCGTCTCGAAGCCCGGCGCGGGAGGCCGGGGTCTCCGGCATGACCGACGAGATCGAGACGCCGGTCTCGTCGATCTTGAGGGTGACGCCAATGCCGCCGAAGCCTTCGCGGCTGGCGCGCGACTGGCGCGCGCTGTCGGCCGAGGAGTAGCGGGAAAAGGCGTCGAGATCGGCGAGCTCGGCCTCGAACACGGCCTTGTAGATGGCCTCGGACGAGGCGTCCTTGAGCGCCGCGAAGTGGACGCGGCTCTCGGCGACGACGTCGGAGGTAAAGCGGGCCCAGCGATGCGGGTCGTCGCCGCCCGGGAGCTGGATCCGGCGGGCGTCGGACTTGCCGTGGGTGAGGGTGATCTGGCGGTCGTCGGCGGTGAAGCCGAAGGCCGGATCGATGGTTTTCAGACCGTTCAGCCCATGCAGGGTCAGCTTCCGCATGTCGAGCCGGTCGATGTAGTAGTCGGACAGACCGTCATATCCGACGCCGAAGACGTCGCGGGCGCGGTCGAGGCCGGCACTCTGGGGGATCTGATCGGACGACGAGGCACAACCGGCGCCGAGCAGAACGGCAAGCACGGTACCGGCGCGGCCGGCACTTTGAAGGCGGTGCATAGTCCATGCGTTCATCCGAAGGGCGTCCGATCTAATCAAGAGGGCCATCGGGGATAAGCATGGAATGTGCCGGTTTGCGGTGCAAAAATCCAGTAAGATGCTTCCAAATTCGTGAAGGTTCGGAACTTTTCGGTGATTTCATGTAAGCCTACGGTCGATGATCGGTCCGCCGACCATCGCTGAGTTGCGCACCCGAGTCGCGAGTGCGGTATTGAGGGAAGTTCTCGCCTACTGGTCGAGCTTCTACGACCGAGGCGTGCTGCCGTCGTTCGACGACGTCGAGCCGTGGCAGATCAAGGCGGCTTTGCCGTATGTCTGGATCTGGCGGCGGGATGTCGATGGCGACCGGTTCTTCTGCCGGGTCTGCGGGGAGCACGTGAACTACATATTTGGGCGCAACATCTCAGGCAAAGCCTGCGACGAGGTCATGCCGGCCAAGATGGCGACGGAGGCCCAGGCACGGTGGCGCCATCTGATCGACAATCGCATCGCCCACCACCTGGTCGGCTGCGTCTATCACTATGCTGACCAGGAAGTGATGGGCGAGCGCCTGATCCTGCCGCTGGCGGCCTCAAGGAACGATCGCGGCGGCGTTCTCGGCGTGACCGACGCCTCGCAGCCGACGCTCAGGCTCGTCTCGCCGGTCGACCCGGCCAAGTTCGTCGGCATCGGTGCCGGCGAGCGGCGCGACTACGACGCGGATCCCGCCCGCCATGTCTGAGGTCCTGCCGCTGGTCGGCGAGATTTCGGGCGCCATCCGCAGCCCGGCGGTCCGCATCGTCTACGATTTCTGGATGACGTTCTGGACCAAAGGTCAGCTTCCAACCTTCGACGATGTCGATCCGGCCGCCATCAAGGAAGCGCTGCCCTATCTCTGGGTGCTCAAATACGACCAGGCGGCGGACAATTTCCACTACCGGATCGTCGGCGAGGAGGTGAACCGCTTCTACCGCCGCAATATGTCGGGCCTGCCGGTCGACGAGATGGCGAGCGATCTGGCCGAGGTCTTCAAGGGCCGTTCACGCCGCGTGGTACAGAACCGGCAGGCGCTGCATCTGGTCGGAAAGGTCTATCGCCTGGCCGGATACGACGCCTTCGGCGAGCGGATCTACCTGCCGCTGGCGCCGTCGAGGAGCGACGACGGCGGGGTCCTCGGCACCACCGACGCGCGTGGCCATGTCGTCGACGAGAAGATCCTGCAGGAGACCGGAGGCAAGATCCTCGCTATCCGCGACGGCGCTTACCAGGTTTTCGACGCGGCCCCTCGGGCCGACGTTTGAACGGTCGTTCGGGGCGTCGCTCGGCGCGTTCCGCCTGAAGCAGGTTGAAGACGAGCCCGCCCTTGACCGGATCGGCATCGGCCAGACGCACCTGCACGGGCTGCCCAAGCTGATACGAGACGCGCGACTTCCGTCCCACCAGCCGGTGATGCACCTCGTCGTGCTCGAAATAGTCGGCGCCCAAGGTCGAGATCGGGATGAGGCCGTCGGCACCGGTCTCGTCCAGCCGGATGAACAAGCCGAAGCGCGAGACGCCGCTGATGCGCCCTGAGAATTCGCCGCCGACCTTGCTCGACAGGAACAGCGCGGTGTAGCGGTCGACCGCGTCGCGCTCGGCGACCTGGGCTCGGCGCTCCGTCATCGAGATCTGCTCGCCGAGCTGGCGCATCTTCGCGGCTTCCGCATCGGTCAGCCCGTCGTCGCCCAAGGCCAGCGCCTTGACCAGGCCGCGATGCACCAGCACGTCCGAATAGCGCCTGATGGGCGAGGTGAAGTGCGCATAGCGCCTGAGCGCCAGGCCGAAGTGTCCCAGGTTGTCGGGGCTGTACTGCGCCTGGGCCTGCGAGCGCAGCACCAGGTCGTTGACCATCTGCTTGTAGGGCGTGTTCTCGGCGCGCTCGAGCAGCCTGGTGAAGCTCTTCGGCTGCAGCACCTGGCCCTTCGGCAGCGAGAGTCCGATCGAGTCGAGGAACTGGCGAAGGCCTTCGAGCTTCTCGTAGGTGGGGCGGTCGTGCACCCGGTACATGCAGGGCACGCCCTTGGCCTCAAGCGCCTCGGCCGCGGCGACGTTGGCGGCGATCATGAATTCCTCGATCAGCTTGTGGCTGTCGAAGCGCGAGCGCATCCGGATCGCCAGCACGTCGCCGTCGGGACCCAGGAACACGCGGCGCTCGGGAGTGTCGAGGTCGAGCGTGCCGCGCTTCTCGCGCGCCTTCGAAAGCGCGCGGTAGGCGCCGTAGAGCGGCTCGATCACCTGCTCCATCAGAGGGCCGGTGGTGTCGTCGGGGCGGCCGTCCTTGGCGTTCTGCACCTGCTCGTAGGTGAGCCGCGCGGCCGAGCGCATCAGCGCGCGGCCGAAGCGGTGCGACAGGTGACGACCGTCCTTGTCGAGCTTCATGAAGCAGGCCATCACCGGCCTCGGCACCTTCGGCTTCAGCGAGCAGAGCTCGTTCGACAGCGCCTCGGGCAGCATCGGCACGACGCGGTCGGGAAGGTAGACCGAGTTGCCGCGCTGGAAGGCGGAGCGGTCGAGCGGGCTTCCTGGCGTCACGTAGTGGGCGACGTCGGCGATCGCGACGACGATCTTCCAGCCCTCGCCGTCGGGCTCGGCGAAGACCGCGTCGTCGAAGTCGCGGGCGTCGTCGCCGTCGATGGTGACCAGCGGCATCTCGCGCAGGTCCTCGCGCGCGCCCGGCTGGGTCACCGGCTTCGCCGCCTCGGCCTGGGCGACCGCGTCGTTCGGAAACTCGACCGGGATCCCGTGCGCGGCGACCGCGAGCGCGCCGATCGCGCGCGGATCGTCGGCCGACCCAAGGCGCTCGACGATGCGGGCTTCGGGCATGCCGGCGCGTGCGGTGGTCAGCACCTCGGCCGAGACCAGCTCGCCGTCCTTGGCGCCGCCGGAATCGGCGCGCGACACGCGGAACTCGCTGCGGCTCCGCTTGTCGGCCGGCACGAGGCGTCCGCCTTCGGATCCCAGGCGATAGGTGCCGACGACGCGATCGGCCGTGGTCGGGATGCGTCGGAGAATGCGGGCTTCGTAGAGGCGGGAGGATCGCTTCGAGAGGCGCGCCAGCACCCGCGTGCCGGTCTGCAGCGCCGGCGCGCCGGGCCGCTCGATCACGACGATCGTCGGCGGTTCCTTCTCGTCTTCCCAGGCCATCGGCCGGGCTAGCGTCTCGCCGTCCTCGCTGGTGCCGGAAATCACGACCGGCATCACCTCGGCGAGGCGTCCGGGCGGCGGTGCCGCCTTCCTGACCTTGCCGACGGAGCCCTCGGCCGATAGCTCGCGCAGCATCGCCTTGAGCGCGACGCGGTCCTTGCCTTTCACCTGGAAGGCGCGCGCGATCTCGCGCTTGCCGACCGGCGTCGGGCTTTCAGTGATGAAGGTCCGGAGCTGGTCCTTGGTCGGGAGCGGGGCCTTCTTGCGCGCCATTCTTCTCGCTTAAGCCTCGCGCGTGACGACGGGTTGCCTACTCAGCGGCTGGCTTCTTCTTGGCGGCGGACTTCTTCTTCGCCGCCGGCTTGGCGGGTTTTTCGGCGGCGGGCCTGTCGGCCGCCGGCTTGGCCGCCTTATTCGCGGCACCCTTCTTCGGCGCGGGTGCCTTGCCGCCCTTCTCGGCGATCAGCGCGACGGCCATGTCGAGGGTGACGGCCGACATCTCGGTGCCGCGCTTCAGGGTCGCGCGCACGCTGCCGTGCTGCACGTAGGGCCCGAAGCGGCCCTTCTTCAGCGTGATCGGCTTGCCGTCGGCGGGATGCTTGCCGACCTCGACCGCGGTCGAGGCGGCGGCGGAGGCGAGCAGGTCGACCGCGCGGTTGATGCCGACGGTCAGCACGTCCTCGTCCTTCGGCAGCGACTTGAAGCGCGCGCCGACCTTCAGGTACGGGCCGAAGCGGCCGATGCCGGCGGTGATCATCTCGCCGGTCTCGGGGTGGTTGCCCAGCTCGCGCGGCAATGCCAGCAGCGCAAGCCCGCGCTCGAGCGTGACGTCGGCTGCGGAGAGCCCGCGCGGCAGCGAGACGCGCTTCGGCTTCTCCTTGCCCTCGGCTTCGCCGAGCTGGACGTATTGCCCATAGGGACCACGCTTCAGCGTGACGGCCTTGCCGCTCGACGGATCCTTGCCGAGCTCGCGCTCGCCGCCTTCTGTCCCGGCGTCGCCGTCCTGGCCGCCTTCGACCACGAGGCGGCGGGTGTACTTGCACTCCGGATAGTTCGAGCAGCCGATGAAGGCGCCGAACTTGCCGAGCTTGAGGCCGAGACGCCCCGTGGTGCAGGACGGGCAGACGCGGGGATCGGTGCCGCCCTCGGTCTGGGGGAAGAAGTGCTGGCCGAGATCCTGGTCGAGGGTCTCGATCACTTCCTTGATGCCGATGTCCTTGGTGCCGCCGACCGCGCCGGAGAAGTCGCGCCAGAACTCGCGCAAGACTTCCTTCCAGTCGAGGTCGCCCTCGGCGACCTCGTCCAGCTTGCCTTCGAGGTCGGCGGTGAAGCCGTACTCGACGTAGCGCTGGAAGAAGTTCGACAGGAAGGCGGTGACGACGCGGCCGCGATCCTCGGGCATGAAGCGCTTGCGCTCGAGGCGGACGTAGTCGCGATCCTGAAGCACCTGAAGGATCGAGGCGTATGTGGAAGGCCGGCCGATGCCGAGCTCCTCGAGCCGCTTCACCAGGCTCGCCTCGCTGAAGCGGGGCGGCGGCTGGGTGAAGTGCTGCTCGGGCTTGATCTCGCCCTGGGTCAGCGGCTGTCCGGAGCTGAGCTGCGGCAGGCGGCGGTTCCCGTCCTCGTCCGCGTCGTCGTCCTTGCCTTCCTGGTAGAGCTTCAGGAAGCCGTCGAACAGCATGATGGAGCCGGTGGCGCGCAGCACGGTCTTGCCCGAGCCGTCGGCGATGTCGACGCCGGTCTGGTCGAGCTGGGCCGCTTCCATCTGGCAGGCGACCGCGCGTTTCCAGATCAGCTCGTAGAGCCGGCGCTGATCGTCCTCGAGATAAGGCGCGACTTCGGCGGGAAGGCGGCCGAGGTCGGTCGGGCGGATCGCCTCGTGCGCTTCCTGGGCGTTCTTCGCCTGGTTCTTGAAGCTGCGCGGCTCCTTCGGCAGGTAGCGGTCGCCGAACTCGCGCTGGATCACGCTGCGGGCCCCGGTCAGCGCCTCCTGGCTCAGGTTGACGCTGTCGGTCCGCATATAAGTAATGAGACCGACCGTGTCGCCGCCGAGCGAGACGCCTTCATAGAGCTGCTGGGCGAGACGCATCGTGCGGGACGCCCCGAGCCCGAGCTTGCGCGAGGACTCCTGCTGCAGGGTCGAGGTCGTGAAGGGAGCAGGGGGGAAGCGGCGGACGGTCTTGCGCTCGACTTCCGCGACCTTGAACTGGCCCGCCTTGATCGCCTCGACCGCACGCTCGGCCGAAGCCTGGTCCTTGAGGCCCATCTTCCCGAGCTTCTCGCCCGCGAGATGGGTCAGCTCGGCGGTGAACCTGCCGCCTTCCGACGTCGTGAACTCGGTCGCGACCGACCAATACTCTTCCGGCTTGAACGCCTCGATCTCGGCCTCGCGCTCGCAGATGAGGCGTAGTGCCACCGACTGCACGCGCCCGGCCGACTTCGCGCCGGGAAGCTTCCGCCAAAGGACCGGCGAGAGGGTGAAGCCGACGAGGTAATCCAGTGCGCGGCGGGCGAGGTAGGCGTCGACCAGCTCGCGGTTGATCTCGCGCGGGTTGGCGATCGCATCCAGGACCGCGGACTTGGTGATCTCGTGGAAGACGACGCGGGAGACCTCGATGCCATCGAGCTTTTTCCGCTCCTTCAGGATCTCGGCCAGGTGCCAGGAGATCGCCTCGCCCTCGCGGTCCGGGTCGGTCGCGAGGTACAGGCGCTTCGCCTTCTTGAGCTCACCGGCGATCGCTGAGACCGCCCGCTCGGCGCGGTCCTCGACCTCCCACGTCATCGCGAAGTCGGATTCGGGGTCGACGGCACCGTTCTTCGGCACCAGGTCGCGGACGTGACCGTAGCTCGCGACGACCTTGTAGCCGTCGCCGAGATACTTGTTGATGGTCTTCGCCTTGGCTGGCGACTCGACGACGACGACGTCCATCTTTTGTTTGTGCCTTACTTCAATCCAGCTCTATAACTTGCTGGTAATGCGCAGAGAAACCAGATTGCCCGGATGCCTGTCTAGGCGGCCGGCCAGCTCCGCCTCCAATAGGACGGCGAGCACGGCGGGCGCTGACATGTGGCATTGGCGGATCAGTTCGTCAACCGAGACCGGCCCGGGACCCAGGAGTTCGAGCACGGCCGAGCGGGCCTTGTCGACCTCGCCTTCGTCATACTTGGAGGGCGGTTCGGGAGCTCGTTTCGGGACCGGATCGGCGTGGCGGCCGAGGCCTTCGAGCACGTCCTCGGCACCCTGGACCAGGGTGGCCCCGTCGCGGATCAGGCCGTTGCAGCCGCGTGCCCGGGGATCGAGGGGGGATCCAGGCACCGCGAAGACGTCGCGTCCCTGCTCGGCGGCGAAGCGGGCGGTGATCAGCGAGCCCGAGCGCTCAGCCGCCTCGACCACGACCGTCGCCAGCGAGAGGCCGGAGATGATCCGGTTTCGACGCGGGAAATGTCGCGACTGGGGCACGGTTCCGGGCGCCATCTCGGCGACGATCAGGCCTTCCTGGCCGATCCGCTCCTGGAGCGCCCGGTTCTCTTCCGGATAGACGATGTCCGCGCCGCCGGCGACGACCGCGACGGTGGCCGGCAGCGCACCCTCATGCGCCATCGCGTCGATGCCACGCGCCAGGCCCGAGACGACGATGACGCCGGATGCCGCCAGATCGCGTGCCAGGTCGCGGGCGAGCCGCCGCCCGTTGGCCGAGGCATTGCGGGCACCGACCACCGCGACGCAGCGCTCGGTCATGAGCTCGGCGCGGCCGATCGTGCTGATCAGCGGCGGCGGATCGGCGATCTCGCGAAGCAGGGGCGGGTAGCCCGGCTCGGTCGCGGCGATCCAGCGGCCGCCGGCCTTGGCCAGCGCCGCGATCTGGCCCTGGGCATCGGAGGCGGACGGAATCTTCGCGGCGCCCGGACGCCCGCCGCGGCGGGCGAGAGCAGGAAGCGCCGCCAGCGCCTCGCGGGTGCTGCCGAAGCGATCGACGAGCTGGAAGAAGGAGATCGGGCCGACATGCTCGGTTCCGGCGAGCCGGAGCCAGTCGACGCGTTCTGCGTCGGAGAGGGGGCGATAGCCCATCATGTCCGCAAGGTGCGGGCGAAGCGCCGCGCCGTCAACAACCTCAGCTATCCAGGGCCTCAACGATCCAGGGGCGGCCCGCCGTTGTGGCCGGCGGTCTCGGTGCTGATCGCCGAGTCCTTGCCGAGCTTGATCTTGGATTCCTGGCCCCGGACCAGGCGGCCGATGTTTTCGTGATGGCGGATCCAGACCAGGACGGCGATCAGGGCGGCGAGCCCGGCGCGCTGCGGATCGGCCAGGAACCAGGCGGCGAGCGGGGCGAGCGCGAGCGCGACCAGGGCCGCGAGGGAGGAGTAGCGGAAGACGAAGGCGACCACGAGCCAGGCGAGGCACGCGAGCAGCCCGACCGGCCACGCGATCGCCAGCAGGATGCCGAGCGCGGTCGCCACCCCCTTGCCGCCCTTGAAGCCGAGCCAGACCGGGAAGCAGTGTCCGAGCATCGCCCCGCCGCCGGCGAGGACCGCCATGTCCTGTCCGCCGATCGATCCTGCGATCAGGACCGCGACCGCTCCCTTGGCGCCGTCGAGGAGGAGGGTGGCGGCGGCCAGGCCCTTCCTTCCGGTGCGCAGAACGTTGGTCGCGCCGACATTGCCCGAGCCGATGCGCCTGATGTCGCCGAGGCCGGCGAGCTTGGTCAGCACCACCCCGAATATGATCGAGCCGACGAGATACCCGCCGATCGCCGCTGCCCAGAAGGGCCAGGCTTGGGAGAAATCTCCGAGCAGCGGCGGCACCGGATCAGCTCCCTCTTGCGTCGTGCACGACGCGGCCGGAGGTTACCGTGACGAGAACCTTGCCTTCGACCGGGCGGCCATCGAAGGGAGAGTTTTTTGACTTGGACCGGAAGCTGTCGACGTCGATCCGGTAGGGGCGCTCAGGGTCGAAGAGGACGAGGTCGGCGCGCCGGCCTTTCGCCATCCGACCGCTCTCGAGACCCAGTAGTGCGGCCGGGGCCGAGGTGATCTTCTGCAATGCCAATTGCAGTTTCAGGTGATTATTGTGAAATAACTCTAAAGTTAGCGGTAATAAGGTTTCCAGTCCCAAGATACCGGAGGCCGCCTGGGCAAACGGCAGACGTTTAGAATCCTGGTCGTGGGGAGCGTGGTCGGAGGCGATCGCGTCGATAGTGCCGTCGGTAAGCCCTTCGACGATGGCGCGGCGATCGTCTTCGGAGCGGAGCGGCGGCGACAGCTTGGCGAAGGTCCTGTAGTCGCCGACGGCGGTCTCATTGAGCGCGAAGTAGGCCGGGGCCGTGTCGCAAGTAACTGACAGGCCCCGCTTTTTGGCCGCCCGTATGACCTCGACGCCGGCCCGCGTGGATATATGGGCGGCGTGGTAGCGCCCGCCCGTCAGCTCGACCAGGCGCATGTCGCGGTCGAGCATGATGGCCTCGGCAGCGGCCGGGATCCCCGGCAAGCCCAGCCGCGTCGCGATCTCGCCCTCGTTCATCCCGGCATCCGAGGCCAGGGCCGGTTCCTCGGGGTGGTTTAGGATAACTTGGCCGAAGGTCTTGGCATACGAGAGGGCACGGCGCATGACCAGAGCCGAGGAAATGGTCTGGGTCCCGTCGGTGAAGCCGACCGCACCGGCCGCCGCCATGAGCCCGATCTCGGTCAGCTCCTTGCCGGCGATGCCCTTGGTTACCGCGCCGTAGGTGCGGATATCGACCAGGCCGACGGCCTTGGCCCGGCGTTCCACGAACTCGACCAGCGACGGCTCGTCGACCGGCGGACGGGTGTTGGGGAGCGCGACCATGGTGCCGACGCCGCCGGCGGCGGCCGCCTGGCTCGCGGTCTCGAAGTTCTCCTTGTGCTCCTCGCCCGGCTCGCGGAGCTGGACCCGCATGTCGACCAGGGCGGGGCTGAGCACCGCGCCCTTGCCGTCGATGACGAAGGCGTCCTCGGGGATCCGCTCGAAGAGGTTCGGCCCGAGATCGGCGATTTCGCCTTTGACGACAAGGAGCTCGCCCGTCTCGTCGCGCCCGCTGGCAGGATCGACCAGGCGGACATTGGTGAAGGCGATCCGGCTCACGGGGCGTTCCGGCCGGCGTCCGGCAGGTTCCTCGACAGCAGGTCGAGGCAGGCCATGCGGACCGCGACACCCATCTCAACCTGTTGGCGGATAAGGGATCTGTCGATGTCGTCGGCGACCTCGGAGTCGATCTCGACGCCGCGGTTCATCGGGCCCGGATGCATGATGAAGGCATCGGGCTTGGCGAGCGCCAGCTTCGAGCGGTCGAGGCCGAAGAAGTGGAAATACTCCCGGATCGAGGGGACGAAGGAGCCCTGCATCCGCTCGGTCTGGAGCCGCAGCATCATGACGATGTCGCAGCCGATCAGGCCCTTCTTCATGTCGGTGAAGATCTCGACTCCCAGGCGATCGGCGGCGGAGGGGAGCAGCGTCGGCGGCGCGATCAGGCGAACGCGGGCACCTAAGCTATTGAGAAGGTGGATGTTCGAGCGCGCGACGCGCGAATGCAGGACGTCGCCGCAGATCGCGACCAGCAGCCCGCCGATCTTGCCCTTGGTGCGCCTTATGGTCAGCGCGTCGAGAAGCGCCTGGGTCGGGTGCTCGTGGGTCCCGTCGCCGGCATTGATGACCGAGCAATTGACCTTTTCCGACAAGAGCTTGACGGCGCCCGAGTCATGATGCCGGACGATCAGCACGTCCGGGTGCATGGCGTTGAGCGTCATCGCGGTGTCGATCAGCGTCTCGCCCTTCTTGGTCGAGCTCGAGGCGACCGCCATGTTGAGCACGTCGGCGCCGAGCCGCTTGCCGGCGAGCTCGAACGACATCTGGGTGCGGGTCGAGGGCTCGAAGAACAGGTTTATCTGCGTTCGGCCGCGCAGGACCGAGGCCTTCTTATCGGCGCCGCGGTTCAGGTCGACATAGGTTTCGGCGAGGTCCAGCAGCCCGACGATCTCGTCGGGGGCCATGCCTTCGATGCCGAGGAGGTGCTTTAAGGGGGGACGCGGAGGCGAAGCCATTAAAGGCCACTGATTACACCAGCCGGCGGGGCCTGGATAGGGCTGCGCTCATGCCGCAGACGCGAGAGGACGAACTACCCTCCCGTCGCAGGCTGTGGATGAATTCTGACGGAAATGCTCGGGATTCAGGCCCTTCTGGGGACCATGAACGCCACGAGCGGTGGTCTCTCAAGACTGATACATCAAGATCAGGGGTAAACTGAAGCTCGATATAACGGTCTGAAATGTGAGAATCGCGGCCATCAGGCGATGATCTCCCCCCATCGCGCGAGCCATCACATACGAGGACGGCGAGGGCGGAAGCGCGTTGAACAGGGTGCAGATCGCGGTGGCGATCGGGTCGAGTCCGAGCGCCCGGCAGAGCCCGAAGGTGAGCGCCGGGAGCACGAAAAGCTTGCCCAGGGTTGCGACGCCGATCGGAATCCGGGCGTCCCGGAGCATCGAGAAATCGAGGCTGGCGCCGACCGAGAGCAAGGCGAGGGGCAGCGATGCCTGCCCGAGGAGCTTGAGCGTGTCCGAGACCGGTACCGGCAGGCGGGCCGGGCTCAGGCTCAACAGGATTCCGGCGAGGCAGCCGAGAATGATCGGATTGAGGATAATTTGCCGGAGGGTCTGGCTCCAGCTCGGGGCCCCCGAACCGTAGCGGCTGAGCAGGATCACCGCGATCAGGTTGACCAGCGGGATGCCGATCGCGACCGCCAGCGACAAGAGGCCGAGACCCGTCGGACCCCAGAGGGCGGAGGCGGCGGCGAAGCCGATATAGATGTTCGGCCGGAGGCTGCCCTGGACCACCGAGGTCACCTGCGGTGCCTGCAGCCGGAGCGCTGTCGCGGCGGCGAGGGACAAAACCGTCATCGCCAGCAACGACCCGACCACGGCGACCGCGATTCCCGTCACGGGAAGCTTCACCCAGTCGATCGCCCCCAGGCTGGTGACCAGCAGTGCCGGGAACAGGACCCAGTAGACCACCCGCTCGGCCCCGAGCCAGAACGGCTCCGGCAGCCAGGGGGCCCGGCGCAAGCCGTAGCCGATCAGGATCAGCGCGAAGATCGGGCCGATCGCCCCGAGGGCGGCGGTCATATATCTGAAGAAAGGGTGGGCGGCGGCGCCCGGCGGATCGCGTCGAGCGCGCCCTGGAGGATGAAGCCGGCGGCCATCTTGTCGACGACCTCGCCGCGGCGCTTCCGCGAGGCATCGGCCTCGAGCAGGGTCCGGGTCACGGCCATGGTCGACATCCGCTCGTCCCAGAAGGCGATCTCGATCTCGCGCTTCTTGAGCAGGTTGGCGGCGAACTGGCGGACCGACTGGCAGCGCGGCCCCTCGCTCCCGTCCATGTTGAGCGGCAGGCCGATCACGAGCGCGCCGACCCCACGGCCGTCGACCACCTTGAACAGCGCCTCGGCGTCCTTGGTGAACTTGGTCCGGCGGATCGTCTCCAGCGGCGTCGCGATGCTGAGCGTCGCATCCGCGATCGCGAGCCCGATCGTCTTCTCTCCGACATCGAGTCCGAGCAGCCGATCGCCCCTTTTTATCAAGGACTTGAGTTCGGAAATGTTGCGGATCGACATGGCCCGATGATACGGTGCAGCGCACTTTGCCAACATGGAGCGCGTGCCGAGGCCGACCCGCTTTCGAGGGGCCGTCCGCAAGGCGCGTTCCGCTTGCCTCAAGAGACCTAAAGCATGTCCCTGGACAAAGATACCGTCCGGAAAGTCGCCACCCTGGCGCGGATCAAGGTACCGGATGCCGAGCTCGACAACATGGCCAAGGAGCTGTCGGGCGTCCTCGGCTGGATCGAGCAGCTGAACGAGGTCGACGTGACCGGCGTCGAGCCGATGACCTCGGTCGCCAAGATGAAGCTCACGATGCGGGCCGACGATGTGACCGACGGCGGCGATGCCGAGAAGGTGACCCAGAATGCGCCGGAGGGTGCTCATGGCTTCTTCGTCGTGCCGAAGGTGGTCGAGTAATGGCCGCGCTCACCCACATGACGATCGCCGAGGCGCGGGCGGCGCTGAAGGCGAAGAAGATCTCCTCGGCCGAGCTGACGTCGGCGCACCTGAAGGCGATGGAGGAGACCCGAGGGCTCAACGCCTTCGTCACCGAGACGCCGGAGCGCGCCAAGGCGGACGCCACCCGCGCCGACGCGGTGCTGGCGAAGGGCGAGGGCGGGTCGCTGGAAGGCATTCCGCTCGGGATCAAGGATCTCTTCTGCACCGAAGGCATCCTGACCACCGCCGGCTCGCACATTCTCGACGGCTTCAAGCCGCCATACGAGTCCACCGTCTCGGCCAAGCTCTGGCAGGCCGGCGCGGTGATGCTCGGCAAGCTCAACATGGACGAGTTCGCGATGGGCTCGTCCAACATCACCAGCCACCACGGCCCGGTGAAGAACCCGTGGCGCCGGAAGGGCGGCAACGCCGAGCTGGTGCCCGGCGGTTCCTCTGGAGGCTCGGCCGCGGCGGTTGCCGCGCGCGCCGTCATGGGTGCCACCGCCACCGACACCGGCGGCTCGATCCGCCAGCCGGCGGCGTTCACCGGCACGGTCGGCATCAAGCCGACCTACGGCCGCTGCTCGCGCTGGGGCATCGTCGCGTTCGCGTCTTCGCTCGACCAGGCCGGGCCGATCGCGCGCACCGTGCTCGACTCGGCGATCATGATGCAGGCGATGTCGGGCTACGACCCGAAGGACTCCACGTCGGCGAACCTGCCGGTTCCGAACTTCGAGGCGGCGGTCGAGCGCGGCGTGAAGGGCCTCAAGATCGGCATTCCGAAGGAATACAGGCTCGACGGCGCGCCCAAGGAGATCATCGATCTCTGGGAGAAGGGGATCGCCTGGCTCAAGGACGCGGGCGCCACGACGGTCGAGATCAGCCTGCCGCACACCAAGTACGCGCTGCCGGTCTACTACGTGATCGCGCCGGCCGAAGCCTCCTCGAACCTGGCGCGCTACGACGGCGTGCGCTTCGGCCTGCGCGTGCCGGGCAAGACGCTGGACGAGATGTACGAGAACACCCGTGCCGCCGGGTTCGGCGCCGAGGTGAAGCGCCGCGTGCTGATCGGCACCTATGTGCTCTCGGCCGGCTACTACGATGCCTACTATCTCCGAGCCCAGCGAGTGCGCTCGCTGATCCTTCGAGACTTCACCGAAGCCTACAAGCAGGTCGACGCGATCCTGACGCCGGCGACGCCGTCGGCGGCTTTCGCGATCGGCGAGAAGAGCGACGATCCGGTCGCGATGTATCTCAATGACGTCTTCACCGTGACCGCGAACCTCGCGGGGCTTCCGGGCATCTCGGTGCCGGGCGGGCTCAACACCGACGGGCTGCCGCTGGGCCTCCAGGTGATCGGTCGCGCCTTCGACGAGGAGACCGTCTTCGCCGTCGGTCGCGCCTTGGAGAAGGCGGCCAACTTCACCGCGATGCCGGAGGGCGTGCGATGAGCAACCTGATCAAGGGCGAGACCGGCGAGTGGGAGGTCGTGATCGGCCTTGAGATCCACGCCCAGGTGATCTCGAACGCGAAGCTGTTCTCGGGTGCGGCGACCGCCTTCGGCGCCGAGCCGAACACGCAGGTGAGCTTCGTCGATGCCGGCTTCCCCGGAATGCTGCCGGTGATCAACCGTTTCTGCGTCGAGCAGGCGATCAAGACCGGGCTCGGCATCGAGGGCAAGGTCAACGAGACGTCTGTCTTCGACCGCAAGAACTATTTCTACGCCGACCTGCCGCAGGGCTATCAGATCTCGCAGTACCAGCAGCCGATCGTCTCCGGCGGCACCGTCGTGCTCGACATGAAGGACGGCTCGACCCGCAGGATCGGCGTGACGCGGCTCCATCTGGAGCAGGACGCGGGCAAGAGCCTGCACGACCAGCATCCGAGCCAGAGCTACATCGACCTCAACCGGTCGGGCGTGGCGCTGATGGAGATCGTCTCCGAGCCCGAGATGCGGAGCGCGGAGGAGGCCGGCGCCTACATCAAGAAGCTGCGCTCGATCCTCCGATATCTCGGCACCTGCGACGGCAACATGGAGGAGGGAAGCCTCCGCTGCGACTGCAACGTGTCGGTCCGGAAGCCCGGCCAGCCCTTCGGCACGCGCACCGAGACCAAGAACGTCAACTCGATCCGCTACGTCATGCAGGCGATCGAGTACGAGGCGCGTCGCCAGATCGAGGTGATCGAGGGCGGCGGCGAGATCAAGCAGGAGACCCGCCTGTTCGATCCGAACAAGGGCACGACGCGGCCGATGCGCTCCAAGGAGCACGCGCACGACTATCGCTATTTCCCCGATCCCGACCTGCTGCCGCTGGAGCTCGATCCCAAATGGATCTCGGATCTCAAGGGCAAGCTGCCGGAGCTGCCGGACGCACGGAAGGCACGCTACGTCGCCGACTACAAGCTGACGCCCTATGACGCGGGCGTGCTGGTGGCCGAGCAGGAGACCGCGCAGTTCTACGAGACCGTCGCCAAGGGGCGCGATCCCAAGCTCGCCTCGAACTGGGTCACGACCGAGCTTTTCGGCGCGCTCAATCGCACCGGCAAGGCGATCCAGGACTCGCCGGTGACGGCGAAGGCGCTGGGCGGGCTGATCGACCTGATCTCCGACGGCACGATCTCCGGCCGCATCGCCAAGGAGGTCTT
>CAZDGR010000027.1:0-20191 GCA_964504845.1 uncultured Rhizobium sp. | reverse complement strand
GCAGGTCGGCGAACAGCTCGACCATGGTCTCGGCGACCTTGCGGCCGGTCTCGATCATCGTGTCGGAAAGCCCGATGCCGTCGAGCACGCCGAGCACGTAGGGATGCTCGGCCAGGCGATCGAGATCGAAGGCGCCGCCGACCGGCGTGCCGAACACCAGGTTCTCGGCGACGGTCGCGTTGGTATTGTACCGGGTCCGGTCGAAGGGCTCGACCAGGTGCGCGAGGTTCGCCTGCGCCAGCCTCTCGCGGAGGCTCCGGCGCGCGGTCAGCAAGGCCTCGGCGATATCGGGCCGCCGCTTGGCATCGACGCTGCCGCGAAGGCCCAGGTGATAGACGTCGGTCTCCAGGTCGACGCGGTCGAGCAGCTGGCAGATGCGCGCATGCATCGCCGCGCGGTCCTCGACGCCCATCTCCTTCAGGTCGACCCAGTCGGCGCGCGGGTCGTCGATGGTGTTGCCGGCGAGCTCGGCTTCACGGCGGCGCTTGGCCGACTTCGCCGTTTCGTCGCCCTCGTAGGTCGCCTCGACGACCGGCTGGTGCATGACGCCGAAAAGCAGATTGTCGCGAAGCGACGACGAGAAGACATAAGCCTGCGGCCCGACATAGCCCAGACGGCGGCCGACGACCGATGGGGGCAGCGCCAGGAGATCGCGTCCGCCGATCTGGATCTGGCCCGAGGTGGGCATCACCAGCCGGGCCAGCACCTGCGCCAGGTGGTCCTTGCCCTGGCCTTCCGGCCCGACCACCGCGAGCTTGAGCCGGTCGATCGGCAGATTCAGCGACACGCTCTCGAGCACCGCCTTGCCGTCGTCCTCGACCAGCGCCAGGCCGGATGCCTGCAGCGATCCCCCGATGCGGTCGACGGATTCGGTCGATGTATCGAGCGATTCATCGAGCATGCCCGCCGGCTGGAACTGCTCGACGATCTGCTCGTACTTGATACGGTTGTCTTCCTTCTGCTGGTAGTAGTCGAGGAGCTCCTTCCACGGCGACGCCAGGTCCTTGTATGCCGCAAGCACCGCGACCAGCGCGCCGAAGGAGAGCGAGCCCTGGATCACCAGGTAGCCGCCGATCGCATAGAAGAAGAACGGCGTGAGCTGGTTGATGAAATTGTTGAGGAACTTGACGAAGAACTTCCGCTTAAAGATCTCGAAGCGGATGTCGTAGATGACGCCGAGCTGGGCGGTGAAGCGCGAAAGCTGCCAGCGCGCATTGTCGTGGGCGCGGATCTCCTGCACGCCGGAGACGGATTCGCCGATCTGCTCGGCGAGCTTGCGCACCGCCTTGACGCGCTCCTTGCCGAGGCGGTTCACCCGCCGCTGCAGCTTCGGGATGATGTAGCCCTGGATCGGGTAGAGCGAGATCGCCGCCGCCCCCAGGATCGGGTCCTGGATGAACATGAAGACGACGATGGTCAGCAGCGTGCCGCCCTGGAAGATCGGCTGGGCGATCGCATCGCCGATGTAGCCGCCCAGAGGCTCGACCTCGGCGGTGATCATCGGGATCAGCTCGCCCTGGCTGACGCGCCGGAAATGGCCGAGCGGGAAACGGAGGATCCGGGAATAGAGCTCGTAGCGGAAGCGGCGAAGCATCCGCTCGCCGAGCCGGCCCTTGTAGACGTTGATCGCGTACTTGAACCCGCCGTTGACGAAGACCAGGAGCAAGAACACCCCGGACAGCACCATCAGGTAGCTGATCTGGTCGACCGGTACGCCGAAGACGTCCTTCGGCAGGTTCTTGCCGCCGATCGCCTGGTTGATGATCGTCTTCGGGAGGTCGAGCGAGTAGTAGAGGAACGGAAAGGAAACAAGAGTCAGCACGACGACCGCGATCTGCTGCCTAAGGCTATGGCGCAGAATGAAACGGATCAGAGACGATTCCATGCGCTTAGACTACCGCCCACCCCTGAAAGAACACTTAGGCTGCCCAGAATCCGAGCACTTGTCCACGGTGTTAAGGTCAAGCGGCTGTTGCCAAATCGGTCTTCCGACCGTCACGGACGATATGCCATAGTTCGCCCCTCGAACGGGGGGATGGGGCACCTTCAGCGATGGCAGCTCGCCGCGCGAACCGGCGCATCCTGATCTATAGCCACGACACGCTCGGCCTGGGCCATCTGCGCCGCTGCCGCGCGATCGCTCATGCCCTGGTCGAGCGTCACTCCGACCTTTCGGTGATGATCCTGTCGGGCTCGCCGATCATCGGCAGCTTCGACTTCCGCTCGCGGGTCGACTTCGTGCGGGTGCCCGGCGTGATCAAGCTCCGGAACGGCGAGTACACCTCGCTCAACCTGCATATCGACATCGAGGAGACGCTGGCGCTGCGCGCCTCGATCATCAAGCACACCGCCGACATCTTCGACCCCGACCTGTTCCTGGTCGACAAGGAGCCGCTGGGGCTGCGCGGCGAGGTCAAGGACACGCTGACGATGCTGAAGGCCCGCGGAACGCCGCTGGTCCTCGGACTTCGCGACGTGCTCGACGAGCCCAACCTGCTGGCGCCGGAGTGGGAGCGCAAGAACGTGGTGCCGGCGCTCCGCGACCTCTACGACGCGATCTGGGTCTATGGCCTACCCGAGCTCTGCGATCCGCTCTCCGGTATCGAGCTACCGCAGTCGGTGCGGCGCAAGATCGGCTATACCGGCTATCTCCGCCGCGCCGCCTCGCAGCATCAGCCGGCCGTCGCCACCCGCCTCGACCTCAAGAAGGAGCCCTACCTGCTGGTGACCTCCGGCGGCGGCGGCGACGGCGAGGCGCTGACCGACTGGGTGCTCCGCGCCTACGAGGCCGATCCGGACCTGCCCTGGCGGGCACTGATCGTGACCGGCCCCTTCATGCAGCCGGAGTTCCAGGCCGACTTCCTCCGCCGCGCCGCGAAGCTGCCGAAAGTCGAGGCGATCACCTTCGACGCGCATATGGAAACGCTGATGTCGAGTGCCGCCGGCGTTGTCGCGATGGGCGGCTACAACACGCTCTGCGAGATCCTGTCCTTCGACAAGCGCGCGCTTATCGTGCCGCGCACGAAGCCGAGGCTGGAGCAGTTCATCCGCGCCCAGCGCTTCGAGGAGGTCGGGCTGTCGGCGATGCTGGGCGACGACGGCGTGCGCGACACCAAGGTGATGGTGAAGGCGCTGCGCAAGCTGCCGAAGCAGAAGCCGCCTTCGGCCGCCGCGCCCGAGGGCCTGCTCGACGGGCTCGACGTCGTCGACCGGCTGGTCGGCGACGCCCTGGCGCGGCCGATCCGCCCGCGCCTCAAGGTCGCCCGCCAGCGCGCCGTCGCCGCCGCCTTCCGCGCGCCGACCCTCTAGAGTCCCCTCTTTGAGCGATCCCGTCGTCGCGGTCGTCGTCAAAGGCTACCCGCGCCTGTCCGAGACCTTCATCGCCAAGGAGATCCTGGGGCTGGAGAGGCGCGGCCTCGATCTCCGCCTCTATTCGCTGCGCTTGCCCACCGACCGTCACGTGCACCCGATCCACGCCGAGATCGCGGCGCCGGTCGTCTACCTGCCGGAGTACCTCCACCAGGGCTGGCTTCGCGTGCTGCGCGCGTGGGCGCAAGTCCGCGGCCTTGCGGGCTACGCCGAGGCGAGACGCGTCTTCCTCGCCGACCTTCGTCGCGACGCCACGCCGAACCGGGTCCGCCGCTTCGGCCAGGCGCTCGTGCTGGCGGCCGAGATGCCGAGAGAGATCCAGGCCGTCTATGCGCATTTCCTGCACACGCCGGCCTCGGTCGCGCGTTACGCGGCGCTGATCCGCGGGCTTCCCTTCGCGGTCTCGGCGCATGCGAAGGACATCTGGACGACGCCCGACTGGGAACTCTCCGAGAAGCTCGCGGGCGCCGCCTTCGCCGTCACCTGCACCGGCTCGGGCCATGCGCATCTGGCCTCGCTGGCGCCGCCCGATCGCGTCGGCCTCGTCTATCACGGCCTCGACCTCGCCGGCTGGCCGGCGCCCCCGGACCGTAGCGGACGCACGGGTCCGGTCGAGATCGTCTCGGTCGGCCGCGCCGTCGAGAAGAAGGGTTTCGCCGACCTGATCGCCGCGCTGGCGAAGCTGCCGAGAGACCCGGCGTGGCGTTTCACCCATATCGGCGGCGGGCCGCTGCTCCCGGAGATGAAGGCCCGGGCCGAGGCCGCCGGCATCGCCGACCGGATCGCCTGGAAGGGCCAGCAGCCGAGATCCGAGGTGCTGGCGGCGCTCCGTCAGGCCGACATCTTCGCTCTCGCCAGCCGCGTTGCCGCCGACGGCGACCGCGACGGCCTGCCCAACGTGCTGATGGAGGCGCAGAGCCAGGGTGCGGCCTGCGTCGCCACCCGCGTCTCGGCGATCCCCGAGCTGATCGAGGACGGCGCGACCGGCCTCCTCGCCGAGCCCGGCGACGTCGAAGGCATCGCCCAGGCGCTCGGGCGGCTGGTCGTCGACGCCGATCTCCGCCTCAAGCTTGGCGCCGCCGGGCACGACCGCCTCCGCGCCCGTTTCGACCAGGAGCCCGAGCTCGACCGGCTCGCAACGAAGCTCCGCGAGGCGGCCGCTTCGCGCTAAACTCTCGCCATGGCCGACACCGTCCCCGTCGAAATCTCCGACTGGAAGCCAGCCCCCTTCGCGACCGGCGAGACCGTGTTCGCGATCGGCGACGTCCATGGCTGCGGCAAGGAGCTGAAGGCGCTGCTCGGCGCGATCGGCAAGGCCGCGACCGAGAAGGGCGGCCAGCACCGATTGATCTTCCTCGGCGACATGATCGATCGCGGTCCCGACAATCTCGGCGTCCTCAGGCAATGGGCGGAAGCCGAAGCGACGCCCGGCATCGGCCGCGTCGACCGGCTGATGGGCAACCATGAGCAGCTCCTGCTTCTGCTGATCACCGACAGCCCCTATGCCGAGAAGGCCGAGGCCAAGTGGCGGAGCGAAAGCATGGGCGGCGAGAAGGTGCTGGAGGAGATGCGCCAGCGCGTCGGCGATCCCGATGCCGGGCCGAGCGCCTCGCTGCTGACGGCGGCCCTCGGCGAGGACGCAGCGAAGAAGTTCTACGCGATGCGCTCGCATGTCCGTCTCGGCAACACCGTCTTCGTCCATGCCGGGCTCGAGCCGAACGTCGACCTCGACGAATATCTGGCACGGCCGTGGATGTCCGATTCCGAAGCGACCTGGGCCTGGATCCAGAAGGGCTTCCTGGACTGGAAGGGCGGATTCGGCGGAACGCTCGTCGTCCACGGCCACACGCCGCCGCCGAAGCATCGGGCACTGACCGGACAGAGCGATCCGCATCTCTTCCAGTGCGACCGCCTCGGCCTCGACGGCGGCAGCGCGCGGACGGGCTACGTCACCGGTGCCGAGATCGAAGCCGGCCGCTATCGCATCTTCCGCGCCGGCAGCCTGATGCCGAACGCCGACATCTGACTTTCGATTCCGGAGCCTCCGAATGTCGACGACCGAAGAGATCACGCGCGTTCTGAACGCCTTCGGGCTCCACGCCGATACCCATCGCTGGGACAAGCTGCTCGCGCTGTTCGCGCCCGAGGTGACGGTCGACTACACCTCGCTCTTCGGCGGCAGCGTGCAGGCGACGAAGGCGGCCGACCTGGTCGCCGCCTGGAAGAAGCTGATCCCGCAGTTCACCTGCGCGCAGCACCTGATCACCAATCACCTGATCGATGTCGACGGCGACAGCGCCTTCGCCGAGACCCAGGTCGCGGCTCTCCATACGATGGTCGAGCCGGCGCTCGCCGGGAAGGACGCCTGGACCGTCGGCGGCCGCTACGAGTTCAAGCTCCGGAAGCTCGGCGGTGCCTGGAAGATCGAGGCGGTCAAGCTGATCGCCACGCGCCAGAGCGGCAATTTCGGGATCATGAAGCTCGCGCAGGAACGGGCGGCCGCCGTCCGCTGACCATGCGCGTCGCCTTCTACGCGCCGCTGAAGCCGCCCGATCATCCGACGCCGTCGGGCGACCGGCGGGTCGCGCGGCTGCTGATGGAGGCGCTCAAGGTCGCGGGCCACGCGCCGATGCTGGCCTCGCGCTTTCGCAGCCGCGACGCGGAGGGCGATCGCGACGGCGGCATCGAGGCCGAAGGCGCTGCCGAAGCGGCGCAGTGCATCGAGCGCCTGAAGGCCGAGCCGCCGGCGGCGTGGCTCACCTATCACCTCTACTACAAGGCGCCCGACTGGATCGGGCCGCCGGTCGCGCGCGCGCTCGGGATTCCCTATCTCGTCGCCGAGGCATCGGTCGCGCCCAAGCGCGCGACCGGCCGCTTCGCCCGCGGACATCGGGCGATCGTCGAGGCGCTCGGCCAGGCCGCGGCGGTGCTGGCGCTGTCGCGGCTCGACATGGAGTGCCTGGAGCCGGTGACGCGGAAGCTCCACCACTTCCCGCCCTTTCTCGACGCGGCGCCGTTCGCCGCACCGCGCGCCGCCAACGATCCGCCCGAGCTTCTCGCCGTCGGCATGATGCGGGCGGACGCGAAGCTCAAGTCCTACCTGCTGCTCGCCGCGGCGCTGAAGCAGATCACCGGCCGGCGCTGGCGGCTTCGCATCGTCGGCGACGGCGTCGCGCGCAAGGAGATCGAGGACGCCTTCGCGCCGCTCGGCGATCGCGTCGTCTTCCACGGTGCTGCCGAGCCGGAGGCGCTGCCGGCGCTCTATGCCGCCGCGGATCTCCTGGTGTGGCCGGCGGTCGACGAGGCCTTCGGCATGGTGCTTCTTGAAGCTCAGGCTGCTGGAACGCCGGTGATTGCCGGCGGCTTCGGCGGCGTCCCCGAGATCGTCGCCGACGGCGTCAGCGGCCTCGTCGCCCCACCCAGGGATGTCGCTGCGTTTGCGCGCGCGGTCGCCTCGCTGCTCGACGATCCGGTGCGCCGCCGCGCGATGGGAACGGCTGCGCGCACCCACATCAAGGACAACCACGACCTTCCCGAGGCGGCCCGCCGGCTCGATGCGATCCTGACGGCGGTAACGCGATGATCGCGGTTGCCTTCATCCGCCACGCGCCGACGGCGTGGAACGCCGAGCACCGCCTGCAAGGCCGCACCGACATCCCGCTTTCCGAGAGCGGCCGGGCGATGGCCGCGACCTGGCGCCTGCCCGAGGCGTTCGCCGGCTACGAGGCGTGGGCGAGCCCGCTGACACGCACGCGCGAGACCGCGTCGCTGCTCGGCCTCTCGCCGACGTTCGATGACCGCCTGATCGAGACGAGCTGGGGCGAATGGGAAGGCCACACGCTCGAGAAGCTGCGCGAGCGTCCCGGCTTCCAGGAGGTCGAGAAGCGTGGCCTCGATCTTGCGGCACCCGGCGGCGAGAGCGTGCGCCAGGTGCAGACGCGTCTTCTCGACTGGCTCGCGGCGCTGACGAAGCCGGCAATCGCGGTCACGCACAACGGCGTGCTGCGCGCGGTCTATGCGCTCGCCACCGGCTGGACCATGCAGGACAAGCCGCCGCAGCGCATGGCCGACGCGTCGGCGCATCTCTATGCCTGGGACGGCAGTCGGTTGACGCTCGACAGGCTGAATCTGCCGCTTGCCCCATGAGCCGCGTCCTCATCCACGTGCAGCACCTGCTCGGCATAGGCCATCTTCGCCGGGCGGCGGCACTGGCGCGCGGGCTCGTCGCATCCGACGTCGACGTCGTCGTCGCCTCCGGCGGCGTGCCGGTGCCGAAGCTCGATCTCGGCGGCGCTCGTCTCGTCCAGCTGCCCTCGGCGCGATCCGCCGACGAGACCTTCAAGGTCCTGCTTGACGAGAACGACAACCCCATCGACGACGCCTGGCGCGCGCGCCGGCGCGAGGCGCTCCTCGACCTGTTCGAGAAGGAACGCCCCGACGCGCTGGTGATCGAGATGTTTCCGTTCGGCCGCCGCGCGCTTCGCTTCGAGCTGATTCCGCTGCTCGAGCGCGCCCGCGCCTCGACGCCAGGGCCGAAAGTCTTCGGCTCGGTCCGCGACATCCTGATCCATCGGCCGCGGCCGGACCGCGAGGCCGAGTTCCTGAAGACCGTGCGCGAGGGCTTCGACACGATCCTGGTGCACGGCGACCCGCGCCTGGTGCCGCTGGAGGCGACGTTCCCGCTCGCCCGCGAAATCTCGGCCCAGCTCGCCTATACGGGATACCTGGTCGAGACGTCGGCCACGCGCCGGACGGACGATGGGCCCGGCAAGGACGAGGTGATCGTCTCCGTCGGCGGCGGCGCCGTCGGCGAGGAGCTTCTTCGGATCGCGCTCGCCGCGCGGCCGCTGACGGTGCTGAAGGATCTCACGTGGCGCCTGCTGCTCGGCGCCAACCTGCCGCCGTCGCTGATGGGCGATCTGAAAGCGGCGGCGCCGTCGGGCGCGATCGTCGAGCCGGCACGCCCCGACTTCGTCGCGATGCTGGCCCGCTGCCGCCTCTCGATCAGCCAGGCCGGCTACAACACGCTGATGGAGCTGATGGCTGTCGGATCGCGCGGCGTCGTCGTGCCCTTCGCCCGCGGCGCCGAGACCGAGCAGACGACGCGCGCCGAGCTTCTGGCCGCACGCGGCCTCGTCGACACCGTCACCGAAGCCGGCCTTACGCCCGAGCGCCTCGCCGAGGCGGTGAACCGCGCGGCGGCACGCCCGAAAGCAGGGCCGGGTGCGATCGACCTCGACGGGTTGGCTAAATCGGTCGCGATGATCAGGAGCGCGCTCTAGGTCCGCGAGCGCTCGATCATCTCGCTGATCGCCACCGTCGCCGCATCCAACACGCGATCGTTCGAGCCGCTCTTGTGCAGCGCGATCTGCGCCTGATAGGTGCGCATGCCGAATTCCTCGGCCGGCGGCAGGTATCCCAGCGAGCCGTTGGCGATGTTCATCACCGCGATCCGGGCCTGTGGAAAGCGGTCGCGCAGCCGCATCTGGAACTCGGTGTGCATCTCGCCCGGCATCGCCACGACGAACGCATCGCCGAGCTGCCAGATCCAGAACGAGACATCCATCTCGCGGTCGTCGCCGACGGCAAGGCGGCGCAGCTTCGCGCGGTTGAGCCGCTCCAGCATCGCACGGTCGGTGCACGAGGCGATCAGACGATCGAGCTCCTCGCGGGTCGGCATGTCGGCGACCGCGAGCCGCACCGTCAGGCGCCGCGCGCCGATCGCGCCGTTCACCTTCGCCGGCGCCTCGCGCCAGATCGCCAAGGGCGTCGCCGATTCCTCGGCGCCCTGGAAGACGAGGTCCATGCCCGGGTTCAGCATCGAGGTGAGGCCGGAGAGCGCGGCGAATCCCAGCTCGCGTCCGTTCTTGTCGGCGATCGCCGGATCGGACTCGTAGGCCCGGCGCGGCGCCATGTCGCCCGAGGCGCCGTGCAGGAAGACGCAGGGCGCGCCGCTCGTCTCCTTCTCGACCGTCTCGCGCAAGGCGCCGATGTAGTCGGGCGAGACCTGGGTGTTGCCGCCGCCGAGCGAGATCGGATGGCAGGCGTAGTTCACCAGCGTGAACAGCACGCGGCCTGCCGCATCCGCGGCGCGCCCGATCACCACCGTGTCGTCGGCCTCGATGAAGGGGTTGAGGCCGCAGAGGCTCCGGCTCTCGGTCGGGGACGGCAGGTTGCGGTTGTAGGCGAGGCCGCAGCGAGCCCCGGTCCAGGTCAGCGTCGCCGGCACCATCGATGCGCGCGCCTCGGCGACGATGCGGATCAGGGTCTCGATCAGCCGCTTTCGGTGCCCGGCGACCAGATGCCCGCCCGGCTTGTCGGCGAGGTCGGGATCGACCATCGGTGCCGAATGCGAATGGCTCGGCTGGATGATCAGCCGGTCCTCGGGCAGTCCCGACGCTTCGAGCACGGCCGAGCGCAGCCCCCACTCGTCCTCCTTCGAGCGCCACCAGCTGTGATCCAAAGTCAGCAGCACGAGCTGGGTCTCGCCCTTGGCATCGGCGAACGCCGCCGCGGTCGCCAGCATCGGCCGATGCACGCCCGAGGGCTGGTCATGCTTGGCGCTGCCCCAGAGCCGGAAGTAGATGCCGTCCGGCGGCGTGATGTCGCCGCGCGCCACGCCGGCCCGCCCGCCGAACTCGCAGGAGCGGATGACATGCGTACGGTTGCGGGTATCGGGAGCGTCGCCCATCGGAGTGTCCTTAAAGCTGAAGGCCGCGGATATTCGGCCGGAAGACCGAAGCCGGCAAGCGTCAGTCGACCGCCGCGAGCTGCTTCGGCGTCGGCGCCAGGTGCGCGGGCAGGTCGGCGACCTCCCGGATCAACTTCGCCAGGATCGCCGCCTTGAACTCGGCGAAAGTCTCGATGGCGAGCACGAAGGAGCCTGGCCCGCCGATCACTTCCTGGTGGTAGTGGATGTCGAGGATTCCGTCGTCGGTCATGATCGCGAGGCCGTTGATGACGATTCCCTTCAGCACCGCAGCATCGCGTGCGTAGCCAGCCGGGCGGCCGGCGTTGTTGTGGCCGTCGCCCGACACGTCGATGACGCGACGCTCGGACTCGTACGGGCTGCTCTCGAGAAGACGGACACTGGCGTCGATCGCGCCGGAGATCGAGGTGCTGCGGCCACCGAAGACCTGGCGCGGCAGCGTCTGCAGGCGGTCGGCAAGCGCGTAGGCCGCGGCACGACCGTCGATCAGCATCCAGGGGAAGACCTGGATCTGTCCGGTCGATCCGGCCCACTCGAGCAGAGTGACGGCGATGCGCTTCTCGCGTCCGCCCATCACCGCCGCGATCAGGCGCGGGTCGCGGAAGGCTCCGGCATAGCCGTTCCGCTGCAGCCGGAATTCCTCGGCGTCGATCGAGCCGGAGACGTCGACCGCCAGTACCAGCGCCAGGTCGACCTTCTCCGCCGCGCGCGCGTCGTTGGCGAACAGCAACGCGATCAGGAGAAGGAGGTGCCCCAAGTGCGCTCTATCCGGTCGCGGCCGGCGCCGGCGGGATCTCCGGCACCGGCTCCGGATTCGCCGGCGCCAGCATCGCCGGCGGCCGGTCGATCTGCTGGATCCGGGGCGGCGGCTTCCAGGTCAGCGAGTTGAACGCGCCGCAATGACCGCAACGGGCGCTCCAGAGGTTCGACTGCGCGCCGCAGGAATTGCAGACCCAGGCCGGATCGGGCTCGGCCGCGGGCTGGCGCTCGAGCCAGGCACGCGCCGCCTCGACATCGGCCCGCTCCTCGCGCTCGACCCGCGCCATCAGGCGGACCACGCGCGGCGTCGGCGATTGCGCCAGGTCCTGCAGCTGGCGCCGCGCCTCGCCCCAGAGCTGCGCATCGAGCGATGCCTCCGCGAGCGCCAGGCGCGACTCCGCATGATCGGCATGCGTCGAGGTCAGCCGCTGCAGCCATCGCAGCCGGTCGAGCGGCGTCGAATTCGCGCGCAGCGCGAGCCAGGCACGCGCGACGTCGGGATGCGGCTGCGCGGCCCAGGCGCGCTCCAGCGCCTTGATCGCCTTTCGCTCGGAGCCCGCCGCCGCGTGCAGCTCGGCCAGCTTCACCGCCGCCGGCGCGAATCCCGGCGCCAGCTCGGTCGCCTCGCCGGTCAGGTGCTTCGCCTCGAGCGCATCGTCGGTTTCCATGGCGAGCGCCACCAGGAGCGCGGTGCGGGCGCGGCGCGCGGGTTCCTTCTCGACCGCGGCGCGGCCGGCGGCGTCCGCGAGCGTCGCCATCGCCTTCCGCCATTTCCCCGCCTCGGCCTGCAGCGCGAAGGTCTGCTTCAGGAGCCACGGCGCGTTCGGCTTGAGCTCCAGCGCGCGCTCGGCCAGCGCCAGCGCCTGCATGCGGTCGTTGTCGCGGAGGGCCTTCGCCAGCAACCCGCGAAGGCCGATGAATTCGGTCTGAGGATCGTCGCGCATCGCCTGGAACTGGCGCTCGGCTTCCTTCTCGTCGCCGCCGAGCTGGGCCGCCTGCGCGGTGAGCAGCCGCGTCAGCGGCGGCTCGTCGAGAAGCGTGCTCGCCTTCCGCGCAAGACGCCGCGCCTCCAGCGCGTCGCCGGCCGCGACCGCGGCGAGCCCGCGGCCTAGCGCCTCGTAGCCTTCCTCGCGACGGCGCTCGCGCCTGGCTTCGACGAAGCGGCCGGGCGCCCGCCGGATCCATTTCCAGAGCCCGCGCAGCACCGCGAGGATCCAGGCGAGCGCCAGCACGATCAGCAGCAATACCGCGGCCGAAGTCTCCAGCCGCCAGCCCAGCCAGTCGATGCGCACCTCGCCCGGCCGCTCGGCGAGCCAGATCGCCGCCGCGACGATCAGCGCGAGCTGAACGAGATAGAGGATCACCCGCCGCATTCCGGGTCAGCCGGCGCGGGCGGTGGCGACGGCCAGCGTCGCGCGGTCGAGAGCCCGTTCGGCCTCCAGCCGCGCCTGGGCATCGGCGCGCCAGGGCGCGAGCGCGCGGGTGGCCCCTTCCGGCAGGCCGTCGAGGGCGGCGAGTGCCGCGGCGAGGTCGCCGGCCTTCAGCAGCATCTCGGCGCTGGCAAGGCGGCCGTCGAGATCGTCGCCGGGAGCCACGCGCCGGATCTGCACCAGCCCCTTCAGCTTGGCGATCGCCTGGCTCAGGAGATCGTCGCCGCGATCGGCGTCGCGCGCGGCCGCGGCCGCGGCGGCCGGGAAACGCTCGACCAGCGATGCCCGCGAGGGCACGCCGGTCTCGGCGCGTGCCGTCAGGATCTTCACCTCGGCCTCGATGCCGGGCGTGTTCGCGAACAGCGCCAGCTCGGCCTTGTACGGCCGGCCGGCGTTGAGCGCGTCGCCGAGCTTGAGCGCGGCCAGCGCCGCAGCATCGACGTTGCGCTCGGCCTTCGCCAGGCGCTCGACCTCGGCCAGGCGCTTCTCGGTATCGGACGACGCCGTCGCGCGGCGCGAAACATCGGCCAGTGCGCGTTCGAGACCGGCGAGCTTCTGCTCGATCGGGCCGAGATCGACGGGTGCCGCCGCCGGCGTATCCGCCGGCCGTGCCGCGGCCGCTTCGGCGGCGGCCGACGCCTTGGCGCCTGCCTGCCGCGCCTCGCCGGCGACGCCGTCGACACGCTGGCCGAGCGCTGCGACCGACGCCTCGATCCGGTCGAGGCGCTGCAGCACCGGCGACAGATCGACGGGTGCGGCGACCATTGCGGGCTTCTCGCGCGTGAGCACGATCGTGGCAGCGATCGCGGCGGCAGCGACGATCGCGGTCGCCGCGATCGGAACGAAGCGCGAGCGCGTCTCGGCGGGTGCGGCGGGCCTGGTCTCGGTCATCGGCGGTTTCGCGGTCAGCCCATCCACGGTTGCGAGCAGCGCCGCCTGGGTCGGCTCGGCGGCGACAGCGACGCGCCGGAACGCGAGCGATGTCGCCTTGGCGACGGCCTCGCTCAACGCCACCAGCGTCATCTTCCGCGCCGCTTCGGCAAGGCCGGCGCGCTCGATCACGCTAGCAAACGTCGCCGCGGTGCGGGGAGAGAAAACCAGCACCCAGTCGATGCGGCCGGCGGCGATCTCGGCGCGTGCAGTCTCGCTCAAGGCATCGGCCGGATCGGCGTCGTAGAGCTGGACGCGCTCGACCTCGAATCCCGCCGCCTGCAGGCGCCCGGAGAGGTCGCCCGCGACCGACGATCCGGCCGCGTGCAGCAGCTTGCCGCGGGTCGGATCGAGCCGGCGCCGCGCCAGGCGTTCCAGGTCCTCGACGTCGCCGCCGGCGCTGTCGACCCTGGCGAACCCCAGGTCGCGCAACGTCGCCGCGGTCGCATCGCCGACGGCAAGCGCCGGCAGCTCGCGGATCGGCGAGGCCTCGGCGAAGGCGCGCGCGCCATTGGCCGAGGTGAACAGCAGCGCCTGCACGTCCTTCGTGTCGATCTCGACGCCGGTCCTTTGCCTGATCGTCAGCAGCGGCTCGGCGAGGACCTCGATGCCGCGCTGCTCGAGCGCGCGGATCAGATCCGCCGAATCCTCCTTCGGCCGCGTGACCAGCGCGCGCGTCATCGCGCGATCGCCGCCTTCAGCGCTTCGCCGAGGTCGCGCCCGATGGTCTCGGCGTCGGATGCGGCACCGCTGCGCTCCTCGCGGTCGACGCGCGTGCCGTCGATGCCGGCGACCAGCCCGCGCAGCTTCAGCGTGGCGCCCTCGATCTCGGCCAAGCCCGCGATCGGCGTCCGGCAGGAGCCGTCGAGGACCGCCAGCATCTCGCGCTCGGATGTCACGCGAAGCCGGCTCGGCTCGTCGTCGATCCCGGCGAGCCAGTCGAGCACGCGCTGGTCGTCGGCGCGGCAGGCGACCGCGATCGCGCCCTGCGCGACCGAGGGCAGCATCTCGTCCGGCTCGAGCGGCGCGCCGGTATCGCCGAGGCCCAGGCGTTTCAAGCCGGCGACGGCGAGCAACGTCGCCTGCGCCTCGCCGGCGGCGATCTTGCGAAGGCGCGTGTCGACATTGCCGCGGAGCGGCACGATCGCGAGGTCGGGACGCAGCGCCTTGGCCTGGGCGGCCCGGCGGAGCGAGGCGGTGCCGAGCGTGGCGCCCTTCGGCAGGCCGGCGATCGAGCCGGCGCCGACCAGCGCGTCGCGCGGGTCCTCTCGCGGCAGCACGGCGCCGATCGCGATGCCGTCGGGCATCCGCGTCGGCAGGTCCTTCATCGAGTGGACCGCGATGTCGACGCGGCCTTCGAGCAGCGCCTCGTCGATCTCCTTGGTGAAGAGACCCTTGCCGCCGATCTCCGACAGGAGCCGGTTCTGCACCGAATCGCCGGTCGTGGTGATCGGCACGATCTCCACCGCGTCGGGGGCCGAAAGCGCCGCATGGGCACGGCCGAGACGCGCCTGGGTTTCGTGCGCCTGGATGAGGGCGAGCTTGCTGCCGCGGGTGCCGAGGCGAAGGACGGATGCCATGATCCCTAAGACCTACCCCCCTCGGGTGACGGCGCCAAGCGCGCCCTTCGACGCGGGGGTGAAAAATGTATCAACCGTGCCTACATTTATTTCGTTCCGCCTTGGAGTGAAGCCGATGCCCCGCCTGCCGACCCTGTTCGTCTCTCATGGCTCGCCGATGACCCTGATCGATCCGGGCCGGCCGGGAGCCGCCATCGCAGGGCTCGGAAAGCGCATCGAGAAGCCGAAGGCCATCCTGGTCGCCTCCGCCCACTGGCTCACCAACATCCCGGCGATCAGCAACGCCGAGAAGCCGGAGACGATCCACGATTTCTACGGCTTCCCGGACGAGCTTTATCGCCTCTCCTATCCCGCGCCCGGCGCGCCGGACCTGGCGGCGCGCGCAGCCGGCCTGCTGAACGCGGCCGGCATTCGCTCCGGCACCGCCGACTACGGGCTCGACCACGGCGCCTGGTCGCCGCTCAAGCTGATGTTCCCGGACGCCGACATTCCGACGGCCCAGCTCTCGATCCAGCCGGAGCTCGACCCCGCGCACCATTTCCGCGTCGGCCAGGCCCTCGCCCCGTTTCGCGACGAAGGCGTCCTGATCGTCGGCTCGGGACAGTTCACCCACAACCTCCGCGACATCGACCGCCGCGCCGGCGAAGGACAGATCGCGGGATGGGCCAAGGATTTCGTCGACTGGATCAAGGCCCGGATCGAGGAGCGCGACTTCACGGCTCTCCTCGACTATCGGTCCCAGGCGCCGAACGCGCAGCGCGCGCATCCGACCGACGAGCATTTCCTGCCGCTCTTCGTGGCGCTCGGCGCCGGTGCGGAGTCCGCCAAGATCGAGCACCTGCCCTTCGGCGTCACCGGCGGCACGCTCGCCTGGGACAGCTACCTGCTGCACTAACGCTCGCCGCGCGAGTTTCGCGAGCAGCCGTCTCGAATAGGGCGCCCGGCAGCCGACGGATAGGGTGAGGCGTCCCGCCTCTCCTATCCGAGACCTCCATGCAGCACGACCTGATGATCGTCGATGGCCATGTCATCGACACCGCCCAGGGCATCGACGGACCCGCCGACGTCGCCTTCGCCGGCGGCAAGGTCAGCGCGATCGGGCCCGGCCTCGACCGCAAGTCGGCGAAGGACGTGCGCTCCGCCCGCGGCAAGCTCGTCCTTCCCGGCATCATCGACCTGCACACGCATGTCTATTGGGGCGGCACCGCCTGCGGCATCGACGCCGACAAGCTCGGCCGCGACAGCGGCACGACGACCAGCATCGATGCGGGCACGGCCGGCGCCGGCAACTTCCTAGGCTTCCGCAAGCACGTGATCGAGAAGTCCGAGGTACGGATCCTGGCCTACCTCAACATCTCGTTCGCCGGCATCTTCGGCCTCGGCCGCGTCACCGCCTATGGCGAGGCGCAGATTCCCGAGCTGATGAACATCGAGGAGTGCGTGCGGGTCGCCAAGGAGCACCCGGACCTGATCGTCGGCGTGAAGGTGCGCATCGGCTACAACACCTCAGGATCGCTCGGCATCGGCGCGCTCGACCTCGCGCGCGAGGCGGCCGAGCTTCTGGGATTGCCGATGATGGCGCATGTCGGTCCGCCGCCGCCGCGCTTCGTCGACATCCTGGAGCGCCTTCGCCCCGGCGACGTGCTGACCCATTGCTGCCGCCCGACGCTCAGCCACGCGCTGGACACCAAGGGCCGGGTGCTGCCGATCGCCGAGGAAGCCCGCAGGATGGGCGTGATCTTCGATGTCGGCCACGGCGCCGGCGCCTTCAGCTTCGAGACCGCCCAGGCGATGCTGAAGGCGGGCTTCCCGCCCGACGTGATCTCCTCCGACGTGCATATCCGCTCGATCGACGGGCCGGCGATCTCGACGCTGCACACGATGTCGAAGATGCTCTGCCTCGGCATGCCGCTGAAGGACGTGGTGCGCGCCGCGACCGAGGCGCCGGCGAAAGCCGTGCGTCGGCCGGACCTGGGCAACCTGAAGGTCGGAGCGCCGGGCGACGCGGTGCTGATCGAGCTCCAGGAAGGGAGCTTCGACTATCTCGACACGGTCGGCATGACGCTGGCGGGCAAGAAGCGCCTCGGCCTTCGCGGCACCGTGCTCGGCGGCCGCTGGTGGCACGACGGCGAGAAGCCCTAGGCGATCGGCTTCACCAGGTCGGTGGCGTAGGGCTTGAAGCCGAAGCGCGCATAGGCGCGCTCGGCGACCGCGTTGCCGTGAAGCACGCCGAGCAGCATGTGGCGGAAGCCCTTCGCCCTGGTCTGGCGCTCGGCTTCCAGCAGCAGCGCGCGGCCGATGCCCTTGCCGCGATGAGCCTCGCGCACGAACAGCTCGGAGACATAGCCGAAGTTCCTCACGTCGTCGCGGACGCAGGCGCCGTGCTTCTCCCAGATGAGGAAGAGGTGCCCGACCACCGCGCCGTCCACCTCGGCGACCAGCTTCACGCCGCCGGTGGCGTCGACCTTCCTCTCGGCATGAATCAACGAGTCGACGCCGCCGGCACGATCCATCCGCCGGTTGCCGACGAACTGCTCCTCATAGACGTTGAGGCCCTGGAACAGCTCGATCAGCACCTCGCGGTCGGACTCGCGCGCCGGACGGACGACGACGCCCGCAGTCACGGCTTGAGCTTGGCGACGAGCATCGGCAGCGACTTGATGTCGAAGCCCTTCGCCGCGGCCTCGGCCACCAGCGCGTTCGCATCCGCCTTGCCGCCCACCACCTGGGTCGCGGCCCAGAGCAGGTATGTGCGCGTGCCAGAGCGGCAATGGGCGAGGATCGGCTTCGGGCTCTCGGCGACCAGCTTCTCGAAGGTGACGAGGTCGTCGGACGTGATCGTCGACGAGGTCACCGGCAGATAGGCGTAGCGGAGCCCGTTCCGCTCGGCCTCGGCCTTGGCGTCGGCAGCCGTGACCGGCACGCCCTCGCTGTCGGGGCGGTTGTTGATGATGGACTTGAAGCCTTGCTTGGCGATCTGGGCCACGTCCGTCTTATCGATCTGCGCCGCCACGGAAAGCCCGGGCGCGATCTCGGTGGTATGGGGCATCGGCGATCCTCTCGAATTCGGAGGATGCTCATACGTCGCCAGAGTGAACCGTGCAACGAACCTCGCTTCGCTCGCCCCCACCCCGTCCCTCCCCCGCTTCGCGGGAGAGGGGGTTCGAGGTGGCGCGCTTCGAGTCCCCTCCGGCGCGGAGCGGCGGGGGAGAGATGGGGTGGGGGCCGAGCGAAGCGAGGTCGTAGCGTTCACACTCGCATGCTATAGCCACCGTCATGTTGGCCCTCGGCATCGAGACCAGCTGCGACGAGACGGCGGCGGCGGTCGTCGACGGCGACCGGCGCATCCGTTCCAGCGTCGTTGCCTCGCAGCTCGAGCATCACCGGCCCTTCGGCGGCGTCGTGCCGGAGGTGGCGGCGCGCGCGCATCTGGAGCTGCTGCAGGGCCTGGTCCGCCGCGCGCTCGAGGAAGCGACGCTGGGATTCGACGATCTCGACCTGATCGCGGCGACTACCGGGCCGGGCCTGATCGGCGGCGTCATCGTCGGATCGACGCTTGGCAAGGCGCTCGCGCTCGCGCGCGGCCTTCCCTTCCTCGCAGTCAACCATCTCGAAGGCCATGCCCTGAGCCCGCGCCTTTCCGACGACGTGCCGTTCCCCTACCTGCTGCTGCTGGTCTCCGGCGGCCACTGCCAGCTGCTCGCGGTCGAGGGTGTCGGCCGCTATCGGCGCTACGGCACGACGATCGACGACGCCGCCGGCGAGGCCTTCGACAAGGCGGCGAAGAAGCTTGGCCTCGGATTTCCGGGGGGCCCGGCGATCGAGCGCGCGGCCAAGGCCGGCGATCCCAAGCGCCATCCGCTGCCACGGCCGATGATCGGGCGGCCGGGTTCCGACTTCTCCTTTTCTGGCCTGAAGACCGCGGTAGCGCACGCGGCCGACGCGATCGGCCGGGCGCCGACCGGTCAGGAACAGGCCGATCTCGCCGCGAGCTTCCAGGAATCGGTCGCCTCGTCGCTCGCCGACCGCACACGCAATGCATTGCGGCGCTTCGCCGACGAATTCGGTCCCGGCCACACGCTGGTCGTCGCCGGCGGCGTCGCCGCCAACACGCGGCTTCGTCAGGTGCTCGGCGATCTCGCGGCGCGCGATGGCGTGCGCTTCGTGGCACCGCCCCTGGCGCTCTGCACCGACAATGCCGCGATGATCGCCTGGGCCGGCATCGAGCGCCGCCGGCTTGGCGAGGAGGACCAGCTCGACGTGGCGCCGCGCCCGCGCTGGCCGCTCGATGCGGAGGCGCCGCCGGCCCCTTACGCGGGGGCCAAGGCATGAGGATCGCGGTGATCGGCGCCGGCGCCTGGGGCACCGCCCTTGCGCAAGTTGCGATCGGCACCGGCGACGCGATCCTGTGGGCGCGTGAGAAGGAGGTCGCCGCCGAGGTCGACGTCGACCACGAGAACGCGTCGTTCCTTCCCGGCATCCGGCTCGATCCGAAGCTGCGCGCCACCGGCGACCTCGGCGAGGCGGCCAAGGGCGCCGAGGCGGTCCTGCTGGTGGTGCCGGCGCAGTTTCTGCGGATGGTCGCGCGCGACCTCGCCCGGACGCTCGCGGCCGGCGTGCCGGTCGTGCTCTGCGCCAAGGGGATCGAGGCGACCTCGGGCGCGCTGATGACCGAGGTCGCGGCCGAGACGTTGCCGCGGAACCCGCTCGCGGTCCTCTCGGGTCCCAGCTTCGCCCATGAAGTCGCGAAGGGACTCCCGACGGCCCTCGTGATCGCGAGCGCCGTCGACGGCCTCGCCGAGACGATGGCGACGCGGCTGGCACGGCCGACCTTCCGCCTCTACGTCTCCGACGATCCGGTGGGTGCCGAGATCGGCGGCGCGGTCAAGAACGTGCTGGCGATCGCCGCCGGCATCGTCGAGGGCGCCGGACTCGGCGACAACGCGCGGGCGGCGATGATCACCCGGGGCTTGGCCGAGATGATCCGCCTCGGCAACGCGCTCGGCGCCCGGCCCGAGACTCTGAGCGGCCTCGCGGGAATGGGCGACCTGGTGCTGACCTGTACCGGCGCCTCCTCGCGCAATCACCGCCTGGGCGTCGCCCTCGGCAAGGGTCAGACCGTCGCCGAAGCCACTTCCGGAAGCCGCGCCGTGGTCGAAGGGGTGGCATCCGCGCATCCGGTGCGCGCGCGGGCGAAGCGCCTCGGCGTCGAGATGCCGCTGGTCGAGGCGGTCGACGACGTGGTCAATGCCGGGCTTTCGGTCAAGGAGGCGATGCAGCGCCTGCTCGGCCGGCCGCCCAAGGCCGAGGTCTGGAGCTGAGCGCTTCAAGCTCGTCGTTTTGCCTTTGAAGCGACCCCGGTTCCTGGGCGATGCTGGCCGCCGACCATCCTCCCGGAGCGACCATGCTTTTTT
>CAZDGR010000026.1:9702-20385 GCA_964504845.1 uncultured Rhizobium sp. | reverse complement strand
GTAACGCTGGTGGAATTGACGAGCAGGCAGGCCAGCCCTTAAAGCCTGATCCCAATCAGATGAGGAGACACCGATGAGACTGCTTTCGATCGCCGCCGCGCTGGCTCTGCTGGCGACGCCGGCCCTGGCCGAGAAGACCTCGCTCTCGGTCCTGAAGCTGGCCTCGTCCGGCCCGGTGTTCCTGGCGCAGGACCTCGGGCACTTCGCCGCCGAGGGACTGGAAGTCGAGTTCAAGTTCTTCGCCGCCGCCCAGCCGGTCGCGGTCGCGGTGGTCTCGGGCGATGCCGAGTTCGGCGTCACCGGCCTGACCGCCGGCTTCTACAACCTCGCCGGCAAGGGTGCGCTCAAGATCATCGCCGGGCAGTCGCGCGAGCAGCCGGGCTACAAGCTCTCGGCCTACATGGTCTCGAACCAGGCCTTCGCCGCGGGTGTCCGCTCGCCGGCTGATTTCGGCGGCCGCTCGTTCGCGATGACCCAGGTCGGATCGACCTTCCACTACATGATCGGGCTGCTTGCCGAGAAGCGGGGCTTCGATCTCTCGAAGAACCGCCTGCTGGCGCTGCAGAGCATCCCCAACATGGTCTCGGCGCTCCAGGGCGGACAGGCCGACACCGCGATCCTGCCGTCGACCGTCGCGGTGCCGATGATGGACCGCGGCGACGCCAAGATCGTCGGCTGGGCCGGCGACGAGACGCCGTGGCAGCTCGGCGCCCTCTTCACCTCGCCGAAGATGATCGACACCAGGAAGGCGACGGTCGAACGCTTCGTCCGCGCCTACAAGAAGGGTGTCGCGGCCTACGATCTCGCCTTCCAGAAGAAGGGTGACCAGGCGGCGACCGACAAGGCGCTCGACATCCTCGCCAAGTACACCGAGCAGCAGAAGGGCGCGATCGCCGCCGGCCTTCCCTACATCGAGCCCGAGGCCCGCTTCAGCGCCAAGGACATCGCCAAGCAGGTCGCCTACTGGCAAGCCCAGGGCCAGGCCGACAAGTCGATCGAGGCGAAGGACATCGTCGTCACGACGTTCGTATCGTCGCTCGATTGAGTCTCGTGGCGTCCCCCCACCCCATCCCTCCCCCACAGTGGGGGGAGGGGGCAAGAGGCGCCTCGTGCCCCTTCCCCCCGCGGAGCGTGGGGGAAGACTGGGATGGGGGGCGAGACTCATGCGCCTGATCGTCGAGAGCGTCGGGCATCGCTACGGCGCGCTCGAGGTTCTCGACGGCATCTCGCTGACCGTCGCCGAGGGCGAGATCGTCGCGGTGATCGGGCCGTCGGGCTGCGGCAAGTCGACCCTGCTCGGCATCCTCGGCGGGCTGCTCGAGCCGAGCGCCGGCCGCATCCTGACCGACGGCGCGCCGCCGGCCGGATGCCTCAACCCCTTCACCTACGTGTTCCAGGACTTCGCGCTGCTGCCGTGGCGGAGCGTCGCCGGCAACGTCGCCTTCGCGCTCGAGCACCATCGCCTGGCTCCGGCCGAGCGCGCCCGCCGCGTCGCCGAGGTGCTGGCGACGACGGGGCTCGCCGACTTCGCCGATGCGCTGCCGAAGCAGCTTTCCGGCGGCATGCGCCAGCGCGTCGGCATCGCCCGCGCGCTCGCGGTCACGCCGGCGGTGCTGCTGCTGGACGAGCCTCTCTCGGCGCTCGACGCGCAGACCCGCGAGCTCCTGATCGAGGAGTTCCTGGCGCTCTGGCCCCGGCACCGCACCACCGCCGTCTACGTCACCCACAATCTCGACGAGGCGCTCAGGCTCGCCGATCGTGTCTGCGTGCTGTCGCGCCGTCCGGGCCGCATCCGCGAGATCGTCGCGGTCGACGTGCCCCGACCCGAGCGCGACGGCGCGCGCCTGGCCTCCTTGCGCGATCGGCTCTGGCGCCTGATCCAGGACGAGGCGCGCGCCGCCGACCGCGAGCGCCAGCCGGAGATCGTCGGTGACTGAGCCGCTTCGCTTCAGGGGCGGCGGGTTCACGATCCAGCCGAAGCGTCATGCCGGCTGGATCGCCGGTCTCGCCGTGATCGGGCTCTGGCAAGGCGCGTCGAGCGCCGGATGGGTTTCGCCGATCTTCCTGCCGAGCCCGGCCGGCATCGCCCAGGCGCTCGCCGACATGGCGCTGTCGGGGCAGCTCTGGCGCCACCTCGCGGCCTCGCTGAAGCGGATCCTCGCGGGCTTCGTGCTCGGCGGCTCGGCGGGGCTCGCCATCGGCCTCGCGCTCGGCCTCCTCAGCCACGCGCGCGCCGCGGGGCTGCCTATCATCTCGGCGCTGTTCCCGATCCCGAAGATCGCGCTGCTGCCGCTGTTCATCCTGTGGTTCGGCATCGGCGAACCGTCGAAGGTGGCGACGATAGCGCTCGGCGTCTTCTTCCCGATGGCGATCGCCACCTATTCCGGCGTCGACCAGGTGCCGCGCACGCTGATCCGGATGGCGCAGAGCTTCGACGTGCCGGCCTTCGCGATCGTGGGCAAGGTGATCCTTCCGGGTGCGCTGCCCGGCATACTCGCCGGCGTGCGCATCTCGGCCTCGATCGGGCTGGTGCTGGTGGTCGCCGCCGAGATGATCGGGGCCGAGTTCGGCGTCGGCGCCTTCATCCTGACCGCCGGCAACCTGATGCGGACCGAGGATCTGCTGGCCGGCGTCTGCCTGCTCTCGATCCTCGGGCTCACGGTCGGCTTTGCGGTTTCCGCGGCCGAACGCCGGCTGCTCGGCTGGCGGCAGTAGCGGAATAGACACGACCGGTCGCGCGTTGGTCTCATCACAGGCCGGCGAGGGCCCTACCGCCGGGGAGCCCCGACCCCTAATCTAGGGGCACGGACTATCCGTATAGAGACCATGATGGCGGACGACGCGCCGGGGACGCCCGGCCAGATCAGGCAGAAGCTGGTGGAGACCAAGCAGAAGTGGGCCCGCGAGGGCCGGCTTCTGACGGGCGGCCCATCCCTTGGCGGCACCGAGATGCGCCAGCGCCGCCGGCTGCCGCCCGGCCAGCGCGAGGTGAAGAACTGGCCGGTGCTCGACCTCGGCGTCCATCCCAACGTCCCGGCCAAGGAGTGGGAGATGAAGGTCGGCGGCCTGGTCGAGCGCCCGGTCACCTGGCGCTGGGACGACCTGATGCGGCAGCCGCAGTCCAGCCACGTCTCCGACATCCACTGCGTCACCGCCTGGTCGCGCTACGACAACAGGTGGGACGGCGTCTCGGGCCGCCAGCTGCTGTCGGTCGTCGAGCCGAAGCCGAATGCCAGGTTCATCGTCTTCAAGAGCTACGACGGCTACTCGACCAACGTGCCGATCGAGCACTTCGCCGACGAGGACGTGCTGCTCGCGCATAGCTGGGAGGGCCAGCCGATCAGCCGCGACCATGGCGGGCCGGTGCGCGTCGTGATCCCCAAGCTCTACTTCTGGAAGTCGGCGAAGTGGGTGCGGCACATCTGGTTCACCGACAAGGACGCGCCGGGATTCTGGGAAGTGCGCGGCTATCACAATCTCGGCGATCCGTGGAAGGAGCAGCGCTATGGTTGAGAGCCTGGAGAATGCGTGGCGCTTCGCGTCCATGCTGATCGCCGCGGTCGGCATGACTTTCTCGCCTCCGGCGCCGGCCGGATCCAGCGGCGGCTTCGGCTTCGAGTTCAAGTCGATCGAGGGCGACGACCTCAAGCTCGCCAGCTTCGCCGGCAAGCCGCTGCTGGTGGTCAACACCGCCTCCCAATGCGGCTACACCCCGCAATACGAGGACCTGGTGAAGCTCTGGCAGGGCTACCGCGACAAGGGCCTCGTCGTGCTCGGCGTGCCGTCGAACGACTTCGGCGGCCAGGAGCCGGGCAGCGAGGCCGAGATCAAGGGCTTCTGCGAGGTCACATACGGCGTCGACTTCCCGATGACCGAGAAGCAGGCGGTGATCGGAAGCGGCGCGCATCCTTTCTACAAGTGGATCGCGGCCGAGCTCGGCGAAGGCGCCGCGCCGCGCTGGAACTTCTACAAGTACCTGATCGCGCCCGACGGAAGGATCGCCGGCGCCTGGCCGTCGACGGTCAAGCCGACCTCGGCCGCGATCACCAAGGAAATCGACAAGCTGCTGACCCGATGAGGTGCCTCATGCTTCGTTCGTTCATCTTCGCTCTTGCCGTTGCCCTGCCTCTTTCCGTCCAGGCGATGGGGACAGGGCCGGCACCGACCTCGCTCGCCAATCCCGACTACGCCCAGGCCGAGAAGCTGATCAAGGAGTGGAAATACGCCGAGGCGATCCCGCTCCTGCAGAAGGTGGTCAAGGACGAGCCCAAGAACGCCGATGCCTACAACCAGCTGGGCTATGCGAACCGCAAGCTCAACAAGCTGCCGGATGCGCGCATCCACTACGCCAAGGCGCTCGAGCTTCAGCCCGAGCACAAGGGCGCGCTGGCCTACCAGGGCGAGATGTTCCTGATGCTCGACGACGTGAAGTCGGCCGAGACCAACCTCGCCAAGCTCGACAAGCTCTGCACCTTCGGCTGCACCGAATACACCGAGCTCAAGAAGGCGTTGGACGAATACAAGAAGCGGAAGGGCATCACGTCCTAAGAGGTCGTCTTAAGGGGGCACCAACCACGAAAGGCCGATTCAATCGATCGGCCAGGAGGCTTCCCATGCTCCATTCACTCGCCTTCGCCGTCGCGCTGACCTTCCCGCTTGCCGCCTTCGCGGCGGGCGAGGCGGCTTCGGCCAGCGGCGGGTCCGACGGCCGGACCGGCGCCTCGGCCTCGTCCAATCCCGACTATGTCGTCGCGACCAAGCTCATCAAGGAGTGGAAGTACGCGGACGCGATCGGGCATCTCGAGAAGGTGCTCCAGGCCGACGCCCGCAACGCCGACGCCTTCAATTGGCTGGGATACGCGCATCGCAAGCTGAACAAGCTGCCCGAGGCGGGCGTGCACTACGCCAAGGCGCTGGAGCTCAAGCCCGATCACCGGGGCGCGCTCGAATACCAGGGCGAGATGTTCCTGATGCTCGGCGACGTGAAGTCGGCCGAGACCAACCTCGCCAAGCTCGACAAGCTCTGCTTCTTCGGCTGCTCCGAGTACACCGATCTCAAGAAGGCGATCGCCGAGTACAAGCAGCGGAAGGGTGGCTCGTGACCGTCGCACGCCAGCGCATCGACGGCCGGCGCTTCGGTCTGGTCGCGGATACGCACGACGTGGCGGTCGACTGGCCCGCGGCGGTCGAGCAGATCAGGGCGGCGATGGGGCCGGTGGATGCGATCATCCATTGCGGCGACCTGACCTCGCCGAAGGCGATCGAAGGCCTCTCGAGGATCGCGCCGGTATGGGCGACGCGCAACCCGGCCGGCGACGCCGATCCGTCGCCGCCGGCGCTGATCGACGGCCCCCGCATCCTCGAGGTGGGATCGGCCGGCATCGGCGTCGTCTTCGCGCTCTCCACCGATCCGATCGGCGCCGAGACCGATCCGGTGCTTCGATTCCCGAGGTACAGCCCGGAGGCCTCGATGCAGATGCTGTTCGGCGGCAGGGTCGATGTCTGCGTCTTCGGCGGCACGCATGCGCCGGTCGTGGCGTCGGCCGCCGGCACGCTGTTCGTCAATCCCGGCAGCCCGACGCTGGCCAAGACCAAGACCGTCGGCGTGCTGACCCTCGAGGACGGGCTCGCCCAGGTCGAGATCCGCCCGGTCTAGCGAATCAGCGGCAGCAGCACCTCGCGCCAGCGCTCGAGCTTTCCCTCGAACGGCACGCCCGCATGCGCCGCGCTGGTCGAGGGCAGCACCGTCCGCGGCAGCGACGCATGCGCCTTCGACAGCTTCGCGACCGCGAGCCGCTCGAAGTCTTTCGCCGCGGTCTTGCCGTTGAAGCAGATGCCGCGGATCTCGGGATGGCGCTTCAGGAACGCCTCGAACCGGTTCGGCGTCACGCTGGAGGGCACGATCGCGGAGTCGAGGCTGCCGGGCCGCTCCGCCGCCTCGCAGACGTCCCAAAGCGCGATCCGGGCCTCCTTCAGCCGTGCGAGCCGATCCTCGTAGTCGACATCCCGCCCCGCCTTGGCGATCTCGGCCATGATCCGCCAGAACGCGTTCCGCGGGTGGGCGTAGTATTGCCGCATCGCCAGCGACATCGCGCCCGGCAGCGATCCCAGGATCAGCACCCGGGCATCCGGGGACGACACCGGCGGGAAGCTCCTCGATCTCATCAGTGACGATTATGGATCGGCAGGTTCATGCTCGGGTCTTCCTGTCCGAGTCGGCAAGAGAGGCCTCGATGGTGTTCTGGAGTCTTACCGCGCTCGACGACATCGCGCGGGTCCGGGCGGGATGAAATCCGTGCGTTCACGTGCCATTGACAGCCCCTTCGGCCGGCGGCATAAGTCGCCTCCCACTGCCCAGGTGGCGGAATTGGTAGACGCGCAGGTTTCAGGTACCTGTGGCCGCAAGGCTTTGGAAGTTCGAGTCTTCTCCTGGGCACCATCGATCCGATGAGCATCATCCTCCATAAAGGCGACCTGCCGGACGGCCTCGATCTCGGGCCGCTGGTCGCGATCGATTCCGAGACGATGGGGCTCAACCCCGGCCGCGACCGGCTGTGCCTGGTCCAGCTCTCGTCCGGCGACGGCACCGCCCACATGGTGCAGATCGGCCAAGGCCAGACGAGCGCGCCGAACCTCGGGCGGATGCTGACCGATCCGGCAACGACCAAGCTGTTCCACTTCGCGCGCTTCGACATCGCGATGTTCAAGCAGTACCTGGCCGTCACCACGGCGCCGCTCTACTGCACCAAGATCGCGTCCAAGCTGACCCGCACCTTCACCGACAAGCACGGGCTCAAGGACCTCTGCAAGGAGCTGCTCAACGTCGAGCTCTCCAAGCAGCAGCAGTCGTCGGACTGGGGCGCGGCCAACCTGTCGGAAGAGCAGCTCCGCTACGCCGCCTCGGACGTGCTTCACCTGCACAAGCTCAAGGACAAGCTCGACGCCGTGCTCGTCCGCGAGGGCCGCATGGAGATCGCGCAGGCCTGCTTCCGCTTCCTCCCCGTCCGCGCCGAGCTCGACCTCCTGGGATGGGACGACGAGGACGACATCTTCTCGCATTAGCGGCCGAATAGTCCCGGCAGCAAGAGCGACAGCTCGGGCACGTAGGTCGCCAGGATCAGCACCATCGGGCAGGCGACGGCGACCGAGAAGCCGATCATGCCTACGCCGACGGCGCCCGCGCTTCGTTGACGCCACTGAGGTTCTCAATTAGTCATACGGTCATAGGATGACCGTACAGGACGATTCCTATCACCGCCTCGATGACTGACAAGCTCACCCCCTTTCGACCGCTGCCGCCGCCCCGGAACCTGACCGAGGAAGTGGTCGGGCGTCTCGCCGCCGAGATCACCGGCGGCGGACTGCAGCCCGGCGCACGCCTGCCGACCGAGCAGGCGATGATGTCGGCGATGGGGGTCAGCCGCACCGTCGTGCGGGAAGCGGTCGCCGCCCTCCGTGCCGAAGGCCTGGTGGTGACGCGTCAGGGCGTCGGCGCCTTCGTCGCGACGGATGCGAAGCGCCGCCCCTTCCGCCTCGACCCCGACGGCATGGAGTCGCTCGGCGAGGCGATCAAGGTGATGGAGCTCCGCCGCGCCGTCGAGATCGAGGCCGCGGGCCTCGCGGCCGAGCGCGGCACGCCGGCGCAGATCGACGATGTCGGCCGCGCGCTCGACGCGATGGACAAGTCGATCACGCGCGGCGAGACCGCGATCGACGAGGACCGCGCCTTTCATCGCGCCATCGCCGAGGCGACCGGCAACCCGCAGTTCGGCCGCTTCCTCGAGTTCCTCGGACATTTCGTGATTCCCCGTCGCGCCGTGGCCGACGCGCCGTGGCGGAAGGACGGGGCGGCGCGCCCGTTCCTCGATCTCTTCCAGAAGGAGCATCGGGCGATCTTCGAGGCGATCCGCGAGCGCTCGGGCGAGAGCGCCCGCGGCGCCATGCGCCGGCACCTGACCAACAGCCTGAAGCGCTATCGCAAGCTCGCCGAGGAGTCGAAGCAGGGTTGAGGGGCCCTGCCTCCCCCGGCGTGACGCCGGAGGAGGGTTCGAAGGCTCGCGTTCTACGAGACCCGCCCCCAGGCCAAAGGGACGGCAGGCGGCCGCCCGGTGTTGGAGCTTCACCGGACATACCCTGGCCAGGCCCCCGGCTAGAACGAGGGCTGGCGAAAGCCCCGAATCAGGGGCATACTCAAAGATCGAGCAAGAAGCGTGCCGAAGCCTCTGGGAGGCCCGCGCAACATTCTTGCGGCGACACCGAAAAGACCTTAGGAAGCCCTGGTGCGGCCGAACCCAAAACCATCGCGGATCGCCGAAGCCGGGGCCGGCCGTCGCGTGCTCGCCCTCGAGGCGGAGGCCCTGACCAAGCTCGCCGACGGGCTGGCCGAAGAAGCCGGTGCGGCCGCCTTCGCCCGCGCGATCGAGCTGATGGGTGCCGCGACCGGCCGGGTCATCGTTTCCGGCATGGGCAAGTCCGGCCATGTCGCGCGCAAGATCGCGGCGACGCTCGCCTCGACCGGCACGCCGGCGCAGTTCGTCCATCCGGCCGAGGCGAGCCACGGCGACCTCGGCATGATCGCCAGGACCGACGCGGTGCTGGCACTCTCCAATTCCGGCGAGACGCCCGAGCTCGGCGACCTGATCGCCTATACGCGGCGCTTCGACATCCCGCTGATCGCGATGGTCGGCAAGGCGCCGTCGGCGCTGGCCGAGGCCGCCGACGCGGCGCTGGTGCTGCCGCGGATGCCCGAGGCCTGCCCGCTCGGCCTGGCACCGACCACCTCGACGACGATGATGATCGCGCTCGGCGACGCGCTCGCGGTGGCGCTGCTCGAACGTCGCGGCTTCTCGGCCGACGACTATCGCCAGCTGCATCCGGGCGGCAAGCTCGGCGCGCGCCTGCTGAAGGTCGAGGACCTGATGCACAAGGGACCGGAGATGCCGCTGATCGGTGCCGACGCCCGCATGTCGGACGCGGTGCTGGTGATGACCGAGAAGCGCTTCGGCTGCGTCGGCGTGGTCGAGCCGCCGACCGCCAACGGCAAGCTGATCGGGCTCGTCACCGACGGCGATCTTCGCCGACACATGTCGGCCGACCTTCTCGAGCAGAAGGTTCATCAGGTGATGACCCGCGGGCCATGGACGATCGGCCCCCGCCTTCTCGCCGCCGAGGTGCTGAAGGAAATGAACGACCGCAAGCTCTACCGCGCCTTCGTCATCGACGAAGGAAGGCCGGTCGGCATCGTCCACATCCTCGACCTTCTGCGCGCCGGGGTCGCTTAGAGCGCCGCCATGGCCGCGCAGCCGATCGCCCAGACCCCGACCAAGCCGCCGCGCCCGGCGCTGGCATCGGTCGCGCCGAGGCTCGGTCCCCTCTCCGTCGGACGGCGGATGTCGTCGCGCGCCGTCACCGTGCTCAAGGTGACGCTGCCGCTGATCGCGCTCGTGCTGCTGGGACTCGTTCTCGCCTGGCCGCAGCTCAACCCGGATCCGCGCGAGTTCCGCCTGGGTGCCGCCAATCTCGGCGCCGACATCGCCGCCGACGCCTCCAAGATGATGAAGCCGCGCTATGTCGGCACCGACGAGAACAACCAGCCCTTCAGCGTGGTCGCGGAGACCGCGACCCATGCCGGCTCCGCCGACCGCATCCTGCTGGCCAGCCCCAAGGCCGACGTGACGATGAAGGACGGAAGCTGGGTCGCGGTGAACGCCAAGGAAGGCCTATACGACCGCATCGCCCAGACGCTGGGCCTGCGCGGCGACGTCCAGGTCTTCCATGACGCCGGCTACGACTTCCGGACCGAGGCCGCCGACATCGACATGGCCGCCGGCACCGCGCGCGGCGACAAGGCGGTCGAAGGCCAGGGACCGTTCGGCCACATTTCCGCGCAGGGCTTCGAGATCCTGGACAAGGGCGGCCGCATCGTCTTCAGCGGCAAGGCGCGGCTCGAGCTTCGCCCGCAGGCGATGAAGGCGGCGAAGAGATGAGGATCGCGCTCGTTCTTCTGAGCCTGCTGGTGGCCCCGCTCGCAATGGCCCAGGGCCTCGGGCTCGCCGGCGGCAATTCCGACCAGCCGATCCAGGTCGACGCCGACCAGGGCATCGAGTGGCGGCGAGACCAGAACGTCTATGTCGCCCGCGGCAACGCCAGGGCGAGCCGCGGCGGCGTCACCGTGCAGGGCGACACGCTGACCGCGCGCTATCGCGCCAAGGGCAACGACGGCGGCAGCGAGATCTACCAGCTCGAAGCCCAGGGCAATGTCCGCATCACCTCGGCCAACGAGACCATCGTCGCCGACCGCGCGATCTACGACGCCGACCAGGGCGTGCTGGTGATGACCGGCAGGAACCTGAAGCTCACGACCCGGCAGGACGTGATCACCGCACGCGACAGCCTCGAATATTGGGAGAAGCGCCAGCTCGCGGTCGCCCGCGGCGACGCGGAGGCGACCCGCGACAAGCGCAAGATCCGCGCCGACACGCTCTCGGCGCAGCTCGTCGAAGGCGCCAACAAGGAGCTGAAGCTCCGCCGCGTCGACGCCTTCGGCAACGTCGACGTGCGCACCGACCAGGAAGTGGCGAAGGGCGAGAAGGGCGTCTATCAGATCGAGCAGGGTACCGCGACCCTGATCGGCAACGTCCGCATCACCCGCGGCCAGAACCAGCTGAACGGCGAGGTCGCCGA
>CAZDGR010000026.1:0-9602 GCA_964504845.1 uncultured Rhizobium sp. | reverse complement strand
GGCGAGGTGGTGGGCCTGCTCGGCCCCAACGGCGCCGGCAAGACCACCTGCTTCTACATCATCACCGGGCTGATCGCGCCCGACTACGGCCTGATCCAGCTCGACGGCCAGGACATCACCGACCTGCCGATGTACCGCCGTGCACGCCTCGGCATCTCGTACCTGCCGCAGGAAGCCTCGATCTTCCGCGGCATGACGGTCGAGGCCAATGTCCGCGCGGTGCTGGAAGTGGTCGAGCCGGAGCTCGACCGGCGCCAGGCGATGCTGGACGACCTGCTCGCCGAGTTCTCGATCAGCCATCTCAGGCGCACGCCGGCGCTGGCGCTCTCCGGCGGCGAACGCCGCCGTGTCGAGATCGCCCGCGCTCTCGCCTGCCAGCCGAGCTTCGTGCTGCTCGACGAGCCTCTCGCCGGCATCGACCCGATCGCCGTCAACGACATCCGCGACCTGATCAAGCACCTGAAGGATCGCGGCATCGGCGTCCTGATCACCGACCACAATGTCCGCGAGACGCTGGACATCGTCGACCGCGCCTACATCCTTCACGACGGCCGCGTGCTGATGGAAGGTCGGCCGAACGAGATCGTCGCGCACGAGGACGTGCGCCGGGTCTATCTCGGCGAACGCTTCTCGCTCTGAGCACCGCCTCATGACAATCAATCAGCGCCTCGACCTTCGCCAGGCCCAGACGCTGGTGATGACGCCGCAGCTGCAGCAGGCGATCAAGCTGCTGCAGCTGTCGAACCAGGAGCTCTCGGAGTACGTCGAGCGCGAGATCGAGCAGAACCCGCTGCTCGAGCGCGACGACGGACCCGAGCCCGACGTCTCCGAGCGCACCATCGATACGGCCGCCGACGGGGCCGAGGCCCCGGCATCCTCGGACGTCTCCAGCGAGATCGCGCTCGGATCGAGCCTGCCGGAAGCAGGCGACTCCCCGGTCGATACCGACGACGGCAATCTCTACGAGTCGGCGGAGGACTACACCTCCTGGCGGACGAACAGCGGCGGCGGCGACTTCGACGAGGACAACCGCAGCATCGAGGAGACCACGGCGGCGAAGCTGCCGACGCTCCGCGAGCACCTGTTCGACCAGCTCTCGGTCGACATCGAGGATCCGGTCGACCGCATGATCGGCACGCACCTGATCGACATGCTGGACGAGTCGGGATACCTGACCGGCGATCTGGAAGAGCTGGCCCAGCAACTGGGCTGCGGAATCGAGCGTGTTCACGCCACGCTGAAGCGGATGCAGCGCCTCGACCCGGCCGGCGTCTTCGCCCGCTCGCTCGGCGAGTGCCTGGCTTTCCAGCTCGCCGAGCGCGGTCGGCTCGATCCGGCGATGCAGGCGATGCTCGATCGTCTCGATCTGCTCGCCAAGCGGGACCTCGGCCAGCTGATGAAGGTCTGCGGCGTCGACGCCGAGGACCTGAAGGAGATGATCGCCGAGATCAAGACGCTGAACCCGAAGCCGGGCTCGGCCTTCGACCAGTCGCTGGTGCAGCCGGTGGTCCCCGATATCGTGATGCGCCCGCAGCCCGGCGGCGAGTGGCTGATCGAGCTCAATTCCGAGACGCTGCCGCGCGTCCTGGTCAACACCCGCTACTACGCGCGCATCACCAAGGACGCGAGGAAGAAGGAAGAGAAGGACTATCTCTCCGAGCGCTACCAGGCCGCCAACTGGCTGGTGAAGTCGCTGCACCAGCGCGCGACCACGATCCTGAAGGTCGCGGGCGAGATCGTCCGCCAGCAGGACGCCTTCTTCCGCCGCGGCATCCAGCACCTGAAGCCGCTGATCCTCCGCGACATCGCGGATGCGATCTCGATGCACGAATCGACCGTCAGCCGCGTCACCACCAACAAGCACATGGCGACACCGCGCGGCCTCTACGAGCTCAAGTACTTCTTCACCGCGGCGATCGCCTCCTCCAGCGGCGGCGAGGCGCATTCGGCCGAGGCCGTGCGCTCGCGCATCAAGACCCTGATCGACGCCGAGAAGGTCGAGGACGTGCTTTCCGACGACAAGCTGGTCGAGATGCTGCGCTCGGACGGCGTCGACATCGCTCGCCGCACCGTCGCCAAGTACCGCGAGGCGATGAAAATCCCGTCGTCCGTGCAACGCCGGAGAGAGAAGGCCATTCAACTCTGAGATGGACACGCCCGACCGCCGCTACCGGCTGAACGGACGCCACGCGCTCGTCACCGGGGCGGCGACGGGGATCGGACGCGCCATCGCCAGGCGCTTCGCCGAGGAAGGTGCGACGGTCGCGCTCAACTGCCTCGGCGGCGGCGAGGCGGGTGCGGCGCTGGCCGAGGTGCAGGCGGCCTCGCGCGCCGCGGGCTTCGAGCGCCCGCATCTGCTGATAGAGGCCGACGTCGCCGACAAGAACCAGGTCGATGCGATGGTGCTGAAGGCGATCGAGGCGATGGGCGGCCTCGACATCCTGGTCAACAATGCCGGCATCCAGGCGTATTCGCCGAGCGCCGACCTCGAGGAAGCGCAGCTTCGCCGCATCCTCGACGTGAACCTGATGGGGTCCTGGCATTGCGCGCAGGCCGCCATCCGCCACTTCCTCAATGCCGGGCGGCCCGGCGTCGTGCTCTCGAACTCGAGCGTGCACCAGATCGTGCCGAAGCCGGGCTACCTCGCGTACGCGCTGAGCAAGGGGGCCATGGGCAACTTCACGGCGACGCTGGCGCTCGAGTATGCCGACCGCGGCATCCGCGTGAACGCGGTCGGGCCGGGTGCGATCGAGACGCCGCTCAACCGCGGATGGACCGGCGATCCTAAGAAGCGGCGCGCGGTCGAGGCGCATATCCCGATGGGCCGGGCCGGGAGTCCCGAGGAGATCGCCGCGGTCTTCGCGTTCCTGGCATCCGACGAGGCCTCCTACATCACCGGCCAGACGATCTACGCCTGCGGCGGCCTCACGCTTTACGGCGAGTTCAAGAGCGACTGGTCCTCGCAGTCGCGTTGAGTCCCGCCTCCGCCGCGCGCATCCGGTTCTCGGCATGGCGCGCCAGCTGCTCGTAGTTGAGCGCGATCTGCAGCATGGCGTGGCGCGACGACGCATCGGTGAAGGCCTCGGCGCGCGCCCGCGCCTCCTTCGCCCGCTGGCGCCAGTGATCGGGGTCGTTGAGCAGATCGGCCATGCGCCTCTACCTCCCCGCCCCTGATCTTTGCGATCTGTCGGGAGACCCGGAGATAACAGTCAAAGGCCGGCAATTGTTGCTGCCGCCGGCTGTCCGCCGGCGTGCTTGACTTGGGGGGACCCCCTCACTATGGTCCGCCGCCGCCGCCGGACCCCTGTCCCGAGTTGATCGGAGGGAAGGCGGCGAACGGTTGCGAAGAGCGCCACGGCGGACAGATAAAGTCCTTATAAAACAAATATTTAATAACCAGCCGACCGGACCCGCCCGGCAGCGGCCGGGATAGGCTCTAGGTTGTCGCGGGGAAGCTTAGGGACTCATGGGTTTGGGACAGCGCGTCATGGAGATCGCCGATCTCGTCACCCCGGCCGGTGTCGTGCCGAGCCTGAAGGCGACGAGCAAGAAGCAGGCCCTGCAGGAACTGTCGAAGAAGGCCGCGGACCTCTCCAGGCTCGACGAGCGCGAGATCTTCGACGCCCTGATCGAGCGCGAGCGCCTCGGCACCACCGGCGTCGGCATGGGCATCGCGATCCCGCACAGCCGGTTCGCCAAGCTCGACCGGCTGGTCGGGCTGTTCGCGCGTCTCGACAAGCCGATCCCGTTCGACTCGGTGGATGAGCAGCCGGTCGACCTGATCTTCCTGTTGCTGGCACCCGAGGCGGCGGGAGCCGATCACCTCAAGGCGCTGGCCCGGGTCTCGCGCCTGCTTCGCGACAGGTCGATGTGCGCCAAGCTCCGCGGCTGCGACAGCGCGGACGCGATCTACGCGCTGCTCACCGAGACACAGGCCTCCGCCGCCTGATCAGCGGTTGCCGCGCCGGCGCCGGATCTCGGTGTCGGCGTCCTGATCGACTCTCAGTTGAATCGCTTTCTTCTGGCCGGGATCGAGATCCTGGAACGCCGCCTCGGCAAGAAGCAGGTCGAGCGGGTCGTCCGATTCCATTGCCCGCCCGAGGTACCGCCCGACGTCGCTGCCCGGTCCGAGGACCGCTTCGATCGCAGCGAGCAGGATGTGGTGGGCGGATGCCATTGCTTCGCAATCTACATTCTATTTATCGTTAATATTACAAAACCTTCCTTAAATTTCCCAAAGCGCTCGACAACAGGGCAGATTTCAACGTTAGATACAGGCGTTGGTGACGGTTTCGGCCGCCGCCAAATGCTGCGTCTCCGCGACCCTCGGATCGGACAACGGTGACCGCGACCTACAATTTTGAGCGAATCAGCCTGCTGATCGCCGATCCGAGCAAGTACATGAGGAGCCTGCTCGTGGGACTGGCGCGGAGCTACGGCTTCCGCACCATCTACGAAGCGACCGACGGCCAGACCGCGATGCACCACATGCGCGAGCGGCACGTTGACGTGGTGCTGGTCGACGGACCGATGGCACCGATGGACGGCTACGAGTTCACCAGGACGATCCGGACCTCGCCCGAGACCCCGAACCCGTTCCTGCCGATCATCATGGTTTCGGCCCATACCGAGCTCGGCCAGGTCAAGAAGGCGAGAGACGCCGGCGTCACCGAGTTCCTGGCGAAGCCGATCTCGGCGAAGACGCTGCTGATGCGCTTCTGCTCGGTGATCGACAACCAGCGGGCTTTCGTGCGCTCTGCCAAGTTCGTGGGCCCCGATCGCCGCCGTCACGCCGACCAGGCCTTCCAGGGGCAGGAGCGGCGCGGCGTGCCGCAGCCGGCCCATCCGGCGACGGGCGAGACGCCGCCGCTTCCCGACGGCCTGCCGCCGGGCGGTGCCTTGACCCAGGAGGAGATCAAGACGCTTCTGACGGACGACGACGACGCCGGCAAGAACGCGGCCTGAGAGCGGAGCAGCGATGACGACGGGCGACGAAAAGAAGGCCGTGGAAGGCGAAGTGGCGAAGGCGGAAGTCTTCACGCCGCCGAACCTGCTGAAGATCCGCGCGTCCGCCCCCGGCGGCAAGACCATGGAGGAGATGGTCGAGGCCGGAACGTCCGTGGTCGCCAATGCCGCGAGGAATTACGCCGAAGTCGCCAACGCCGACGTCAACGAGATCGCCGGCATCGCGGTCGCGATGCGCCAGGCGCCCGACAAGGCCGACGAGTTCCGTTCCGAGCTGATGCGCGTCGGCCTCAACCTCAAGGGCCAAGCCGCCACCATGGGCTATCCGCTGGTGACGGAAGTTGCGACCTCGCTCGTCGACTTCCTCGACGACATGAAGAAGGCGAACAGGCGCCTTTCCGACGATCCGAAGACCGCGCTGCCGGCCGTGCAGTTCCATGTCGAGGCGTTGCGCCTGCTGATGGGCAAGGACGTCAAGGGCAAGGGCGGGCCTACCGAGCGCGCGCTGATCGACGGCCTGAAGAGCATCGTCTCCAAGGCGCTGCCGGAGAAGGGCGCGGCCTAGGTTTTCGAGGTCGCGCCGGACGGAGCCTCACGCGGGGTCAGCTCGCGAGCGTGAAAGCTCCGGTCCAGTATCCCCATATCATCACCAGCGAAGCTATGACGGCGGCCGCGATCAGCACGATCGTCAGCCGGCCGGAATTGGGGCCGCTTCCGGTCATCGGCGTCCGTCACCCGGCGAGCGGGCATTCGCTTCGCTAGGCATGAAGGGCGGACCATCCCTGGACGCCGACATAGACTCCGATGGCGATGATCAGGAGGCTCGACGCATAGGGGGCGCGACGCGCAAACGAGCTGAACCAGGACCATCGCTGCTCGGCGTGCTGCACGCTCAGGGCGGCGGCGGCACCGACGATCACCAGCGTCAAGGCGAGGCCAATGCTGAAGCAGAGCACGAGGGCCGCGCCGAGCGTGATCGCCTTGAGCTGGAGGCAGAGCAGCAGCACGGTGATCGCGGCGGGGCAGGGAATGAGGCCGCCTGTCAGCCCGAACAGGACGATCTGCCAGGTCGTGACATCGCGGTCGGCGAAGCGGCGGCGGATGTCGTTGGCATGCGCCAGCTGATGCGCGTCCTGGAAGCCGCCGGTCGCGACGTCGAGGCCGCGAACCTCCTCGCGAATGCGGTCCGAGCCGTGGGTGTGCTCGACGAAGGCGAGATCGTAGTCGTGGACGTGGCCTCCATGCGTGAGGCGCACCCGGGCCATGAACTCGCGGGGTTCCGGGATCTCCTCGACGGACTGGAGATAGCCGCCGAAGTCGGCGAACGTGAACACCTGCCGGCGACCGTCGGTGCGCTCCGTCTCGATCGTCACTTCCTCGGCCGACCAGCGCTGCCCGCGCTCGGAGCGGACGCGCCACTTCGGCGGCACGCCCTGCTCGAAGACCTCGATCGCGACGATGCCGTGCCCGGTGTCGATACGGCGGACCTCTCCGCCATGATGGTCATGGTCGTGGACATGCCCATGCTCGTGGCCTTCGAGCCGCGCCTGCCGCTGATCCTGCCAGGTTCGCCACAGCATCCAGACGGCGATCGCGACGATCAGCACCGAGGAGGCGATCTGGAAATAAGGCTCGCTGGTCTCGGCATCCAGGTTCCGGCCGAGATACATGCCGCCGATCGCCACCGCCCAGACCACGGCGGTATGCGAGACGGTCGCCGCCAGGCCGAGAAGCACCGCCTGCCAGACCGTCCCCCGGATCGCGACGATGAACGCGGCCATCATCGTCTTCGAGTGGCCCGGCTCGAGCCCGTGCAGGGCGCCCAGCAGGATCGCGCTCGGGACGAAGAGCCAGGCGTTCGCGGTGCCCTGCTGGATCAGATCGGCGAAGGACGTCATGGCCGCCTCGCTAGAGGTACTTGGCGATTTCCTTGAACTCGGCGAGAGCGCCGCGCGACCCCGCCGCCTGGTCCAGGCAGTGATCGATGTGGTCCTGGATCAGCGTCTTCTTCGCCTGGCGGACCGCCTTCTCGACCGCCTGAAGCTGCTGGGCGATGTCGACGCAGGCCCGCCCGCCCTCGATCATCTCGACGATGCTGCGGAGGTGCCCTTCGGCGCGCTTCAGCCGCTTCACGATTTCCGGATGGGTATGGTGGACGCCGGCATGGCTCATCGCCTCAACCTATCCCCCCGGAGAGGATAGTCAATCGACTGGTCGAGATCAGGCGGCCGGCTTGCCGGTCCGCGGGGCCCATGGCATAAGCGCCGTCTGGGCCGACCGCGGGCGCCCAGCCAAGACGGTTTCCGTCCAAGACCCGCTCCTATCCCGATCCGGGAGGAGCGCGCATGGCGAGACCATCGGACGATCAGATCTTCGATGCACCGACTGGCGGCGGAGGCTCGGCCGCCGCACCGGGTGCTCTGCTGCTGTCGCGCGCCGACATCGCGCGCCTGATGTCGCCTGCCGACTATCTCGCGGCGGTCGAGGCGGGATTCCGCGCGGCACGCGCGGGAAAGGTCGACTCCCCGCCGCCCTTGCACATCGCCGTTCCCGGCGGCGGCTTCCATGCCAAAGGCGCGGCGCTGGTGGGCGATCGCAAGGTGGTCGCGCTGAAGCTGAACGGCAACTTTCCAGGCAATCCCGGGCGCGGCCTGCCGACGATCCAGGGCCTCATCCTGCTCTGCGACGCAGAGAACGGCGTCGTGCTCGCGGTGCTCGACTCGATCGAGGTCACCTTGCGTCGCACGGCGGCGGCGACGGCACTGGCGGCCCGTCATCTCGCGCATCCGGCATCGACCGCGCTCGCGGTGATCGGTTGCGGGGCCCAGGCGCGTCCCCAGATCGACGCGCTGATGCAGGCCTTCACGTTCGAGCGCTGCTTCGTTTTCGACAGCGACCGGGCCAGGGCCGCCGCCTTCGCCCGCGACACGTCACGCGCGCTCGACCTGCACTGCGAGGCCGCCGGCTCGGTGCGCGAGGCGACGCTGCCCGCCCGGATCATCGTCACCTGCACGACCTCCCGCAGCGCCTTTCTCGACGTCGAGGACGTGGCACCGGGAAGCTTCGTGGCCGCCGTCGGCGCCGACAATCCTGACAAGAGCGAGATCGCGCCGAGGCTGATGGCGCGGGCCAAGGTCGTGACCGACGTCCTCGATCAATGCCTGGTCATGGGCGACCTGCGTCACGCGATCGCCACCGGTGCGATGACGCGCGATCAGGTCCATGCGGAGCTCGGCGACATCGTTGCGGGTGCAAGGCCCGGACGTACCGGCGAGGAGGTGGCGATCTTCGACTCGACCGGCACGGCGATCCAGGACGTCGCCAGCGCCGCCGCGGTCTACCGGCGCGCGCTCGAGGCCGGACGCGGCGGACGCTTCTCCTTCGCATGAAGCTGGACCGGCGGCACCGAGCGCACGGGAACCGCGGCCTTAAGCTGCGACCGTCTCCCAGCCGCCGCTGCGTGCCGAGGCGGCGATCGCATCGAGCGTCAGGACGATGTCGATCGACTCGGCCTCGCTGGCGCCGTTCCAGTGCGTCGGCCCCTGGCGCACCAGGCGCGCGAAGCTTTCCGCCTCGGCGCGGAATCCGTTCACGCCCTCGACCTCCAGCCTCTCCAGGGGCAGCGTGCCGGCGGTGCCGCGGCGGATGTTCAAGGACAGCTTTCCGTCGGGGCCATGGTTGAGATAGCTCGTCTCGATCACGCCCCGCTCGCCGACGATGACGGCCGAGCGATGGAAGGCGCCCGACATGTGGCAGGAAACCTGTGCCAGCGCACCCGAAGGAAACTCGACTGTCGCGGCGATGACCCGGTCCACGCCGCTCTCCGTCCATCTCGCGCTGGCCATCACCCGGGACGGACGCTCGCCCACGGCGATCCGCGCGAGGCTCATGGAATAGGTGCCGGCGTCGCGCAAGCCGCCGCCGCCGCGAGCGGGATTGAGCCGGATATTGGCAGGGTCGCCGAGTGGCTTCCCCTCCGGCGTGGTCAGCGCAAATCCGAACGATGCCGTGACGAGCTGCACCCGGCCGATCTCCGCCAGCAGCTCGCGCATGCGCAGCGTCTGCGGCTGCGACATGTAGGGATAGGCCTCGACGAGGTGGACGCCATGGGTGCGGGCGGCCGCGTACATCGCGCGCGCCTCGGCCCCGGCCATCGCCAGGGGCTTCTCGCACAGGATGTGCTTGCCGGCCGCGGCGGCCTTGATCGCCCACTCCGCATGCAGATCGTTGGGCAGCGGAATGTAGATCGCCTCGATCGCCGGATCGGCGAGCAATTCCTCGTAGGAGCCGTGCGATCGGGGGATGGACTCGGCCTTGGCGAAATCCGCCGCCTTTGCGGCGTCGCGGCTGGCCACCACCTCCACCGAGACGAGCGGGGAGCCGGCGACGCCGCGAGCGAAGAGCCTCGCGATGTTGGCGGCGCCGAGGACGCCGAGCCGAAGCGGACCCTGGACGGCAACCAAGTCTACCTCCTCGGATCCGGTTCGATCACTCGATCGCGTCGTAGGCCGCGATCGCCGCCGAGTTCACCAGGTCCGAGGCGGTGGCGCCCATCTGGACGATCTGCGCCGGCTTCGAAAGGCCGATGATCAGCGGGCCGATGACGGTAGCGCCGCCGAGCTTCTGCATCAGCTTGT
>CAZDGR010000025.1:0-20426 GCA_964504845.1 uncultured Rhizobium sp. | reverse complement strand
ATCGTGCGCGCCGGGGAACGAGTAGCCGTTCTCGGCCCCACCGGAGCGGGCAAGTCCAGACTGAGGCGGGCGATCGCCGGGCTCTGGCCGTCCGGCCAGGGACGCATCCGATTGCCGTCGGGCAAGCGGACGCTCTTCCTGTCGCAGAAGTCCTACCTGCCTATCGGCACGCTGCGCGACGCGCTGCTGTTCCCGGGCGGCGTAACGGCCGACGATGCCGCCCTCGCCCAAGTATTGACCGAGGTCGGTCTTGCCCCCCTCGCCGACCAGCTCGACCGCAGCGAGAACTGGCAGCAGCTCCTGTCCGGCGGCGAGCAGCAGCGGGTGGCGATTGCACGCGCCCTTCTTAATAAGCCGGATTTCCTTTTCCTGGACGAGGCGACCTCGGCGCTCGACGAGCCCAGCGAGCGCGACCTCTACCGCCTGGTCCGCGAACGGCTCCCGGATGCCGGCATCGTCAGCATCGGCCACCGCTCGACGCTGAAGGCGCTGCACGACCGGGAAGTCCCGCTCGTCCCGGTACCGGCGATGGCGGCCGGCTGAGGCGCCGGTCACGCGAAAGCGACCGAACGTTCATGAACTTCCCGTAGGGGGAAGGCGTTGTCATCCCCGGGCAGGCACCATCGCCGGGTGCCCGGGAGCAGCGCATGGGCTGGCCTCGTCTCGCGTTTCTGCGCGCGCTCTGGCGGCTGGCTGGGCCGTACTGGTCGTCCGACGACAAGTGGGCCGGGCGCGGGCTTCTTGCCGCTGTCATCGGCCTCAATCTCGGGCTGATCGCGATCAACGTCCGCTTCAACATTTGGAACAACGACTTCTACAATGCGGTCCAGGAGTTCAACGAGACCGAGTTCTACAAGCAGATCGCGATCTTCACCGGCCTTGCCCTCATCTTCGTCCTGGTCTCCGTCTATCAGCTCTACCTGAACCAGATGCTGCAGATCCGCTGGCGCCGCTGGCTCACCCGCCAGTACCTCGGTGCCTGGCTCGGCGAGCAGCGCTTCTACCGCCTGCAGGTCGCCAAGGGCGAGACCGACAACCCGGACCAGCGCATCGGCGAGGACATCAACCTTTTCGTCGAGAAGACGCTGACCCTGGGCATCGGCCTGATGAACTCGATCGTCACGCTGGTCTCGTTCGTCACCATCCTGTGGACGCTGTCCGGCGTCCTTCGGATCCCGCTCCCCGGCGGCGGCACGATCGAGGTCCCCGGATACATGTGCTGGGCGGCTCTGATCTACGCGCTGTTCGGGAGCTGGCTGACCGCCAAGATCGGTGCGCGTCTGGTGCCGCTCAACTTCGTGCAGCAACGGGTCGAGGCCGACTTCCGCTTCCGCATGTCGCGCCTGCGCGAGAACGCCGAAGCGGTCGCGCTCTGGAAGGGCGAGGAGGCCGAGCGCATCTCGCTCTCCAATGCCTTCGACCACGTGGTACGGAACTTCCGCTCGATCATGTACCGGCGGAAGAACCTGCAATGGTTCACCGCCGCCTACAACCAGGCGGCGATCATCTTCCCGCTGGTGGTGGCGGCCCCTCGCTTCTTCGCCAAGGAGATCCAGCTCGGCGGCCTGATGCAGATCGCCTCCGCCTTCGGCCAGGTGCAGAACGCGCTCTCGTTCCTGGTCGACTCCTTCTACCTGATCGCCGAGTGGAACGCGGTCGTACGCCGGCTCACCACTTTCACCGCCGCGCTCGGCGAGGTCGACGTCGAAGCGCACGCTTCCTCGGTCCAACGCGAGGAGACCGATCGCGCCGAGCTTGCGGTCGACCGGCTCACCATCGCGCTGCCGGGCGGTCGCAGCCTGTTCCAGGACCTGTCGCTGGCGTTCCCGCCGAGGCGCTCGGTCCTCGTGACCGGGCCGACCGGCTCGGGCAAGTCGAGCCTGCTTCGCACGATCTCGGGCATCTGGCCGTTCGGGCGGGGCTACGTCCGTGTCCCGGAGGGCAAGCGCGTGCTGTTCATGCCGCAGAAGCCGTACCTGCCCATCGGCACGCTCCGCGATGCGCTGCTGTTCCCGGACAAGAAGGACGTCGACGACGAGAAGCTGGAAAAGCTGCTGGCCGAATGCGGCCTGCCGCGGCTCGCCGGCCAGCTCGACCGCAACGAGAACTGGCAGCTCTTCCTTTCCGGAGGCGAGCAGCAGCGGGTCGCCTTCGCCCGCGCGATCCTGCACGAGCCGGACTTCATCTTCCTCGACGAAGGCACCTCGGCGCTCGACGAGGAGAGCGAGGCAGCGCTTTACAACCTACTTCGGAAGTACCACCCGGAGGCCGGCATCGTCAGCATCGGGCATCGCTCAAGCCTGGATGCGCTGCATGACGACAAGATCGAGCTGTTCGCCAACCAGAAGCCGATCACCGCGGCGGCGTCCTGAATGCGAAAGGGCCGCCCTTTCCGGGCGGCCCTCCGATCCACTTAAGAGCTGGATCCGCTTCAGGCGGCGACCTTGGCGTCGACCACCTGCTTCGGAGCCGCGGTCACCTTGATGGTACGCGGCTTCATCGCCTCCGGCACCTCGCGGACGAGGTCGACATGGAGGAGGCCGTTGGCGAGCTCGGCGCCGGTCACCTTGATGTGGTCGGCCAGCTGGAAGCGGCGCTCGAAGGCGCGACCGGCGATACCCCGATAGAGGTAGTCGGCCTTATTCTCCTCGCGCTTCTGCTTGCCCGCGATGACCAGGCTGTTGCCCTGCGCGACGATCGAGAGATCCTCTTCGCCGAAGCCGGCGACGGCCATGGTGACGCGGTAGGCGTCCTCGCCGATCTTTTCGATGTTGTAGGGCGGATAGGCCTGCTCGTCAGTGCGGCCGGCCGAGTCGAGCAGCGACATCATGCGGTCGAAGCCGACCGTGGAGCGGAACAGGGGGGTGAGATCGAAGGTGGACATGGTCCGAGTTCTCCTTGTGAGCAACTGGGGAACGGGATCCGCCCAAGGGCCGGAAACCCGTCTGGTTTCGCTATGTCGAACCCGCTTGGCGGCGTCCGACTAGGTTGAGATAGGGAGCCGCAAGGCGATGTCAACGGCCTTGACCAGGAGAATCGCGGACCCCATTTTCGCCTTATGGGACTGGTGATTCCGCCGCCCGTTCAGCACCTTCCGCAGGCGCAGCCGCAGCAGCCGGTGCAGCCCAAGCCGGAGGTCGTCCAACTCGCCCAGACCAGGCCGATCGCCACGCAAACCCAGCGCGCGGTGGCGGGCGCGAGCCGATCGCGCGGCTCAGACGGGACCAAGTCGGAAGAGAAGCGCGGCCTAGCCGGGGGAGCCGAAGAGAAGGCCGCCGAGACGACTGGCGCGCAGCCTCAGCGCAAGCGCGGGGGCATCACCATCGACGTCTGAGGCACTATCAGTCGGCCGCGTCCATCATCAGAGCCGGCCACGGCATGCGGCGGCGGTCCATGACCCGTTCGACGACATCCCGGGCGAGGAGCAGGCTGCCCCGCGAGCGCGGCGTCAGCCACGCGCTATTGCTCTCCAGCGTCCGATCGATGTCGCCGACCAAGGTCTCGAGATCGTCGTCCGTGTACATTGCTGGATGGCCTCCCCAGGTGACGCGTTACGACAAGCGGATTTAGATTAAATTTTATGAAATCAAACCGCGATTCTCGACGGACTGCAAGCATTCCCGGGGGCCTGGGGATAACCCAGGCGAGGCAGCTATTGAATCAAGGCGTTGCCCTGCACCAGACCGGGAAGCTCGGTGACGCGGAGAAGCTCTACCGCCGCGTCCTGAACCTCGACGATGGCCTCGTCGATGCTCATCACCTCCTGGGTCTGGCCCTGCACCAGCAGGGCCGTTCGCACGACGGCATCAAGGCGATCGAGCGGGCGATCGAGCGGGCGCCGCAGTCGCCGATCTATCAGTTGAGCCGCGGCGCCGCGCTCGCGTCCCTCGGTCTTCTCGGCGAGGCCGCCAGTGCGTTCCGACGTGCGATTGCGGCACGCCCCGACGATGCGCTGGCCTTTCGCAACCTCGCGACCGCGATCCTCGGCGGCGAGTCCGAGAGCGCTCTCGCTGCCTCGCGCCGCTCGACGATCCTCGATCGTCAGGACCCGGTGGCCTGGACAGCGCTCGCTCATGCCGCGCGAAAGCTCGATCGGACAGCCGAGGCGGTCGCTGCCTGCCGGCGCGCGATCGAACGCGACCCGAAGGCCGACGAGGCGCGCTTCCTCCTCGCCGGCCTCGAAGGCATTCCCGACCGGCCGCCGGCGGGATACGTCCGAGACCTCTTCGACAAGTTCGCGCCGCACTTCGACCGCGACCTGGTCGGGAGGCTCGACTACAAGACGCCGGATGCGCTGGCGACACTGATCTCGCGTCACCTCGCGCCGGCACCGAAAAGCCTGACGATCCTCGATCTCGGCTGCGGCACGGGCCTGGCCGGCGCGGCTCTGAAGCCGATGGCGAAGCGCATGACGGGCCTCGACCTCTCGCCGGCGATGCTGGCGCAGGCGAAGCGCCGCGGCCTCTATGCCGAGCTGATCGAAGGCGACCTCGTCGGCGCGACGTTCCCGCAGCCCTTCTCGCTCGTCGTCGCCGCCGACGTGCTCAACTATCTAGGCGACCTCTCCCCCGCTTTCGCGACCATCGACGCGGCGATGGCCGACGGCGCCGGTCTCGCCTTCTCGATCGAGACCTTGGGTGCGGAGAACGGGTACCGACTGACCTCCGACCTCCGCTACGCGCATGCGCCCGATCACGTGCGGGCGCTCGCGGCCGAGCGGAAGTGGACGGAGATCGCAGCCGAGCCCGCGATGCTCAGGCGCCAGGGCGACATGCCGGTCGACGGCGTGCTGTTCCTGTTCAGGAAGGGTTAGGCACCGGCTGCAGACTGTAGCCGCGCGCCCGCATGCAGAAGTCGGAGAGGCTGCTCTCCTCCTGCATTCGGTTCAGGAACGGGTCGCCGAAATAGGGGTAACGGCGCCTGCCGTAGGGACGCGGCCACGCCCACATCGGCAATGCCTCGCGCGCCGCCATGGACCGGCATTCCATCTCGTCGACACTCGCCTGCTGCGGGGTCACGCCGACCTTTTGATAGGCCATCGGCGTGCAGCCGGCGACGGCGACGACGACCGCTGCGGAAAACAGAAGGCGCATGCGCATAAGCATAGCAGCCTAGCCGCCGGTTTCCATGCGGCCGGAGCAAAAACCTGATATTGAGCCCGGCCATGCTGCACGACCTCGCGACCGCCGCGCTCCGCCTCCTTCCTGCCGAGACCGCCCATCACGCGGCACTGCGCGCGATGGCGCTGGGATGGGGACCGAAGCTCAGCGCCGAACGCCCGCGCCTGGCGCGGACGCTCTGGGGCCGGCGCTTCCCCAATCCGCTCGGTCTTGCCGCCGGCCTCGACAAGGACGCGGAAGCGCATGCGGCATTCCTTGCCGCCGGGTTCGGCTTCGTCGAGGTGGGCACGCTGACGCCGAAGCCGCAGGTCGGGAATCCTCTGCCGCGCCTCTTCCGCCTGCCTGAGGACAGAGGCCTGATCAACCGCATGGGCTTCAACAACTGCGGCATCGCCGACGCCGCCGGACGCTTGGCGGCACGCGATCACACCAAGGGAATCGTCGGCGTCAACATCGGCAAGAACAAGGAACAGGCCGATGCAGTCGCCGACTACGTCGCCGGCGTCGCGGTCCTCGGCCCGCTGGCCGACTACCTGACCGTCAACGTCTCTTCGCCGAACACGCCGGGACTCCGGGCGCTGCAGGCGAAGGCGCCGCTGATCGAGCTGGTCGAGGCCGTAAGGGCGGCGCGCGCGCGCCTCGCCCTCGCCGACCCGCCGCCGATCCTGGTCAAGGTCGCCCCCGACCTTTCTGCCGAGGAGCGTCAGGCGGTCGCCGAGGTCGCGATCGAGCAGGGCCTCGATGGGCTGATCGTCTCCAACACCACGATCTCGCGGCCGGCCGAACTGGCCAGCGTCAATCGCAAGGAGACCGGCGGGCTTTCCGGGCGGCCGCTGCGGCCGCTGGCGCTCGCCGCCCTTGCCGACTTCCACAAGCTGACCCAGGGCCGCTTGCCGCTGATCGGCGTCGGCGGTATCGAGTCGGGTCATGACGCATACCAGCGGATTCGCGCTGGCGCGTCGCTGGTCCAGGTCTACTCGGCACTGATCTACCACGGCCCGGGATTGGTCCCCCGCCTGCTCGACGAGCTCGAGGCGCTGCTCGACCGCGACGGATTCGCCACGCTCGCCGACGCTGTGGGCGCGGGCCTTCCATCGACCTCCTGAGCCGGGCAGAATGCGCCGCGCTCCCCGGGAGTTAAGAACATCGAGCCGTCCTTCCTGATTCTCCTCGCCTCGTCCGCGGTCGCCGCGCTGGCGCTGCTGCTGGCGATCTTCCTGGCGCTGTCCTTGAGCCGTGCCAAGTTCCGGATCCGGCTGATCGAGGCAAAGCTCGAGGGCCTCGCCGAGGAACAGGCGGAGATCGGCCGCAAGGCGACCGGCTCCGGCGAGAAGGTCGCGGCTGAGATGCGGGTGCTGCAGAAGCTGCTGGTGCAGCTCTCGGCCCAGCGCGAGCGGCAGGCGGCGCCGGCCGCCGCGCCGACCGCCGCCGAAAGGCTGCCGGCCGCGCCGGCGAGGCCGGTCATGGCCGATGCGCAGATCCTCGAGATCGTCCGCGAGGCGCTGAACGAGGAGAAGGTCGACCTCTTCCTGCAGCCGATCGTCAGCCTGCCGCAGCGCCGGCGGCGCTACTTCGAATGCTTCAGCCGCATCCGCGGACCCAACGACACCTGGATCGTCCCCGACCAGTACCTGGAAGTCGCCAAGCGGGCCGGCCTTATGGGCGCGATCGACAACATGCTGCTGTTCCGCTGCATCCAGCTCACGCGCCGCGCGCGCAAGGGCAAGATGGAGCTGGGTTTCTTCTGCAACATCTCGGGCTACTCGCTCGCCGACGAAGGCTTCTTCCGCGACTTCCTCGAATTCCTCGGCGAGTACCCGGAGCTGGCGCAGGGCCTGTTCTTCGAGTTCAGCCAGGCCGACCTCACCACCGGCCTCGACCATCGCGACGCGCTCAGGCGGCTTGCCAACCTCGGATACCGGCTGTCGCTCGATCAGGTGACCAATCTCGACATCGACATCAAGGACCTCGCCTCGCTCGGCTTCAAGTTCCTGAAGGTCGACGCGAACCAGCTCCTGTCGGCGGTGCGGACGGGCGATGTCGACATGGGCGAACTCCGCCTCACCCTCGACCGCTCGGCAATCGACCTGATCATCGAGAAGGTCGAGTCCGAGGATCAGCTCCTCGAAGTCCTCGACTGCCGGCCGGATTTCGGCCAGGGCTTCCTTTTCGGCGAACCGAGACTCAGCGCAGAGGCAACGTGACCGTTCCCGTCCTGAAGGGCGTCCGCGACATCGCGGAGCGCTATGACGCCTACATCATCGACGTTTGGGGGGTTCTCTATGACGGCGGCGAGAAGGCCTACCCGGGCGTCGTCGACTGCCTCGAAAGCTTGCGAAAGCGCGGCACGAAGATCGTCGTGCTGTCGAACTCGCCGCGTCGCTGCTCCATAGTCCAGGCACGCCTGGACTCGATCAAGGTCGATCGTCACCTGTACGATCATCTCGTCACCTCGGGCGAGGAAACCCATCGGCACCTGAAGACGCGGCCGAACGCATGGTATCGGCGGCTGGGCACGAGGGCGATCGACACCGGTCCAGCCCGCTTCAGCGGCCTCGTCGAAGAGACCGAGTTCACGCTGACGACCGACGCCGAAGAGGCAGACGTCGTCCTCAACACCGGCCCCAACGGGCTCGACGACAAGGTCGCCGATTACGAGGCGCTGATGCAGACGGCGATCCGCCGGAAGCTGCCGATGATCTGCGCCAACCCCGACATCGAGGTCGTGATGGACGGCCGGCTCACCGTCTGCGCCGGCGGGATCGCGCGCCGCTATGCGGAGCTTGGCGGCGACATCCACTATCACGGCAAGCCGCACAAGGAGATCTACGAGCGCTGCTTCGAGCTGATGCCGGGCGTCAACCGGTCGCGCGTGGCGATGCTGGGCGACGGCCTGCTGACCGACGTGCCGGGCGCCCGCCAGGCCGGCATCGACGCGGTGCTGGTCTGCGCCGGGCTTCCGTCCGGCGAGATGGGTATCCCCTCGGGTGCGGCGCCCGACCCTGATGCGCTCAATCGTCTCTGCGATTCCTACCGGGAAAAGCCGGCCGCCGCGCTCGCGACCCTCGCTTGGTAAAGGCTCGCCCCCTTACCCATATGTAGGGCCTAGGAGATTTAGCCCATGTCCGCCATCCAGCAGACCGACGACCTGTTCTTCACCCGCCAGGACCTGGACCGCAAGCGGATCGAGGGCATCGTAGGCGACGCGCTGAAGGGCACCGACGACGGCGAGCTCTTCTTCGAATACCGCCAGTCGGAGGCGCTGACCTTCGACGATGGCCGCCTCAAGAACGCCAGCTTCGACACCACCCAGGGCTTCGGCCTTCGCGCGGTCGCCGGCGAGTCCGCCGGCTATGCGCACTCGTCCGAGATCAGCGAGGCGGCCATCAAGCGTGCCGCCGACACGGTCAAGGCCGCGCGACGCGGCCATAACGGCACCTATGCCGATGCGCCAACCGGCACGAATAGACGTCTCTACGGCGACTTCAACCCGCTCTCCGAGGTCGACTTCGCGACCAAGGTGAAGGTGCTTCAGGACATCGACGCCTATGCGCGCAAGAAGGATCCTCGCGTCCGCCAGGTCTCGGCCAGCATCGCCGGGTCGTGGCAGGCGGTCCGAATCCTCCGCTCGGGCGGCTATTCGGTCGCCGACATAAGGCCGATGGTGCGGATGACCGTCAGCCTGATCCTAGGCGAAGGCGACCGCCAGGAGTCGGGATCGGAATCCGGCGGCGGCCGCGTCTCCTACGACACCTATCTCCAGCCCGAGAGCTGGCAGGGCCTGGTCGACGAAGCGATCCGCGCCGCCGCGGTGAACCTGGGAGCGATCGCAGCACCGGCCGGCGAGATGCCGGTCGTGCTCGGTCCCGGCTGGACCGGCGTCATGCTGCATGAGGCGGTCGGTCATGGCCTCGAAGGCGACTTCAACCGCAAGAAGACCTCGACGTTCTCGGGATTGATCGGCCAGCGCGTGGCTTCTCCGGGCGTCACCGTCGTCGACGACGGCACGCTTCGGGACCGGCGCGGCTCGATCACCGTCGACGACGAGGGCACGCCTTCCGGCCGGACACTGCTGATCGAGGACGGCATACTCCGCGGCTATATGCAGGACCGGCAGAACGCGCGGCTGATGGGTATGCGCCCGACCGGCAACGGCCGGCGCGAGTCCTTCGCGTCATCGCCGATGCCGAGGATGACCAACACGCTGATGCTCGCCGGCCCGCATTCGCCGGAGGAGATCATCAAGACGGTGAAGCGCGGCATCTATGCCGTCGACTTCTCAGGCGGCCAGGTCGACATCACTTCGGGCAAGTTCGTGTTCGCCGCCTCAGAGGCCTACCTGATCGAGGACGGCAAGGTCGGACCCGCCGTGAAGGGCGCAATGCTGACCGGAAACGGCCCGGATGCGATGACCAAGGTCCGCATGGTCGGCAACGACATGAAGATGGATGGCGGCGTCGGCACCTGCGGCAAGGAAGGCCAGTCGGTGCCGGTCGGCGTCGGTCAGCCGACCCTGCTGATGGACGGCATCACCGTCGGCGGGACGGGCTGAGCAGCCCTTCGATCAGCATCCGGTAGTCTTCCAGGGATCCGATCCGCGCGTCGGACAGATCCGGCGCATCATCCCATTCCCGCACCCGGAGCGCGTCGGCGAAGAAGGCCTCGCGGCTCGAAGCCGGCCGCCTCCGCCGCCGAAAGAGCGCCTCCCTGCAGGTCGAGCGAGGCCCGCGACATCGGCGTCAGCGCGTCGATGAAGGCGGGGTCCTTGCCCACTAGATATCGCTTGGCGTCGACATGGAGCGCGATCGGCCGGGTGACGCTGTCCCGCAGCCAGAGCGCCAGCCAGCCAGCGCCCAGCATCGCATGCTCGACGTCCCGGTCGTCGTCGAGCCATCGGCGACGTCAAGACCGAGCAGATGGCCGATGTCGTGCAGCAGCGCGGCGGCAATCAGAGCGGGAGAGGCTTCGACGGCCCGGGCTCGCCCCGATAGGTGAAGACATCGTTAATCCCGCCAGCGCATGGGAGCCATGCGCACAGATCAACCCAGCATTCAGCCTTCATTAACTGGCCGATTACATAACGTCACGCCCAGTCACACCGCCATCCCCAGGGAGTGCTCCGTCGTGTCCTCGAAGATTCGTAACCTCAGCATCAAGACCAAGATCGCGATCGCCTTCGGCGTCATGGTCCTTCTCGTCGCCGGCCTCGGCACCTTCTCGATCGAGCGGGCTTCCAAGGTCAATCAGGCCTCGACCGAGATCACCGAAGTGTGGCTGCCCAGCGTCCGCGCGCTCGGCGAGATGAGCGCGCTCGTCTCGCGCCACCGCGCCAATATCGGCCTCCTCGTCGCAACCGAGGATGCGAAGGTGCGCAGCGACCGTGAAGGCCGCCTCGCCGTCTTCGCCAAGGCGCTGGCCGAGCAGCGGGCCAAGTACGAGCCCCTGATCTCGACCCAGGAGGAGCGCAAGCTGTTTGAGGAGACCCTGGCCACCTGGGCGATCTATGCGAAGGAGGCCGAGCATATCTACGCGCTCTCCCGGGAGGGCAAGCTCGCCGAGGCGCGCGTGCACTTCGTCAACGTGCTCAGCAAGCCGAGCATTCTCGTCGCCGAGCTTCTGGAGAAGCTGACCGAGCTGAACGACAAGGGTGCCAAGGAAGCCGATCATCGCGCCGACGAGATCTACGACTCCGCGCGCTGGATGACGGTCGCCGCGATCGCCGTCACCGCCCTCTTCGCCGCCGTCTTCGGCTTCGTCCTCTCGCGCATGGTCGCGACTCCGGTCGTCGGCATGACCGATGCGATGTCGAAGCTCGCCCAGCACGACATGACGGTCGAGATCCCGGCCGCCGGCCAGACCGACGAGATCGGCCGCATGGCCGCGGCCGTCCAGGTGTTCAAGGACAACATGATCGAGGCGGACCGCCTGGCGGCCGAGCAAAAGGCCGAGCAGGTCAAGAAGGAACAGCGCCAGATCGCGATCGACGGCCACATCAAGGGCTTCGACGCCATGGTCACCGGCGCGCTCGGCACCATGGCCTCGGCCGCGACCGAGCTGCAGACCACCGCGACCTCGATGACCGCGACCGCGGAAGAGACCTCCCGCCAGGCGACGGCGGTTGCCGCCGCCTCCGAGCAGGCCTCGACCAACGTACAGACGGTCGCGACCGCCGCCGAGGAGCTGTCGGCGTCGATCTCCGAGATCGGCCGCCAGGTCGGCGAGTCGACCCGCATCGCCGGCAAGGCGGTCGAGGACGCCGCCCGCACCAACGGCCGGGTCCAGGCCCTGGCCGACGCGGCACAGAAGATCGGCGAGGTCGTCCAGCTGATCAACGACATCGCCTCCCAGACCAATCTGCTCGCGCTCAACGCGACGATCGAGGCGGCGCGTGCCGGCGAAGCCGGCAAGGGCTTTGCGGTGGTGGCCTCCGAAGTGAAGTCGCTCGCCTCGCAGACCGCGAAGGCGACCGAGGAGATCGCGAGCCAGGTGACCGCGATCCAGGGCGCAACCGGCGAAGCCGTCGGTGCAATCAAGGAGATCGGCACCACGATCGAGCGCGTCAGCGAGATCGCGACCTCGATCGCCTCGGCGGTCGAGCAGCAGGGCGCCGCCACCCAGGAGATCGCCCGCAACGTCCAGCAGGCGGCGAAGGGCACGGCCGAAGTGTCGTCCAACGTCGTCGGCGTCACCGAGGCGGCAACCACCACCGGCTCGGCGGCGACCCAGGTTCTGGGGGCCTCCGGCGAGCTCGCCAGGCAGGGCGAGAGGCTCCGCGCCGAGGTCAACCAGTTCCTCGACAACATCCGCGCCGCCTAAGCGCGGTAACGAAAAGGGCTCCCTCGGAGAGTTCCGAGGGAGCCCTTCGCGTATTTGTTCAGCTCTTGCTGATGTTCCAGTAGGCGAGGATGGCGCCCTTCACCACGCCGTCGACGTTCTTCCGCCAGGCATAGAGCGGCATGAAGTTGCCGAGCAGCGCATAGGGCTGCACCTCGACCAGGCGGGCATGGAATTTGTTCAGGATCTCCATCCGCGCCTTCTCGTCCGGCTCGCGGATGAAGGCGTTGCGGAGCTTCTCGGCCTCCTCGTCGCAGGGCCAGCCGTTCCAGTTCTTGCCATCGCAGGTCATCACCGCCGTGATGTTCGTCAGCGGATGGTGGTAGGTGGAGGCCGTCCCGCGGCTGGTGAACATGTGCCAGCCGCCCTTCTCCGGCTCGTCCTTCTTGGTCATGCGCGTGACCACCGAGCCCCAGTCGTTGATCTGCATCTCGACGTTGACGCCGATCTCCTTGAGCCTCGCGGTCGCCACCTGGGCGAGCGCGCCGATTGCGGCGATCTCGTTGGTGGTGATCATGATCAGCTTCTCGCCCTTGTAACCCGCCTCCTGCATGAGCTGGCGGGCCTTGGCGAGGTCGACCTTCTTCACTGCGTCGGAGCCGAACTCGGTGCCGTAGGGCGTGCCGCAGATGAAGAACGAGTGGCAGACCTTCCACCAGCGTTCGTCGTCGCCGGTGGACGCGCGCTGGAAGTCGCGCTGATCGAAGGCATAGGCCAGCGCCAGACGCGCCTTCGGATTGTTGAACGGCGGGTACAGCGCATTCGTCCGAAGGAAGCCCATGTTGCCGAACGGCGTCAGCGGCGCCACGACCACGTCCTTGCTCTTCTCGATCACCGGGATCTGGTCGCCCGACGGATTGTCCCAGAGGTCGACCTCGCCGCGGACCAGGGCCGCGGCCGAGGTGCCGGGATCCGGCATGATCGTCCACTCGATCCGGTCCACCTTGACGACCTTGCCGCCGGCGAGCCCGTCGGCCGGCTCGTTCCGCGCCGGATAATCGGTGTTCTTGTCGAAGACGATCTTCGATCCCGGCTGCCAGCCCTCGCGGTTGAACTTGAAGGGGCCGGAGCCGATCGTCGTGGTGATGCCGGTGAAGGCGTCGGTCTTGGCATCCTGCTCGCGGTAGATCACCGGCAGCGAACCGCCGGCCGAGCCGAGCGTGAACTCGACGAAGCCGTACGGCTCCTTGAGCCTGATGCGGAAAGTGTCGTCGTCGACCGCCTCGAACGCGGCCATGAACTCGGTCATCTTCTGGCCCATCGGATCGCGCTTGGCCCAGCGCTGGACCGAGGGGATCACGTCCTTCGAGGTCACCTTGGTGCCGTCGTGCCACTTAAGGCCGGGCCGGAGCTTGAAGGTGTAGGTGAGCTTGTCCGGAGATACCTGCCAGTCGCCGACCATCTGGGGCTTCACGTGCCACTTCTCGTCCCAGGCGAAGAGCTGGTCGTAGACCATCAGCGAGTAGATCTTGGTGATCTGGATCGAGCCGACATGGGTGTCGAGCACCTTCAGGTCGGCATGCGGCACCGCTTTCAGCACCTTCTGCGCGACGGCAGGTGTCGCCAGCGACGCCACCGTCAATGCCGCCGCCAGCGCGGAGGCGAGCGGCCACGCCTTGTTCTCGAAGCCTCGACCCATGGTTCCGTCTCCCGTTGGTTTCGGAGACGGCGCTCCCCCGCCCGACTCTACGTTGGTGCACGGCCGAGCGACCGCCGCCTCATGTCGAGGCAAGTCTAGGCGGCGGGTTCGGGGCGGGCAACCGAAGGGCAGTCGCGCATGACCGTCGCCACGGGCTCGTGATAAACGGGGCGGCGCATGGATTCCCTCACCCACGTTCTCTTCGGTGCGGCCCTCGCCCAGACTGGGTTCCGCCAGCGGCTCGGCCGCCGGGCGATCGTCGGCGCCGTCGCGATCGCCTCGCTTCCCGATCTCGACGTCGCCGCCGGCTGGGCCAACGGCCGCTTCGCCGAATGGCAGCATCATCGCGGGTTCACGCACTCGCTGCTGTTCGCGCCGGTCGCCGGCCCGCTGATCGGCTGGGCGATCGACCGGTTCGAGCGATGGCGCGCGAAACCGCTTCCCGGCGAGGCGTCGCCGGAGGAGCGGCTCAAATGGTGGGTCTGGCTCTCATTCCTGGCGCTGCTGTCCCATCCGCCGCTCGACGTCTTCACCAGCTACGGCACGCAGCTCCTGTGGCCGCTGACCTCGGCACGCTTCGCGGTCGATGCGGTCGCGATCATCGATCCGGTCTATTCGCTGATCCCGCTCGCCTTCGCGCTGATCTACGGTGCTGCGAGGCCGGAGGCCGCCAGGCGCGTCGCCCTGAAGGTTTTCGCCTTCATGGCCGCCTATGTCGCAGGCGCCACGGTCCTCAACGACCAGATCGAGAAGATCGCCACCGCCGACTTCGGCCGCCCCGCAGACGTGCGGGCCTACCCGCTTCTGTTCCAGCCCTACTTCCGGCGCGTGGTCGCGATCACGCCCGAAGCAGCGCATGTCGGCTATTACTCGCTGATCAACCCGAAGCCGATCGCCTGGACGGAGTACCCCAACGGCGAGGGAGCGGCGATCGAGGCCGTGCGCCGGACGCGCGAGGCGGCGCTGTTCGAATGGTTCTCGATGGACAAGGTGCTCTGGCGCGCGACGCCCGACGGCGACGGCCGCACCCGGGTGGAAGCGACCGACCTTCGCTACGGCATGATCGGGCCGACCGACTTCGGCCAATGGGGGATCCGCGCGATCGTCGACAGCGGCAACGCCATCGTCGGCCGGCTGCAGCCATTCAGCGTGCCGCGCGACGCCAGCGGTGCCGCTCTCCGCCGCTACTGGACGGACATCACCGGGTGGTGAACGCGTGACGACGCCCCGCGACGTCGAGGCGCCTGCCGGTCGCCTCACCGGATCGCCGGCGCGGACGCAGTGGACCGTGCTGTTCGCACTGTCCATAGGGCTTGCCGGACTGTTCCACGTCGCCGGCCTTCCCGCCGCGTTCCTGGTCGGACCTCTGCTCGCCGGCATCCTGGTCTCGACCAACGGCGGCAACATCCGCGTACCTGCCAGGCCCTACCTCGCCGGCCAGGCGATGGTCGGGCTGATGATCGCGCATTCGATCACCGCCGACATCGTGATGACCTTCATCCAGGGCTGGCCGATATTCCTCGGCACTGTCGCGGCGGTCCTCGGCGCCAGCAGCCTGCTCGGATGGCTGATGACGCATCTTCGGATCCTCCCAGGCACCACCGCCGTCTGGGGCGCTTCGCCCGGTGCGGCGACGCCGATGATGCTGATGGCCGAGGCCTACGGCGCCGACGCCCGCCTCGTCGCCTTCATGCAGTATCTGCGAGTCGTCTTCGTTGCCGTCACTGCCGCGGTGATCGCCGGGCTCTGGATCGACACCCCGGGCGGCGTCGCTGCCGCCCATGCCTGGTTCCGGCCGATCGACTGGATCTCGTTCGCCGAGACGATCGCGGTCGCCGCCGCCGCCGGGTATATCGGCCGCCGGCTGAAGATCCCGGGCGGCGGCTTCCTGGTGCCGCTGACGATCGGAACGGTCCTCCAGGTCTCGGGCCTGATCCGGATCGAGCAGCCCGAGCTCCTGCTGGTCGCAAGCTACAGCCTGCTCGGCTGGAGCGTCGGCCTCAGCTTCACCCGCGCCGTCGTGCTCCATGCGGTCAGGGCCTTCGTGCCCATCGTGCTCTCGACCGCGGGGCTGGTTGCCTTCTGCGGGGGCTTGGCTGTCCTCCTCCACCGGATGCTCGGCATCGATCCCCTCACCGCGTATCTCGCGACCAGCCCGGGCGGCATCGACTCGGTGGCGATCATCGCCGCCTCGGCCAAGGTCGACGTTCCCTTCGTGATGGCGCTGCAGACCTTCCGGCTGATCGTCGTCCTCACCGTAGGCCCGTCGCTGGCGCGGCTGGTTGCCCGGGTCACCGAGCGGCGGGGCGGCTGAAGCCGGCAGCGGGTTGCCGGGCATCTACCGCCGCGCGACAATGGCGCCAAGCATGCTGACCGACGCCCAAGGACTTCCAGTCGCAACCGAACGCCCGGAGACGATCGAAGCGATCGACCGCTTCGTCCAGGCGTTCTTGGGCTACGGCACCGATTTCCAGCCGGTCCTGGACGCGGCCGAGGCCGACCCGACCTGCGTCGTCGCCCAGGCCCATGCCGCCGCCTTGATGCTGTTCGCCGAGACCGGCGACGCGGCCGAGAAGGCCAAGCCCTATATCCGCCGCGGCATCGAAGCGGCCCAGGGAGTGAGCGAGCGCGAGCGCCTCTATCTCTGGACCATCTCGACCTGGGCGGCCGGGGACTACGGCATGTCGCTGATGGCGCACAAGGCGCTGGCACAGAAGTATCCGCGCGATCTCGCCGCAGCCAAGATCGGCCAGGTGCGCGCCTTCGCGATCGGCGATTCCGCCTCCATCCTCTCGATCGGCGAGACCGTGCTGCCGGCCAACGCCGATAATCACTTCGTCCACGGCATGGTCGCCTTCGGCCTCGAGCAGTGCCACCGCCTCGCCGAGGCCGAAGCCGCCGGGCGCAAGGCGACCGGGATGGACCGACGCGACCCGTGGGCGCACCACGCGGTTGCCCATGTGATGGAGACCGAGGGCCGCATCGACGAAGGCCTCGCCTGGATGGAAGGCCTCGCGGATACGTGGGAGCAGTGCAACTCCTTCATGTATACGCACAACTGGTGGCATGTGGCGCTGTTCCACCTGGATCGCGACGACCACGCGAAAGCGCTCGAGGTCTACGACACGCGCGTCTGGGGCCGGCTCAAGGAGTACTCCCAGGACCAGGTCAACGCCGTGTCGCTGCTGGCGCGTCTGGCACTCCGCGGCGTCGATGTCGGAGACCGCTGGAACGACGTCGCCAACTATCTCGCGCCGCGCACCGACGAGCACGTCGATCCCTTCCTCGACCTTCACTACCTCTATGGCTTGGCGAAGGCCGGGCGCGATGCCGAAGCCGCCAGGCTGGCGACCGGAATCATGGTTCACGCGACGAAGGTGAAACCGGTTCAGCAGGTGATGTGGCAGCATGTCGCCGCGCCGACGGCGCGGGCGCTCGTCTCCTACGTTCTCGGCCGCTTCGACGAGTGCGCCGACTTTCTCGGCCAGGTTCTGCCCAACATGCACCGTATCGGCGGCAGCCACGCCCAGCGCGACCTGTTCGAGCAGATCCACCTCGACGCGCTGATCCAGTCCGGCCGGATCGATCCGGCCCGTGCCATCGTCGACCGCCGGTTGGCGCTCCGGCCCAACATCGCCTACACCCGGCGCCTGGCCGAGCGCCTGGCCGCCTGACCTTTCGCTCTCCCGAAGGATCGCCCATGAGCCGCGATGTCGCGTTGATGTCCGCCGCCGAGCTTCTCCGCCACTATCGCCGCGGCACGCTGTCGCCGGTCGAGGCGACCGAGGCGGCGCTCGGCCAGGTGCGCAAGCACAACGAGCGCCTGAACGCGCTCTGCTGGCTCGACGAGGAAGGCGCGCTCGCCCAGGCACGCGAGGCCGAGGCGCGCTGGCGCGAGGGCCGGCCGATCGGGCTGCTCGACGGCGTGCCTGCGACCGTGAAGGACCTGCTGCTGACCCGCGGCTGGCCGACCTTGCGCGGATCGCGAACGGTCAGGCGCGACCAGGCCTGGGGGGAGGACGCGCCGACGGTCGCACGCCTGCGCGAGCACGGCGCCGTCCTGATCGGCAAGACCACGACGCCGGAGTTCGGCTGGAAGGGCGTCACCGACAGCCCGCTGACCGGCATCACGCGCAACCCGTGGAATCCCGACCGCACCCCGGGCGGCTCCTCCGGCGGTGCGGCGGTCGCCGCCGCGACCGGCATGGGCGCGCTGCATCTCGGCACCGACGGCGGCGGCTCGATTCGCATCCCTGCCGCCTTCACCGGAATCTTCGGCTTCAAGCAGACCTTCGGGCGCGTGCCGGCCTATCCGCTGAGCCCGTTCGGCACGGTCGCCCATGTCGGCCCGATGACCCGCACGGTCGAGGACGCGGCGCTGATGCTGAACGTGATCACCGAACCCGACGACCGCGACGTCTATGCGCTGCCCTACGACCGGCGCGACTGGCGGATCGGCCTCGACGACGGCATCCGCAAGCTCCGCATCGCCTATTCGCCCACGCTCGGCGGCAACAAGGTCGAGCCGGACGTGGCGATCCTGGTCGCTGCCGCGGTGTCGCGGCTGGCCGAGCTCGGCTGCGAGGTCGAGCAGGCCGAGCCGGATCTTTCCGGCGTCGAGGAGGTCTTCCGCGTCCACTGGTTCGCCGGCGCGGCGAACGCGATCTCGGCGATCCCGGCCGACCAGCGCGCGCAGATGGACCCGGGACTGCAGGAGATCGCCGCCGCCGGCGCCAAGTTCAGCCTCGCCGAGTACCAGCGGGCGGTGAAGGCGCGCGAGGTGCTGGGCCAGACGGTGGCCGCATTCCATCGGAAGTACGACCTGCTGGCGACGCCGACCCTGCCGCTCCCCGCGTTCCAGGCCGGGTTCGAGACGCCGGCTAACGGCAGGAGCGGACGGTGGACGGACTGGACGCCGTTCAGCTACCCGTTCAACCTGACCCGCCAGCCGGCGGCGACGATCCCCTGCGGCACCACCAAGGGCGGCCTTCCGGTCGGCCTGCAGCTCGTCGGCCGCCTCTACGACGACGCCACCGTGCTCCGCGCCGCCCGCAGCTACGAATCCCTGCAACCGATCCGGATGCCGCCGTCGGTCGTCGACTGATCCAGGCCGCCGCCGGGGTTTTGCAATCGGCAGGAGGATCCATGCGCTCCGGGACTCGCCCTCGTAGCGGCGGCTCTGCTTCTCCCTGCCCTTCCCGCCTTCGCGGACTATGCCGCCGCTCTCCAGGCGCGGGCGCACCGCGGACAATGTCGTCGACCGAGGTCGCAGATCGCGCCGAGCGCTTCACCGTGCGCGTGGAGTGCCTGACCTAGGGTTTCGGCCGCATAGCGCCAGATTCGGTTGACCCCGGGCCATCGCTCCCTTACGTCGCGCCATGCACCGAGAGACCGACCGGCAATGACCGCACCGCCGATGGACACGCGCCGCGGCATCATCGCCATGTGTCTCAGCATGGTGACCTTCATCGTCAACGACGCGATGGTGAAGCTCGCCAGCGAGCGGCTGCCGATGGACCAGATCGTGTTCATCCGCGGCATCTTCGCCAGCCTGATCCTGCTGACCTGGCTTTCGATCGGGCAGCCCTGGGTGCTTCGCTTCATCCGCCATCGCGGCATGGTCCGGGTCGGATGGCGATCGGTCCTGGATGCGCTCTCGACCTTCACCTACCTGTGGGCACTCTTCCATCTGCCGCTGCCGAACATCTCGGCGATCAACCTGTCGAGCCCGCTGATGGTGACGGTGCTGGCGATCTTTTTCCTCGGCGAGAAGGTCGCCTGGCGACGCTGGAGCGCCATCATCGTCGGCCTGGTCGGCGTGATGATGATCGTGCAGCCCTCCAGCGACGCCTTCACCTGGTTCTCGGTGGTGGCGGTCGCGGCGACCGTGCTCGGCGCCGTCCGTGACGTAATGACCCGCCGGATCGCCCAGGAGATCCCGAGCATCCTCGTGACCTTCGCGACCGCCGTCGCGGTCGCTTCCGTGGCCGGCATCTCTGTCGCGGCGACCGGATGGACGCCGGTTGCCGTCAGCGACCTGCTGCTGCTCGCCGGCGCCTCGGTCTTCCTGATCGGCGGGTACCACTTCATCATCGTCGCCATGCGGGTCGCCGAGACCTCGATCGTCTCGCCGTTCCGCTACACGGCGATCCTGTGGGCGATCATCCTGGGCTACGTGCTGTGGGGCGACGTGCCCAACCCGCTGGCGCTCGCCGGCATCGTCGTCCTGGTGGCGAGCGGCCTCTACCTGATGCACCGCGAGCGGCTGGCTCGGCTCACGGCAAAAGCAGCCGACGCATAGCCCCGGCGCCGGGGGCCTGCCAGCCGGGTCAGCGTCGCCCCCGGGTCAGCAAGGCCTCTCGGGAACGCCTCGTCACTGGGCAAAACCAGCCGTTTTCGGCGCCAACCGCCTCCAGACCGGCCGCTCCCGGCGCTTTCGGGGGGATTGCCGTCACAGGCGCATTGACGGAAGCGCAGGGACTTTGGTCTGCTAGCGGTTCGTCCAACGAAATAAGCGACGCCCACGAACAGGGGCACTGGCAAACCAACAGTGGAGGCTTCGATGCAGGAAAAGGAACTTCAGGGTCTTATCGACCGTGTCGTCGACGGCAAGCTCAGCCGTCGCAGCTTCGTCCGGCGGATGATGGCAGTCGGCCTGACCGCGCCGATGGCAACCCAGCTGCTCGCCTTGAACGGCGTCGCGATGGCGCAGACCCGAATCAACTACAAACCGACCAAGCGCGGCGGCGGCGGCGCACTCAAGGTACTGTGGTGGCAGGGCGCCACGCTGCTCAATCCGCACTTCGCGACCGGCACCAAGGACCAGGACGGCT
>CAZDGR010000024.1:0-21557 GCA_964504845.1 uncultured Rhizobium sp. | reverse complement strand
ATGATGTCGGACTCCTTCATGATGAGGTACTCGACCCCATCAAGCTTCACCTCGGTGCCCGACCACTTGCCGAAGAGAACGCGGTCGCCCGCCTTCACGTCGAGCGCCTGGATCTGCCCCTTCTCGTCCCGGGCGCCCGGGCCGACGGCGACGACTTCGCCTTCCATCGGCTTTTCCTTGGCGGTATCGGGGATGATGATGCCTCCGGACGACTTGCTGTCGCCGTCGACCCGCTTGACCACCACGCGGTCATGCAGCGGCCTGAACTTCATTTTGACCCTCCGTCTCTTTCTTCTGGGTAGCTCCGAAATGAGCGCCTGTTAGCACTCATCTCCAGTGAGTGCCAAGGAAGTAGGAGCCGATGGTTCCCCTGTCAAGGCTAAGGACATTATTTCAGCAGCAGTCATCCTTGATGGCTGCTAAGATATTGATATTATGAGATTTTATTTGTGACCTTGATTGACTCATGGCAGCCTTCCTGGTGTCGGAAGGTTGTCCACGTGCCTTGATCGAAAGGAGCGTAGATGAGCGATCTGGCCCGTCAGCTCGAAGGCTATCGGCTGACCACTGCTGAAATCCTCTACCACATGCCCGACCACCCGAAGCTCCTGCAGAGCTACGTCTGGCAGGCGCTCGACCTGGCGCCGCGATTCCCGGTGCTGATCAAGTTCCTCGATTTCTGGACCCGCAACCTCGACGGCAAGCTTCACTCGGTGAAGGTCTGCTCGGCGGGGATCGTCAAGCCGGCGGAGTTCAGGATGGTCGGCGCGGAGTTCCGCGTGCACTGAGTGCTAGACTCCGCCCACCCGAGGGCGGAGGGCCTTTAAGTGATCCGTCACCCGATCCTGGGATCGGTCGATCCCCGGCAGGTGATCATGAGCTGGCACGTCGGCGCACGCCGCCGCCCGGCCTACTCCGCCGCTCGACCCGAGTTCCTGACCGTATTGCCGCGCGACCTCGCCTCGTTCCTGCAGGTCGCCGAGTCCTGGTCGACCGCGGCCGAGTACCTCCGGACGTATGTCGACGTGCTGCTGCTCGAGGACGACGCATCGCTGATGCCGGCGGTGCTCGAAGTCCATTGGCTCGCCAACCGTCACTTCGAGCTCTATGTCGGGCGCAAGCCGAGGAACAAGAGCGATGCCAGGAGCGGCAACTGGCTGATCATGTCGAACCTCCGCGAGGACGAGCACGTGGACGTGCGCGTCCAGCTGCTGTCGATGATCGAGGCGGTGCAGGGTGCGGCTGCGGCGCGCGGCATGTTCGTCTCGGTCGACCGCATCGCTGGCGGCCGCGGGCCGATGGTTCGGGTCGGCCGCTAGGCCATTGACCGCTGCCGCGCCTCGACGTCACTCTAACCCCTCATGCAGTTAGATAGAATCCGACCGAGGGATCTCGTCCTCTTCGCCGTCATGTGCGCGATCTGGGGCCTCACCTGGATCGCGATCCGGGCCGGGGTCGAGGTCCTGCCGCCGTTCTTCTTCGCCGCCTGCCGGTTCCTCGCCGCAGGGCCGATCCTGCTGGCGATGGCGGTCCTCGCCGGCCGGCGGCTGGCGGTGCCTGGGCATTGGTTCCGGCTCCTGTGGACGGCGATGCTGACGAACACGCTCTGCTACGCAGCGGCGTTCTGGGGCATGCGCTTCGTGCCGAGCGGCTTCTCGGCCGTCATCAGCGAGGCGCTGACCCCGGTCGCCGTCTTTGTCGTGGCGCTGCTCGCCCGGCAGGAGGTCTTCTCCCGGACGCGGTTCGCGGCCGTCGTGCTCGGCGTCGCCGGCCTGCTCGTGATGTTCGAAGGCAGGTCGAGCATCGATCCCTCGCCGGAGGCGCTCGCCGGAACCTTGGCGATCGTCATCGGCACGCTCTCCTTCTGCATCGGTTCCGTGTTCACCCGGCCGCTCGCCCAGAAGCTCCCGGCGCTCGTCGTCGCCGGCTGGCACTGCGTCATCGGCGGCATCGGGCTCGCGCTGATGTCGATCGCGATGGAGTCGCCGACGCCGGCGCTGTTCGGCGCCTTCGCCGACCCGTGGATACTGGCCAGCTGGGCCTTTCTCGTGCTCTGCGGATCGATCGCGGCCTACACGATCTATCTCCGCCTGCTCGACGCCTGGGGCCCGACGCCCGCCATCGGCTATTCCTTCGTGTCGCCCGCGATCGCGGTCGCCGCCGGCGTGCTCGTGTTCGCCGAGCAGTACACGCCGACCGAGGGTGTAGGCGCCCTGATCATGCTGACAGCGACCGCGCTGATGGTCCGCACCGTCGGAAAGTGAGGAAATCCATGTCCAAGTACACGCTGCTGGCGCTCGAAGGCTGGGGATCGACGATCGCGGAAGCCGCGCTCGCGACCGCCGGCCTCCCCTACGAGATCGAGACCGTCGATCCGCGCGGCAAGGGGCAGGACCGCCTGCTGAAGCTGAACCCGCTCGGGCAGCTGCCGACGCTGGTCCTGCCGGACGGGCGGGTGATGACCGAGAGTGCCGCGATCGTGCTCTACCTCTCCGAGCTCAGGCCGGAGGCTGGCCTGGCGCCGCCGCCGGGCGATCCGGTGCGGCCAGATTTCCTCCGCTGGCTCGTGTTCCTGGTGGCGGCGATCTATCCGACCTTCGCGGTCGGCGATGTGCCCGCGAAATGGATCGCGGGCGAGGCCAACCAGAAGGCGCTGACCAAGGGCGCCATCGAGCAGCGTTGCCGAAACTGGCTGATGGTCGAGGACGCCGTGAAGGAACCGTGGTTCCTGGGCGAGCGTTTCTCGGCGCTGGACATCTATCTCGCCGCGATGACCCGCTGGCGGCCGGCGCGTGCATGGTTCGAGAGGAACTGCCCGAAGGTCCACGCGATCGTGCTCAAGGCCGACACCCATCCGGGCTTGGCCAAGGTGCTCAAGCGCAACTTCGAATAGGGCCTACGCCGCGACCGGCCTCCGGCCGATCTCCTTCAGGCACTTGTCGATCCAGAGGGCCGCCAGCTTCTCCTGGGCGCCGTTCTGCGACAGGCGCTGGCGCAGCATGTCGAAGTCGACCGTGCCCAGCGGCTGGTCCTGGTTGAAGCAGGAGAAAACCACGGTCTCCTTGCCGGTCACCGGATCGACCTGCGTCTGCAGGCATTGCGCGCAGATCTCCTTCATCATGCATTGCATCGGCGAGTTGATCGACGCGATCGCGACCAGGGTCGGCTTGAGGTACGCCTTGAGCACGCCTTCGCGCGCATGCGCCACCGCCGCCATCATTCGGTCGGAACCGATCACGATCAGGCGGTCGGCGTCCTTGAGCTCGATCGGCTTCGCGCCCAGCTCGCCGCGCGCATAGGCGGTCATCGCCTCGATGATATTGCCGGTGAAGGAGAGATCCTGCGGGCGCGTCGGCGTGAGGCCGGCCTGGTCGCAGGACCAGACGATCACGTCGGCCGCTGCCTCGATCTCCTCGATCTTGTAGCGGTCGCCGGCGCTCTTGTATCCCGCGAAGTAGAGCACCTTCGAGCCTCGCGCGCGCAGCGCCGCGCCGATCGAGAACAGCACGGCGTTGCCGAGGCCGCCGCCGACCAAAATCGCGGTCTCGCCGGCCGGCGTCTCGGTCGGCATGCCGGTCGGGCCCATCAGGATCACCGGCTCACCGACCTGGAGCTCGGCGCAGAGGTCGGAGGAGCCGCCCATCTCGAGCACGATGGTCGAGACGAGGCCGTGCTTGCGATCAACCGAGGCGCCGGTGACGGCGAGGCCTTCCATGGTCAGCAGCGTCGAGTCGGCGCGGCGCGCCTTCGACTCGTAGTTCTGCAGCCGGTAGAACTGGCCCGGGTGGAAGGCCGCGGCCGCGAACGGCGCCTTGATCACGATCTCGACGATGTTGGGCGTGAGCCGGTGGATCGCATGCACGCGAGCACGCAGCCCGTCGTCGAGGCGGGCGAACATCTCCCTCGGCGTGACGGCGGTCGGCTCACGCTTGGCCAGAGTCCGGCTCACCACCGGGTAGCCCTGCTTGGTCCCGCCCATCGCCTTCACGACGTTGCCGGCGAAGGTGGGGTGCAGGTCGCCGAAGAAGCTGAGCGCACGGCCGTCGGCCTCGATCGCCAGCAGAACGTGCGGCGTCCTGGGCTTCGATACGCGCTCGGGTGTGACCGGTTCCCCGTCCTCGTCGAGGGTGCGGAAGTACTTGCCGTCGAGCTCGAGCCTCCCTTCCATCCCGATCTCGCGTGCGAGCACGGTGTTGGGCTGGGTTCCCGCGGCCATCAGCACGGCTCGGGCCGGCAGCCGCACCTCGGCGCCGTCGCGTTCGAAGACGACGGCCTTGGCGTGCTCGTGCAGGTCGAGCTCGACCTCGACAGGGGACAGGTTCTCGGCGAAGCGGATGCCTTCCTCAAGCGCCTTCTCCACTTCCTCGTGGTTCAGCGTGTAGCTCGGCGCGTCGATCATCCGGCGGCGGTAGGCGATGGTGACACCGCCCCAGGCGTCGATCAGCTTGTCCTTGTCGGCGCCGGGCGCAGCGAGTGCATGGGCATGCGCCAGGAATTCCTCGGCGACCTCTCTCTCCTCGTCGGTCCAGCCGGCACGGACCTTGGCCTCGCCCTCGTCGGCGACCAGCGCCTCGTAGCGGCGCCTGAACTTCCCGACCTGGATCGGATAGTAGGCACGGGCCTCGGTCGCGGTGTCGATCGCGGTGAGGCCGCCGCCGATGACGACGACCGGAAGGCGGATCTGCAGATTGGCGAGACTGTCGGCCTTGGCGGCACCGGTCAGCTGCAGGCCCATCAGGAAGTCGGAGGCGGCGCGGACGCCGCGTGCGAGCCCGTTCTTCATCGGCACGATGGTCGGGCGCCCGGCGCCCATGCAGAGCGCGATGTGGTCGAATCCCAGCTTGAAGGCGCCGTCGACGGTCAGGGTGCCGCCGAAGCGCACGCCGCCATACATCGCGAACTCGGCCCGGCGCTCCAGCAGCAGGCGGACGATCTTGAGGAAGTTCTTGTCCCAGCGGACGGTGATGCCGTACTCGGCGACGCCGCCGAAGCCCGCCATCGCGCGCTGGTCGAGCCTTTCGGTCAGGATCGAGACGTCGCGGATCGGCTTGAACGGCACGCGTCTGCCCAGCGGCTCGACGCCGGAGATCTCCGCCGGCAGCGGCTCGATCTTGAGCCCGTCGATCGCCGCGACGGCATGCCCGTCGTTGACCAGGTGGTGCGAGAGGTTGAAGCCGGCGGGGCCGAGGCCGACGACCAGCACCTTGTAGCCGGTCTCCGGCTTCGGCAGCGGGCGGCGGACGTTGAGCGGGTTCCAGCGCGTCAGCAGGCCGTAGATCTCGAAACCCCAGGGAAGCGACAGCACGTCCTTCAACGTGCGCGTCTCGACCTGCGGGATGTCGACGGGCTCCTGCTTCTGGTAGATGCAGGCCTTCATGCAGTCGTTGCAGATGCGATGCCCGGTCGCCGCGCAGAGAGGGTTGTCGATCGCGACGACCGCGAGCGCGCCGATCGAGATGCCCCGGCTCTTCACCAGGTTCATCTCGGAGATCTTCTCTTCCAGCGGACATCCGGCGAGCGTCACGCCGAAGGTGCTCTTCTGGAACTCGCCGGTCTTGCGGTCACGAAGTCCCTTCGAGCAGCTGTCCTTGCCCTGGTTGTGGCACCAGATGCAGTAGTTGGCGTGATCGAGCGCACCCTTGAGGTCCATGCCGGCGTCGGTCAGCGCGAAGCCGTCGCGCCGGCGCCAGTGATGCGGATCGAGGCGCAGCATCTCGACGCCGTCGATCGCGACGGTCTCGACCGGCACCAGGTGCATCGGGTCGGGCTTGCGCGGCACGCGGAAGAGGACGCCGCGCCCGTGCTTCGCCTTGCCGGTGACGGAATGGACGGCCCAGGCCGCGTACTTCTTCGCGACCTCGAGCGCGTCGGCGTTTCTCTCGGCGTCGGCGAGCCATTGGACGACCGCGGAGGCATAGCTCTCTTCGGTCAGCGTGCCGCCGATGAGCGCCTCGAGATTGCGGGTGAGGGCCGCGCCGTCGAGCGCGGCGGCGTCCTCGGGCTTGATTTCCTTCACCGCGCGGCGCTGCACGAACAGGCGCTTCACCTCGTAGAGCGGCGCCAGCGCGTCGTGGCGGGACGCCAACGCCCGGGCGTCGGCCTGGATGCCGAACAGGCTCGCGGTGAAGTCGTCGAGATGCGGCGCCAGGTCGATGATAAGCTGCGACTCGTCCTTGGCCTCGAGCTTGTCCGGCTCGGCGCGGGCGCTCATGAGCCGGTTGAACAGGCCGGCATCGGCGTCCTTCAGGTGCGCACAGAAGCGGCCGTCGAGGCGGACGAGTCCGTCACGGGCGTAGAGGTCCTCGAAGGCGAAGCCGTCGGCGAGCTGAAGCGTCTCGGTCACAAGGAGAATCCGCGCTGGAGAAGCCAGGAGTTAGCGCGAAATATGGGGAGCCGTCACCCCGATTCGATGCGGTTTCCTTCCCTTTTCCGGCTCCGGGACAGCAGGAAACCGCCAGCGCGACGCTTCGTCGCTCTGGCGAACACGTAAGCCCCTCCTCATAGTGCGGCCATGTCTAGTGCGGCCATGATCAATGGAGCCAGGTCCGAGGCTTCCCCCCGCTCGGTCATCGTCTGGCTCCAGCTCACGGCGGCGATGATCTTCGCCATGGCGGTGATCGGCGCGATCACGCGGCTCACCGAGTCCGGCCTCTCGATGGTCGAATGGCGCCCGCTGGTCGGCGCGCTGCCGCCGCTCTCCGAAGCGCATTGGCAGAAGCTGTTCGACGAGTACCGGCTGACTCCCGAGTTCCAGAAGGTGAACGCGTGGATGCGCCTGGAGGACTTCAAGAGCATCTTCTGGTGGGAATACGTCCACCGTCTCTGGGGGCGGCTGATCGGTCTCGTCTTCGCTCTGCCCCTGGCCTGGTTCTGGTGGAAGGGCCGGCTCGCGGCCTGGCTCAAGCCCTGGCTGGTCCTCGCCCTGCTGCTGGGCGGGCTCCAGGGCGCGGTCGGCTGGTGGATGGTGGCCTCGGGCCTGATCGACGACCCGCATGTCAGCCACTGGCGGCTTGCCGCGCATCTCGGCCTCGCCGTGCTGGTCTACGGTCTCGTCCTGGCGCTGGTCGAGCGGCTGCAGCCGTCGACGCGGCTGGCGACGCCGGCTTGGCTGAAGCGCCTCTCGGTCGTTCTCGTCTGGGCGATCTTCCTGGTCATCCTGTCGGGCGCGCTGGTTGCGGGCCTGGATGCGGGGCTCGTCTACAACACGTTTCCGACCATGGGCGACCAGTGGATCCCGGACGAGGTTTACCTCGCGGAGAGCACCGCCCACTTCTTCTCGACGCCGGCGGCCGTGCAGTTCCTGCATCGCTGGATTGCCAAGACGATCGCGGTAGCGATCCTCGTATTCTGGGCTCTTGCGCGCCGCGTCCCGCTGGCACCCGCACAGCGCATGCCGGTCGACCTGCTGGCCGGCATGGCGATGGTGCAGGTGGCCTTAGGCATCCTGACCGTCATCCTGCAGGTGCCGGTCGGGCTTGCTGCCGCGCACCAGGCCGGCGCGCTTGTCCTCTACGGGCTGGCGATGTGGACCGCCGGCCGCCTCAGGCAGGCCTAAGCCCGCTCCAGCATCGCGCTCAGCAGCACGTTGCAGCCCGCCGCGAGGTCTTCCGGCTTCGCGTTCTCGACTTCGTTGTGGCTGATGCCGTTCTCGCACGGCACGAAGATCATCGCCGTCGGCGCCACGCGCGCGACATAGACCGCATCGTGGCCGGCGCCGGAGACGATCTCGCGCGAGGGATAGCCCAGCTTCGCGGTCGCGTTCCTGACCGCCTCGACGCAGGCCGCATCGAAAGGCGTCGGCGGGAAATACCAGAAGTCCTTCACCTCGACCTCGAGGCCGATCTTCGCGGCGATCTCGCGGCAGGCCGACTTGAGCTCCACATCCATCTTCGAGAGAGTCGCATCGTCGGGGTGGCGGAAATCGACCGTGAAGAAGACCTTGCCCGGGATCGTGTTCCGGCTGTTCGGGCTCGACTGGATGAAGCCCACGGTGGCGCAGGCATTCGGCGGGTGGTCGAGGCCGATGCGGTTCACCGCCTGGATCAGGCGGGACGCGCCGACCAGCGCGTCCTTCCGGCGCGGCATCGGCGTCGGCCCGGCATGGGCCTCCTGGCCGGTGACGGTCATCTCGTACCAGCGCTGGCCTTGCGCGCCGGTGACGACGCCGACGGTCTTGCCCTCGGCCTCCAGGATCGGGCCCTGTTCGATGTGAGCCTCGAAATAGGCGGCAAAGGGCCGGCCGCCGACCTTCTCCGGGCCGGCGTAGCCGATGCGCTTCAGCTCGTCGCCGAGCTTCTTGCCGTCCACGTCCTGCTTGGCTTCGATCTCCTCGACCGGCCAGATGCCGGCGAAGACGCCGGATCCCATCATCGCCGGCGAGAAGCGCGAGCCCTCCTCGTTGGTCCAGACCGCGACCTCGATCGGCGCGTCGGTCTCGATCTTGTGGTCGTTGAGCGTGCGGATCACCTCGAGGCCCGCCAGCACGCCGTAGACGCCGTCGAAACGGCCGCCGGTCGGCTGGGTGTCGAGGTGGCTTCCGGTCACCACCGGCGCCTTCTTGGGATCGCGGCCTTCGCGCCGGATGAAGATGTTGCCGATGCGGTCGACCGAGACCGTGCAGCCCGCGTCCCTGGCCCAGCCGACGAAGAGGTTTCTCCCGTCCCGGTCGAGGTCGCTGGCGGCGAGCCGCGCGTTGCCGCCCTTCGCGGTGGCACCGATCTTCGCCATGTCCATCAGGCTCGCCCAGAGCCGGCTGCCGTCGATACCCAGGTTCCGCTTCATGGCTGTCCTCCGCTGGCGCTCATTGTGGCCGGCCGATAGTCTGGACGCCATGCGCGTCTTCCATTCGCCGGATCACGTCCGGCACTTTCCCAAGACCTTCATCATGCGCGGCCAGGTGGTCGAGAGCCCGGAGAGGCCGGAACGGGCCGAGGTCATGCTGAAGGCGCTGACCCAGGCCGGCCATCGCATCGAGTCGCCGAGGAAGCATGGCACTGCGGCGGTCGAGGCGACCCACGATGCGGGCTACCTCGCGTTCCTGAAGGATGGCTACAAGGCCTGGCGGGCCCTTCCCGGCGCGTCGCCGGCGATCATCCCGAACGTGCATCCCGGGCGGAACATGGCGCATGCGTCGGCGCATCCGGTGGCGCGCGCCGGCTGGTACCAGGCCGATACCGCCTGCCCGGTCGACGATGGCACCTGGGAGGGCTGCCTCGCCGCCGTTGATTGCGGGCTCTCGGCGACCGAGGCGGTGCTGGCGGGCGAGCGCGTCGCCTACGGCCTCTGCCGGCCGCCCGGCCACCACGCCTATGCCGACCAGTCGGGCGGCTTCTGCTTCCTCAACAACGTCGCGATCGCCGCCGATGTCGCCGCCACGGCGAAAGGCCGCGTCGCGATCCTCGACGTCGACGTCCATCACGGCAACGGCACGCAGGGAATCTTCTGGCGGCGGCCGGACGTGCTGTTCGTCTCGCTGCACGCCGATCCCCAGGTCTACTACCCGTTCTACGCGGGCTATGCGGAGGAGACCGGCGAAGGAGCGGGGGCGGGAGCGACCTTCAACATTCCGCTGCCGCCCGGCACGAACGACGGCGCCTACATGGCGGCGCTGGCGCGCGCGCTCGGCCGCATCCGGGCATACGGGCCCGCGGTTCTGCTGGTGTCGCTCGGGCTCGATGCGGCCGAGGACGATCCGCTCGGCATCCTCAAGATCACCACGGAAGGCTTCCGACGCATGGCACGCGAGATCGCGGGCCTGGGCGTGCCGACGGTGCTGATCCAGGAAGGCGGCTATCTCTCCGCCAGCCTCGGCGGGAACGCCGCGGCGTTCCTCGCCGGATACGAGGGCCGCTAGCGGCTGCCCTTGATGTAGGGGGCGAGGAAGCGCTGGACGTTGGTGTCGAGCTGCACGTCGAGGTCGCGCATCAGCCCTTCCACGAGCTCGTAGAGCACGCGGTCGAGCTCGTTTGGCGAGATGCCCTCCGCCACCGTCCGGCTGCGCTCGGCGCGCGCGCTGGCGCTGCCCTCGGGCATGTTGATGTTTGTCGGCTTGATCTCGATCGAGACGTCGACGAAGGCGTCGTAGCGCGCCGCCTGCTCCTTGGTGAATACGCCCTGCACGCCGGGCGTCACGCGGAGCGAGCTCTCGATCACCCGCGCGTCCTTGATCGTGACGACGGCGTTGCCGCTGCTGCCGACCGGGACCAGCCGGTCTCTCGCCCAGCGCTCCACCGCCTTCGCCGGCGGCACCGGCACCTGATGCTCGATGTTCGGCAGGCGGAAGGTCGGCTGGTACTGGTCGACCACCCGGATCTCGGCGACGTCGAGCAGGAACCGCGGCCGGTCGGTGAAGGTCATGTCCGGAAGCCTGACCGGCGGCGGCGCGGCGCAGGCGGCGGGGAGCACGACGACGGCGAGGAAGGCGAGCTTCTTCAGGAGCGACATCATTGGGCCTCGTCTCGATCTGCCGGTGGCTGGGCGGGTAACCCGGGCGGCCTTCGGCCGTTCCCGAAAACCATACCTGCATACCGTGGCGGAAGTTAGCCCGCCCTGAGCTGGCGCACCTCTTCTTCCGAGAAGATGTTGCTGGCGTTGCAGAATTGGCAGGTGACGATGAACCGGCCGTCGACCATGAGCTCGGGAAGATCCGACTCGGGCACCAGCCGCAAAGCGCCTTCGGCCCGCTCGCGCGTGCATCGGCACCTGGCCTCGACCGGCCTTGCCGGGAAGGCCCGCACGCCCTCGGCGTGGAAGAGGCGGTAGAGCAGGTCCTCGGACCTGAGATCCGGGTCGAGCAGCTCGTCCTCGGTCAGGCTTTCGAGCAGGTGGAGCGTGCGGTTCCAGGCATCGGGATCCGGGCTCTCGCCCGGGAGGCGCTGGACCATCAGCGCGGTCGAGCGCCAGGCGGTGCCGAGACCGGAGGCCAGGATCAGCCGCGTGCTCAGCTGCTCCGACTGCTTGAAGTAGTGATCGGCGGCACCGGCGAGCGTGTCCTCGCCGAGCGCGACGATGCCCTGATAGCGCTCGGTGTCCGGTCCCTGGTCGACGGTGAAGGCGAGCTGGCCCTTGCCGACGAGTCGGTCGAGGCGCCGCTCGTCGGCGGCGATCGGCTTGCCGGCGAGCTGCGCATAGCCGCGGAGATGTCCTGCCGAGGTCATGTCGACGACCAGCAGCTTGATCGGGCCGTTGCCCTTGGCCTGGACCGAGAAGACGCCGTCGAACTTGAGCGAGGTTCCGACCGCCGCGGCCAGCGCCATCGCCTCGCCCAGCAGCCGGCTGACCGGCCGCGGGTAGGCGTGCTGGCGGAGGATCGTGTCGAGCGCGGGACCGAGCCTGGCGACCCGGCCGCGGATGTTCAGACCATCGACCTGGAACGGCAGCACGACATCGTCGGCACCGAGGGATTCAGCTTTTAGGAGAGACACCAGGAGAGGATCGCCTTCTGCACATGGAGGCGGTTCTCCGCCTCGTCCCAGACCACCGACTGCGGCCCGTCGATCACCGACGCGGTGACCTCGTCTCCTCGATGGGCGGGGAGACAGTGCATGAAGATGGCGTCGGACCTGGCCAATTTCATCAGTCGATCGTCGACCCGGTAGGGGGCGAGCAGGTTGTGGCGGGTCTCGCCCTGCGTGGTGTCGTTCATCGACACCCAGGTGTCGGTCACGATGCAGTCCGCGCCGCGGGCGGCGGCATCCACGTCCTCGGTCACGATCACCTTGCCGCCCTGGCCCTGGGCCCAGCGGATCAGGTTGTCCGGCGGGGTCAGCTCGTTCGGGCAGGCGAGCCTGAGCTCGAAGTCGAAGCGGACCGCCGCATGGACCCACGAGGCCGCGACGTTGTTGCCGTCGCCCGACCAGGTGACGACGCGGCCGGCGATCGATCCCCGATGCTCCTCGAAGGTCATCACGTCGGCCATCAGCTGGCAGGGATGGCTGGTGTCGGTGAGGCCGTTGATCACCGGCACCGTCGCATACTGCGCGATCTCGTGCAGCTTCCAGGGCTGGAAGGTGCGCATCATGATCACGTCGACGTAGCGCGACAGCACGCGGGCGGTATCGGCGAGAGTCTCGCCGCGGCCGCTCTGCATCTCCGCCGCCGACAGCATGATGGTCTCGCCGCCTAGCTGACGCATGGCGACGTCGAAGCTGACCCGGGTGCGGGTCGAGGGCTTCTCGAAGATCATCGCCAGCGTCTTGCCTTCCAGCTTGCGCTCGCGCTTGCCGGCCTTGAGCTCGCGCTTCATCTGGGCGCCGTCGTCCAGGATGGAACGGAGGGTCTTCGCCTCGAACGCGTCGAGGTCGAGAAAGTGCTTGGGAGACATGATCAGGCGGAGATCTGGGTCGCGGCCTTGTCGATTTTCTCGACCGCCTCGCGCACATGGCTCTCGTCGATGATCAGCGGCGGGACAAGCCGCACCACGTTCTCGCCGGCGCCGACGGCGAGCAGGCCGTTCTCGCGCAGCTTGTCGACCAGCTGGGTGTTGGGCACGTGGCAGCGGAGCCCCAGCATGAGGCCGGCGCCGCGCACCTCGACGAACACCTTCGGGTGCTTCTTGACCACGGCTTCCAGCTCCTTCCAGAGCAGGCGCGCGATCTTGTCGACGCGCTCGAGGAAGCCCGGCTCCAGCATCACGTCCATGACCGCGTTGGCGACGGCCATCGCCAGCGGGTTGCCGCCGAAGGTCGAGCCGTGGGTGCCCGCGGTCATGCCGACCGCCGCCTTGTTCGTCGCCATGAAGGCGCCGACCGGGAAGCCGCCGCCGAGACCCTTGGCGATGCACATGACGTCGGGCGTGACGCCGGCCCATTCATGGGCGAACAGCTTGCCCGACCGGCCCATGCCGCATTGCACCTCGTCGAACACCAGCAGCACGCCGAACTCGTCGGCGATCTTGCGAAGCTCGCGGAGATAGGAGAGCTGGGCCGGCTTGATGCCGCCTTCGCCCTGCACCGGCTCGACCAGGATCGCCGCGGTGTTGCCGTCGATCGCGGCGCGGAGCTCGTTCAGGTTCCCGAAGGCCACCTGCTTGAAGCCTTCGACCGCCGGATCGAAACCCTTCAGGTACTTCTCGTTGCCGGCGGCGGCCAGCGTCGCCAGCGTGCGGCCGTGGAAGGCGCCGGAGCAGCCGATGACGGTGAACTTCTCGGGATGCCCGGTGTCGTCGTGGTACTTGCGGACCAGCTTGATCGCGCCTTCGAGCGCCTCGGCGCCCGAATTGCAGAAGAACACCTTGTCGGCGAAGGTGTGCTTGGTCAGCTTCTCCGCCAGCTTCTCCTGCTCGGGAATCCGGTAGAGGTTGGAGACGTGCCAGAGCTTGGCGCCCTGCTCGGCCAGCGCCTTGACCAGCTTCGGATGCGAGTGACCCAGCGCGTTGACGGCGATGCCGGCCGCGAAGTCGAGGAAGCGTCGGCCGTCGGTCGCGACGAGGTAGGGACCCTCGCCCCGGTCGAAAGCGATATCGTAGCGACCATAGGTCGGCATCACGGCGGCGGCAGTCACGGGTCGGCTCCTGAGGGAGGAAGGGTTTCCGGACCGGAACAGGGGCCGGAAACCGCCAACTATCCGGAGGGTCGGCGAATCTGTCAACCGCGGGGGGACTTGCTCCCGGCCCCCCGGCCCGGTAGGTGGATCAGGCTCATGAGAGGGAATAAGCCTTGAGGATCTGCATCTTCGGTGCCGGCGCGATCGGCGGGCACGGCGCCGCGCTGATGGCCCGGGCCGGCCACGACGTGACGCTGATCGCCCGGGGAGCCCAGCTGGAGGCGATCCGGCGGAAGGGGCTCACCTTCATCGGCAAGGACGAGCGCTTCACGGTGCCGGTGCGCGCGGTCGAGACGCCGGAGGAGGCCGGCGTCCAGGACGTGGTCGTGCTCGCGGTGAAGGCGCCGTCGCTGGTCGAGATCTCGCAGAAGCTGAAGCCGCTTCTGGGACCCGAGACGCCGATCGTCGCCGCGCTCAACGGCATTCCCTGGTGGTTCTTCTCAGGGTTCGGCGGCGCGCTCGAGGGGCACCGCCTGGAGACCCTCGATCCCGGCGGGCGGATCGCCGCCGGCATCCCGATCGAGCGGGTGATCGGCTGCGTCCTCTACATCGCCGCCGAGGTCACCCAGCCTGGCGAGATCACGCACACGATCGGCGGACGCTGGGTGCTGGGCGAGCCCAAGGGCGGGATCACGCCGCGGCTCGAGAGGCTGTGCAAGGCGCTCGATGCGCCGGGGCTCGCGATGCAGGCCTCGCCGACCATCCGGGGCGACATCTGCCACAAGCTGATCGGCAACATGGCCGGCAACACGGTGAGCGCGCTGACCTACGCGACCTCGATCGAGATGCTGGAGGATCCGGGTACGCGCGAGGTGATCATGGCGATGCTGCACGAGGGCATCGCGGTCGCCAAAGGCCTCGGCATCGCCATTCCCGGCTCGGTCGAGGAGCGGGTCGGCATCATGAAGAGCCTGGGCAGCTTCAAGAGCTCGACGCTCCAGGATGTCGAGCGCGGCCGCCCGATCGAGGCCGACGGACTGATCCTCGCGGTCCAGGAGATCGCACGCCTGGTCGGCGTGCCGACGCCGGTGATCGACGTGGTCGGCGCGATGACGGGGCTTCGCGCGAAGACGTTGCTCAGGGCGTAGCGGGGCTCAGGGCGTAACGCGCTTGATCGTCGCGAGGCTGGCGCCGACCGCGATCAGCGCGCCGCCCGCGAGCCGCTCGCGCCAGACCGCGAGACGCGAGCTTCCGAAGGCGCGGCGGCCCTGGGCGGCAAGCCAGCCATAGACCGCGAGCACCGGCACCTCCGAGAGGAAGCAGGCGGCGGCGAACAGCACGTACTGAAGGACCAGGTCGCCGTTCGGATCGATGAACTGCGGCATCAGCGCGCCGAAGGTCAGCACCGACTTCGGATTGGCGAGCTGCGTCAGCACCGCCTGCATGAAAGGCTGGCGGAGCGCGCCGGCGACGCCGGCCCTGGGAGTCGAGGCGGAGGCCGCGTTCCAGATGGTACGGACGCCGAGATAGATCAGGTAGGCAGCACCTGCGTACTTCACGCCGTAGAAAAAGGTCTCGGATGTGGAGAGGATCGCGCCCAGGCCCACGGCCGAGAGCACGAAGTAGATGCTGTTGCCGGCCTGGACGCCGAGGGCCGCCTTCAGCGAGGCGCCCCAGCCCGACTTGACGCCATGCGAGACCACCAGCAGCACCGCCGGGCCCGGGGCGATCGCGAAGATCGTCATGGTGACGGTGAAGGCGAGCAGAACCTGCCAATCCATGCGTTGCTCCGAGTGATGCTGCGGTGCAGCATAGGCTCGTGAGATCGACGGGGCAACCGCCCGGGTGCTAGAGACGGCGACTGTCTTCGAGGAGACGCCGATGGAAGACGCATTCGATCCCGCGATGACCCGGATGGCGATCGCTGCCGGCTTCTGGGTTCTGCTTCACGTCGTGGTGGCGGGATCGCCGTTGCGCTGGGCGATAGCGGGCAGGATCGGCGAGAACGCCTTCCGCGGGTTGTTCTCGGTCCTCTCTTTCGTCGGCATCGTCTGGCTGTCGATCGCCTATCGGCAGGCGACCTCGGCCGAGTCCTTCTACGGGATCCGCTACGTCGAAGCCTGGATGATGTGGGCGCCGGCGGCGCTGATGATCCCGGCGGTGATCTTCTTCGTGGGATCCCTGAGCCAGCCGAACCCGACCATGGTCAAGGGCGAGCGCTTCCTCGGCTCGGACGATCCGGCGCGCGGCATCTTCCGTGTCACGCGTCATCCGATGCTGTGGTCGTTCCTCCTCTGGGCCGTCGGCCACTTCATCGCCAATGGCGACCTCGCTTCGGTCTTCCTGTTCGGCAGCATCATGATCGTCGCCGCCGCCGGCATGGGCTCGATCGACCGCAAGCAGGCGAAGCGCGATCCAGAGGGTTGGCGGCGCTTCGCCGCCGTGACCTCGGTCGTGCCGTTCATGGCGATCCTCGCCGGCAGGAACCGGCTGGTCATGAGCGAGATCGGCTGGAGCCGGATCGCGCTCGCCGCCGCGATCTTCGTGGCCCTGGCCGCGGCACACCCGTACGTCTTCGGCGTGCCGGCGACGCCCTGAAATGAAAAGGGCCGGCAGCTTGGCGCCGCCGGCCCTTGGATCGCAGCAGCGGGTATCGCTATTCGGCCGGATGCGGCCGGCCGGCGACGCCGTGCGCCGGCTTCTGGCCGTGCGCGGGGGCGGGACCGCCCGCGGTCTCCTTCTTCTCCAGGGCCGTGATCGCCTCGGCGACGTGGCTTGCGGCCTTCGTCCTGGTGGCGAGCAGCAGGTAGAAGACCGGAATGATGAAAATCGTCATCACCGTGGCGAACAGCACGCCGCCGACGATGACCGCGCCGATCGCCTGGCGGCTTTCGGCGCCGGCGCCGGTGGCGATCGCCAGCGGCAAGGCGCCGATCGCGGTCGCGATCGAGGTCATCAGGATCGGTCGCAACCGGGCGACGGACGATCCCAGGATGGCGTCGTAGATGTTCTTGCCTTCGTCTCTCAGCTGGTTCGCGAACTCGACGATCAGGATGCCGTTCTTGGCCACGATGCCGACCAGCATGATCATGCCGATCTGGCTGTAGACGTTGAGCGTCAGCCCTTTCAGGAAGATCGTGCCCAGCGCGCCGGTAATCGCCAGCGGCACCGCCAGCATGATCACGAACGGGTGGACGTAGCTCTCGAACTGCGCGGCGAGCACCAGGAACACCGTCAGCAATGCGACGGCGAAGGTGAAGTAGATCGCCGACGAGCTTTCCTTGAACTCGCGCGCCTCGCCGCGATAGCTGATGCGTGCCTGCGGCGGGAGCTCGGTCGCGGCCGTGCGCTCGACGAACTCGATCGCTTCGCCGAGCGTATAGCCGGCACCGAGGTTGGCCGAGATCGTGATCGAGCGGAGCCGGTCGGTCCGGTAGAACTCGCTGGCGCCGGCCGTGTCCCGCAACCTCACCAGGCTGGAAAGCGGCACCAGCGCGCGCGTCGTCTGCGAGCGGACGAAGATGTTGGCGAGGTCGCTCGGCTGCGCGCGGTCGCGCGGCGCCGCCTGCAGGATGACGTTGTATTCCTCGCCGCGGTCGGAGAAGGTCGTGACGTTGCGCGATCCCAGCATGGTCTCGAGCGTCCGGCCGACCTCGTCGATCGCGACGCCGAGATCGGCGGCGCGGGCGCGGTCGATCTCGACCCGGAACTGCGGCTTGTTCTCCTCGTAGTCGGCGCTGACGTTCTGCAGGCGCGGGTTCTCGCGCATCGCCGCCATCATCGTGTCGCGCCACCCGACCAGCTCTTCGTAGGTGTTGCCGCCGAGGACGACGCGGAGCGGCAGCTGGAAGGCGGGCTGGCCGAGGCTCGGCGGGTTGATCGCGACGGCGCGGACCCCGGGTAGCGCATTCAGCTGCTGGAAGAGGCCGCGGACCATCTCCTGCTGCTTCTGCTGGCGCTCGGCCCAGGGCTTCAGCCGGACGTTCATCGACGCCTGGCGCACGTCGCCCGGACGGCCGAAGGACGGCGCCACGTTGGTGAAGACGCGCTCTACGGCGCCCGACTCGACGATGGGCTTGAGGATCGCCTCGATCCGGTTCACCTGCTCGCGGGTATAGTCGATCGACGACCCTTCCGGCGCGGTCACCGAGATGAAGAAGTAGCCGCGATCCTCGGTCGGCGCGAACTCGCGCGGCAACGCCTTGAACAGGAAGTACGACGACGCCGAGATGCCGATCGCGAGCGCGATGACGATCACCGGCGCGTTGAGCGACTTGACCAGCAGCCAGCGGTATCCGGCGATCATGCCGACGAAAAGCGGCTCGGTCAGCTTATGCAGCAGGCTCTCGCCCTCGACCGGCTTCAGCAGCTTCGAGCACAGCATCGGGGTCAAGGTCAGCGCGACGAGGCCGGAGAACATGACCGAGGCGGCGACCGAGATGCCGAACTCGCTGAACAGGCGGCCGGTGTTGCCGGGCAGAAGCGACAGCGGGATGAACACCGCGACGAGCACCAGCGTGGTCGAGATCACGGCGAACCCGATCTGCCGCGCGCCGCGGACGGCGGCGAGCAGAGGCGGCTCGCCCTCCTCGATGTGGCGATGGATGTTCTCGAGCACGACGATCGCGTCGTCGACGACGAGACCGATCGCCAGCACGAATGCCAGCAGCGTCAGCACATTCAGCGAGAAGCCGAAGGCGGCGAGAACGATGAAGGAGGCGATGATCGAGACCGGGATCGCGATCGTCGGGATGAAGGTCGCGCGGAAAGATCGAAGGAAGAAGAAGATCACGCCGACGACGAGCGCGAGCGCGATGCCGAGCGCGTGGAACACCTCGTAGATCGACTGGGCGATGAACAGCGAGGTGTCGAAGGAGACGTCCATGGCGACGCCGGCCGGCAGGGTCGGGGTGATGATCTTGATCATCTCCTTCGCCGCGTCCGCGACCTCGAGAGTATTCGCCTTGGATTGCTTGACGATGCCGAGGCCGATCGCGGGCTTGCCGGTGTTGCGGATGTCGCCGCGCGAGTCCTCGGGCCCGAGCTCGATCCTGGCGACCTCGCCCAGGCGCACCGGGAAGCCGTCCTTGACCGAGAGCACGATGTTCCGGAACTGCTCCGGCGTCTTCATGCTGGTGTCGGTGCGGACCGTGAACTCGCGGCGCGTCGACTCGACGCGGCCGGCAGGAAGCTCGACGTTCTGCTTGCGGAGCGCCGACTCGACGTCCTGGACCGTCAGCTCGCGGGCGGCGAGCTCGCGACGGTCGAGCCAGATGCGCATCGAGTAGCGGCGCTCGCCGCCGATGCGGACGGTGGCGACGCCGTTGAGGTTCGAGAGCCGGTCGACCAGGTTGCGCTTGGCGTAATCGGTGAGCTCGAGGCTCGACATGCGATCGGAGGAGAGCGAGATCCAGATGATCGGGCGTGCGTCGGCCTCGACCTTGGAGATCACCGGCGTATCGGCGTCGACCGGAAGGCGCGACATGACGCGGCCGACCTTGTCGCGGACGTCGTTGGTGGCGCCGTCGATGGCGCGGTCGATGCGGAACTCGATGGAGATCGAGGACGAGCCCTCGCGGCTCGACGAGGTCATCACCTTGATGCCTTCGATGCCGGACAGCGCGTCCTCGAGGATCTGGGTGATCTGCACCTCGATGACGTTGGCCGAGGCGCCCCTGTAGGTCGTCTGAACCGAGACGATCGGCGGATCGATGTCCGGATACTCGCGGACGGAGAGGCGCTGGAAGGCGAAGAGCCCGAAGACCACCAGCACCAGGCTGATGACGGTCGCGAAGACCGGGCGCTTGATGGCGATGTCGGAGAGAACCATTGAGCGCCTCTCGTTGGGCGTGGGGCTTTAGGTGCCGGTGCGGACCGGCACGCCGTCGCGGATCTTCTGGACGCCGCTGGTGACGACGACCGCGTCCGGCTTCAGGCCGTCGCGGATCTCAACCTCGCCGGGCAGGCGCGAGCCGAGCTTGACCTCGGTCTTCACCGCCTTGCCGTCGGCGACGACATAGACGTACTGGCGGATGCCCTCGGGCACCACGGCCTCTTCCGGCACGATCAGCGCGCCGTCGCGGCGGTTGAGCGCCAGCTTGACGGTAAGGAACATGCCAGGCTTCAGCGCGCCGTCCTGGTTCGGGAACTCGGCGCGGACCTCGACGGCGCGCGTCGTGGCGTCGACCCGGGTGTCGATGCTGGCGATCGAGCCGGTGAAGACGCGGTCGGGAGCGGCGTTGCCGGACGCAGCGACGTTGCTGCCGGTCCTGACCGCGCTGACCGCGGCTTCCGGAACAAAGAAGCGCAGCTTGATCGTCTCGACGTCGTCGAGCGTGGTGATGACGGTGCCGACCGAGATGAGCGCGCCCTGGCTGACCCGGCGAATGCCGACCCGCCCGGAGAACGGCGCGACGATCTTGAGATCGGCGAGCTGCGCCTCGATCACGCGGACGCGGGCCTCGGCGGCGCGATAGGCGCCTACCTGGTCGTCGAGGCGCGACGCCGGTGCGTTGCCGGTGGCCTGCAGGCTCTTGGTGCGGTCGAACGCGGCCTTGGCCTGGTCGCGCAATGCCTTGGCGGATTCGAGGTTGGCCATCGGCTCGCGGTCCTCGAGCTCGATGAGGACGGTGCCGGCCTTCACCTGCTGGCCTTCGGTGAACCTGATCGCCTTGACGATGCCGGCGATCTTCGAGGTGACGGTCAGGCTCTCGTTGGCGAGCGCCGTGCCGACCGCCTCGACGGTGTCGTCGATCGGGCCGATGCGGACCTTCTGCGCTTCGACGGGGACCGCCCGCTGCGCCGGCGCGGCCGTGGCGCTGGCCTTCGCCTGCTGCCCGGGAATCCAGGCATCCCGATACATCCACCCGGCGAAGCCGGCCGTTCCCAGAACCGCGACGACGGCGATCTGCGCAACGACTTTCATAGGTCTCCCAGCCCCTCCCGCCCCGAGGCGGCGCGACTTTAGCTTAATGTTTCTTAATCTGAAACTAACATTAGCCGGCTACATCTTGACGACGTTCGGCCCTCGGATCGAGGGGTGATGCCTCAGGTGTGATCGCCGCTTCTGGCACGAACGGGGACTGTTCGGGAACGGGGCGTCCCATTCGCTTCCTGCGGCGGTAGGCCACGAATAGTGCAAGGGCCATGCTAAAGCCCGCGGCCAGCCAAAACAGCGCGGAAGGCCCGAAGGCGTCCATCAGGGGGCTCGCGGCGAGCGGGCCGATGGTGGCGCCGACTGACCACAAAAGCAGCATGCTGCCGCTGACGGAGACAACCTGGCTCCGGTCGATGAAGTCGTTCGTATGCGCGACGCAGATCGGGTAGATCGCGCCGGAAAACCCGCCGAAAAGCGCGATCAGCACGTAAAGCGCGAGAGTCGACCAATTCCAGGCAACCGCAAGTCCGACGGTCGCGAGCGCCATAAGAATCGAGACGATCAGGAGGACGAGGCGCCGGTCGAAGCGGTCGGAGAGCCAGCCGATCGGCCACATCAGGATCAGGCCACCCACGGTCAGGACCGCGATGAACTGGCCGACCCCGGCCGGGGACAGGCCTATCTGCTGGGCGAAGACCGGCGCCAAGCCCGAGATCGACGATCCAACGAACCCGGCGATCAGCACGCCGACGACCCCGAGCGGGGAGGCCCGGTAGAGGTCGGCCAGCGGCATCCGGCGGGCATCCTGGATCGGCGGCGCGGTCTCGGCGGTCAGCGCCACCGGCAGCAGCGACAGCGCATAGGCGATCGCCGGGATCATGAAGAGAAGGTGCCCGGCCGGATCGGCGAGGCCGAGCAGGAACTGGCCGCCGCCGAAGGCGAGCTTGTTGGCGATCGTGTAGACGGCGAGCACCCGGCCGCGCTCGTCCGAGCGGGTCCGGTGGTTGAGCCAGCTCTCCGTGATCATGAACATGCCGGCGGCGGCGGCGCCGTTGAAGGCGCGGAGCGCCACCCACGGCAGGGTCGAGACGACGAACGGATATAGAAGTGTGATCGCGCAGGTGATGCCGGCGAGCGCGGCGAAGGCGCGGATGTGCCCGACCCGGCGGATCAGCGGCGGGGAGAAGCGGCAGCCGGC
>CAZDGR010000023.1:0-22472 GCA_964504845.1 uncultured Rhizobium sp. | reverse complement strand
CGCTTCTTGAGCCGCTGCAGGCGCAGACGGTCGAACGGCATCGCGTCGCTGATCCGCGAGATGACGTCGTCCAGGTCGCGGTGCTCGCTTTCCAGTTCGGCGAGCTTGCGGCGAAGCGGTTCGAGATCGTCCATGCGAGCTTCATTTTAGGGGTCCTGCTTGCCAAAGCCACCGCCCCTCGCCAGTCTCCTAGCGCAACTGGGTGGCCGGAGCAAACCGGGTCTTTAAGGATGCCGACGACCGACTTTCCGAGCTTCGCCGAGGCGCTGTATGCCCGACCGGGCGTTGCCGCCGCCTGCCTCGACCTGCAGGACCGGCGGAGCTTCGACGTGGCGCTCCTGCTTCATGCGTGCTGGCTCGGCGTCCGCTCGCTCGAATTGACGCGCGAGCAGGGGGCCGCCCTGATCACCGCGACCCAGTCCTGGCGTTTCGAGGTGGTGCGGCCGCTCCGCCGGCTCCGCCGCCGGCTCAGGGCTGGGCACGAGGGCATGCCCAGGGAGCGCTCCGATCCGGTCCGGACGCTGGTCAAGCGAGCCGAGCTCGAGGCCGAGCGCGCCTTGCTCGCGGTCCTGGCGACCGCGGTCGATGCCAGGCCCGGCGGCTCGGTCGCCGGCAACCTCGCGGCCTGCGTCGCCGTCGCCAGCATCGTCGTCGACGGCGAGGACCGGGCCTCGCTCGACGTCCTCGAGCGCGAGGCGGTCGGCCTGGCCGCCGACTCGTGACCGCGGTTCCTCCCGGCACGCGCGTCTATGCGATCGGCGATGTGCATGGCCGCCTCGACCTGCTGATGCGGCTCGAAGCGATGATGGAGGCCGATCTGGCGCGGTCGCGGCCGGCGCGAACGGTCGCAGTGTACCTCGGCGACTATGTCGATCGCGGAGTTGCCTCGCGCGGGGTTCTCGATCACCTGCTCGACCATCCGCCGCCGGTCGACGAGGTCGTGCACCTGCTCGGCAACCACGAGGAAACGATGTGCCGTTTCCTCGTCGACCCCTGGATCGGCGAGAATTGGCTGAGGTTCGGCGGGTTGGAGACGCTCAAGAGCTACGGCGTCGCGCCGGATCCCGACCTGCCGGCGGAGGAGCGGCTGAGACGAATGCAGGAGGCCTTCAGCCTCGCGGTGCCGGAGCGTCACTGGGCTTTCCTCGAAGGCCTGCCGCTCAGGCACGAGGAAGGCGGCTATCTCTTTGTCCATGCCGGTGTGCGGCCGCACGTTCCGCTCGACCGCCAGCGACGTTTCGACCTGCTCTGGATCCGGCACGAGTTCCTGGACTCGGAGGTCGATCACGGCCGCGTCGTCGTCCACGGCCACTCGATCTCCAGCGAGCCGGAGATCCTGCCCTACCGCATCGGCATCGACACCGGCGCCTTCATGAGCGGCCGGCTGACGGCGCTGGTGCTGGAAGGCGAGGAGCGGCGTTTCCTGTCGACCTAGGTCTGCGCCAGGTCCGGGAAGCGGAACGCACGCGTCGGCAATGGCGGCAGGTTGCGGACGAAGAACGGCGAGTCTGGCTCGTCGGCGAGCGATGCGGTGGCCGAGGGCCACCAGTCCTCCGGGCCGAACCCGAACTCCAGCGCCGACACGCGGCTCGACGTCAGTTGCGGCAAGACCCGTCTCAGGTCGAAGGGCCAAAGCGCGATAAGGTCGTGAAGGACGAGGCGTTCCTCCTCGACACTCGCCACGACCGCCGCATTTGCCTCGTCGAGCCGGAAGACGGGTCTCGGCTTGTAGGTCAGGTGCCAGAGGAGGGTGGGGTAGTAGTCGCGCGCCGAGAAGGCGACGCCGGGCGAGCGGGCGCGGGCACACAGCGCGGCGAGCCAGGCGCGATCCTCGGGATCTTCCAGGTCGAGCGTCGGCGCCGGATGCGCTGCCTCGACGGTGACCGGCTCCGTGAAGCTGCTTTGTGCGATCCGCGTGAAACCGAAGCGCGGATAGAAGTCGACGACCCGGGCATTGCCGAAAAGGATGACCGGCCGCCCGGCGATATCGCCCAGGACCCAGGAAAGAAGGCGCCGCGACAGTCCCTGGCCGCGACGATCGGGATGGGTCGCGACGGCACCGAGCTGATAGCCGTCATGCTCCTTGCCGTCGATGACGAAACGCATTCGCTCGCGCCCGACCGTAGCGAGGATGTCGCCGTTCAGCTCGATTGCGAACACTTCGTAGCCCGGATGCCACCCGCCACGCTCATTCCAGGGCCGGAAATTGCTTCCCGATGTCAGGAACACCGTCTCGACGAGTGCGAAGAAGCGCTCGTGCCAGTCGGTGTCCTTATTCGTGATGCGCCGGAAGTTCATCCCGCGATGCGGGCGATGTCGTCCGCGCCGAAGCCCAGCTCGGCCAGGATCTCGCGCGTGTGCTCACCGAGTTTCGGCACGTCATGGCGGAGCGGCAGCCGGTGCCCGTCCATCTCGATCGGCAGGCCGGGAAGGCGCGCGCGGGCGCCGTTCTCGGGATTGGTCAGCTCGACCATCGCACCCGACGCATTGAGGTGCGGGTCCTCGAACAGGTCGGAGGGCTTGGTGATCGGCGCGAAGGGCAGGCCGATCCGCTCGAAGATCGCCATCAGGTCGGATCGCGAGTAGGCGCCGACCATCTTCTGGATCTCGGGGATCATCGTCGCGCGCGCATGGACACGCTGGCTGTTGGTGGCGAGGTTCGGGTCGTTCTGCAGGCCAGGCCGCTTGAATTCCTCGCAGAACAGCTTCCACTGGGCGTCGGTGACGACGCCGATGAACAGCTTTTCGCCATCCTTGGTGTCGAAGAGATCGTAGATCGCCCAGGGTGAGATCCGGTTCGGCATCGGGTTCGGCGCCTTGCCGGTGACTGCCTGCTGCGCCATGTGCTGGCCGACCAGGAGCGCGCAGTTCTCGAACAGCGCCGACTTCACATGCTGGCCCTTGCCGGTGTCGCGCCGCTGGTTGAGCGCGGCCAGGATCGCGATCGCCGCGAACATGCCTCCCATGATGTCGTTGACCGACGAGCCGGCGCGGAGCGGGCGGCCCTCCGGCCCGGTCATATAGGCGAGGCCGCCCATCATCTGCACGATCTCGTCGAGCGCGGCGCGATGCTCGTAGGGGCCGGCGAGGAAACCCTTCAGCGATGCGTAGATGACCCTGGGATTCAGCTTCGACACCGCCTCGTAGCCGAGGCCGAGGCCCTCCATCGCGCCGGGACGGAAGTTCTCGGTCACGACGTCCGCGGTCGAGACCAGCCGCGTGACGACTTCCTTGCCGGCGGGCGACTTGAGGTCGAGCGCCACCGAGCGCTTGTTGCGGTTGAAGTTCATGAAGAAGCCGGCGCCGGCCCCGACCAGGCGGCGGGTGTTGTCGCCGTTGGGCGTCGGCTCGACCTTGATCACGTCGGCGCCGAGGTCGCCCAGCACCATGCCGCAGGTCGGGCCCATCACCATGTGGGTGAACTCGACGACGCGGATGCCGTCGAGCGGAAGCTTGCCCGTCATGTCAGGCTGCCGGCCGGTAGTTCTTGGGCAAGCCGATCGCCGGCACGTAGCCGTAGAGCGGTTCGTCGGGGAAGGCCTCGGCGAGGATCCGGCGCCCCTCCATCAGCTTTTCCAGGTCGATCCCGGTGCGCACGCCCATGCTCTCGAACATGTAGACCAGATCCTCGGTGACGACGTTGCCGGTGGCGCCCGGCGCATAAGGGCAGCCGCCCAACCCTGCCTGCGAGGCATCGAAGGTGCGCAAGCCCGCCTCGTAGGCAGCGAGCGCGTTGGCGAGGCCGAGGCCGAAGGTGTTGTGAAGATGCACGCCGGTCAGCCTGTCGCCGATCTCGCGGCGGACGGCGGAGATCACTTGGCGGATCTGCTGCGGGTTGGCCATGCCGGTGGTGTCGGCGAGGCCGACCTCGTCGGCACCGGCCTGGATGGCGGCGACCGAAAGCCGGACCACCTCGCTCTCGGCGACCGCGCCCTCCATCGTGCAGCCGAAGGCCGTCGAGAGCCCGGCTTCGATCCCCGGCCTGGATTCGGATGCATCGCGGAGCTTCGCCGACTCCCTGATCTCCTCGACCATCTCGTCCGGGGTCTTTCGCACATTGGCGAGCGAATGCGAGCGGCTGACCGAGAGCGGCAAGGTGATCTTCTGCGCGCCGGCCTCGATCGCCCGCGCCGTGCCTTTGGCATTGGGTGCGAGTGCCGCGACGTGCAGGCCGGAAAGCGTGCGGGCGTAGGCGACGATCTCGGCGGCATCCGCCATCTGCGGCAGCAGCTTCGGGGAGACGAAGGAGCAGACCTCGATCTCTGGAAGGCCGGATGCTGCGAGCGCTGCGATCCAGGCCTTCTTGACCGAGGTCGGCATGATGCCCTTCAGCATCTGCAGCCCGTCGCGCGGGCCGACCTCGCTGATCTCGACGTCGCGGTTCATGCCGGCCACGCTAGCGCGGCCGGCATGAACCGCGCAAACCTTAGAACAATCCGACGATCTTGCCCTGGGCGTTCACTTCGATCGAGTTTGCCGCCGGCACCTTGGGCAGGCCCGGCATCGTCATGATCTCGCCGCAGATGAATACCAGGAACTCGGCACCGGCCGAGACGCGGACCTCGCGGATCGGGATCGTGTGGCCCGACGGCGCGCCCTTGGCGTTGGCGTCGGTCGAGAAGCTGTACTGGGTCTTTGCGACGCAGATCGGGAAGTGGCCGAAGCCATCCTTCTGCAGGCCCGCAATCTGATCGCGGACGCTTTTCTCGGCGGTGATGTCGGCCGCACCGTAGATCTGCTGGGCGATGGTCTTCATCTTGTCCCAGAGCGGCATGTCGTCCGGGTAGAGGACCTTGAAGTTCGCCTTGCCGCTCTCGCAGAGCTTGACCACCGCATGGGCCACCTCGGCGGCACCGGCGCCGCCGCCGGCCCAGTGGTCGGCCATGAACGCCTCGACGCCGAGCTCGCCGCAGGCCGACTTGACCAGGTCGATCTCGGCCTGGGTGTCGGCGGAGAAGCGGTTGATCGAGACGACGACCGGCACGCCGTACTTCTGCACGTTGGTGACATGGCGCTGCAGGTTCGAGAGACCTTTCTTCAGCGCGTCGAGGTTTTCCTTCTTGAGGTCGTCCTTGGCGACGCCGCCATGCATCTTGAGCGCGCGAATGGTCGCGACCAGCACCGCGCAGTCGGGCTTGAGGCCCGCCTTCCGGCACTTGATGTCGAAGAACTTCTCGGCGCCCAGGTCGGCGCCGAAGCCGGCCTCGGTCACCACGTAGTCGCCGAGCTTCAGCGCGGTGGTGGTGGCGAGCACCGTGTTGCAGCCGTGCGCGATGTTGGCGAAGGGGCCGCCATGGATGAAGGCCGGGTTGTTCTCCAGCGTCTGCACCAGGTTCGGCGCCAGCGCGTCCTTGAGCAGCGCCGTCATCGGACCGGCGGCCTTCAGCTGGTGCGCGCGGATCGGCCTACGGTCGCGGGTGTATCCGACGATGATGTTGCCGAGGCGCTTCTGCAGGTCGTCGAGCGAGGTCGCGAGGCAGAAGATCGCCATGACCTCGGAGGCCACGACGATGTCGAAGCCGTCGACGCGGGGGAAGCCGTTGGCGACGCCGCCGAGCGAGGACGTGATCTCGCGGAGCGCGCGGTCGTTCATGTCGAGCACGCGACGCCAGGTCACGCGGCGGGAGTCGAAGCCCAGCTCGTTGCCCCAGTAGATGTGGTTGTCGACGAGGGCTGCCAGCAGGTTGTTGGCGGCGCCGATCGCGTGGAAGTCGCCGGTGAAGTGGAGGTTGATGTCCTCCATCGGCACCACCTGGGCATAGCCGCCGCCCGCAGCACCGCCCTTGACGCCGAAGCAGGGGCCGAGGCTCGGCTCGCGCAGGCAGATGATCGCCTTCTTGCCGATGTGGTTGAGCGCATCGCCGAGGCCGACCGTGGTCGTGGTCTTGCCCTCGCCGGCCGGCGTCGGCGTGATCGCCGAGACCAGGATCAGCTTGCCGCTCTTGTTCTTCAGCGAGTTGACGTAGTCGAGCGACACCTTGGCCTTGTAGTGGCCGTAGGGCTCCAGGTTCTTCGAGTCGATGCCGAGCTTCTCGCGCGCCACGTCGACGACGGGGCGCATGGTCGCGGCTTGCGAGATCTCGATGTCGGACTTCGGCTTGGCGTGCTGCTCAGCGGGATTACGCATGTCCCATTCCCCAACTTCGCTTTTGGATGTGGCGCCCGGCGGACTTCGCCGGGCGTGACGGAAAGGAAAGCGGGGGGCCTCAGCCCCCCAGGATGTCACCGACCTTGATGCCGCCGGATGCGGCGAACTCGGCACCCGTTACCTTGCCGGCGTCGCCGCGGACGCGGAGAACGTGGATGCGGCCGTCGGCGCAGCAGACCGTGAAGCCCTTGTCGTCGACTTCCATCACCTGGCCCATCTTGCCGCCAATGCCCTTCGGGTCGATCGCCGGGACCTTCCTGGTCTCGAAGATCTGGATCTTCCTGCCGGCAAGCGTCGTCCACGCGCCCGGCGCGGGATTGCAGCCGCGCACCAGGTTGTGGATGTGGAAGCCCTGGCGGCCCCAGTCGATGCGCGCGTTCTCTGGCGTGCACCAGCCTTCGTAGGTCGCCTTCGAGTGGTCCTGCTCGACGCGCGGCGCCTTTCCGGCCTTCACCAGGTCGACGCCTTCGAGCATCGCCTCGACGCCCATCGGGAACAGGCGGTCGAAGTAGACGGATCCCAGCGAATCGTCGTCCGAGATCGGCGTCTTCTTCTGGATCAGGATCGGGCCGGTATCGAGCCCGTCATCCGGCCAGAAGATCGAGAGCCCGGTCTCCTGGCGCCCCTGGATGATCGGCCAGTTGATCGAGGACGGGCCCCGATGCAGCGGCAGCAGCGAGGGGTGGTACTGGATCGAGCCGTGGGTCGGGATGTTGAGGAATCCCGACGGCACGAACAGGGTGACGAAGGCCATGACCTGCAGGTCCGGCTTCAACGCCTTGAACTCGTCCCAGACCGGACCCGGCTGGCGATAGGACTTCGGCTGGAACACGGGCAGCTTGGCCGCGAGCGCCGCTTCCTTGAGCGGGTCCGCCTTCTGCCCTTCCTTCTCCGGCGCCACGTAGACGCCGACGACGTTCTCTCCGCGCTTCAGCAGGGCCTCGAGAACCGCCTTCCCGAAGGCCTGCTGGCCGTGAACTACGATACGCATGTCGGATCCCCCCGGGTTCAGGCAGCCTTCGCGTCTTCCTTCTTCGGCGGCGTCAGCGCACCGGAGGCCTTGATCTCGGCGATCTCGCTGTCCTTGAACTTGAGAACGCTCTTCAGGATCTCATCGGTGTGCTCGCCCAGAAGCGGCGAACGCGTCACTTCCGAGATCGAATCCGACAGCTTGATCGGGTTGCCGACGGTCAGGTACTTGCCGCGCGTCGGATGGTCGACCTCGACCACGGTGCCGGTCTTCCTCAGCGACTGGTCCTCGGCGATCTCCTTCAAGGACAGGATCGGGCCGCAGGGGATGTCGTACTTGTTGAGGATGTCCATGGCCTCGAACTTGGTCTTGGTCATGGTCCACTGCTCGATGCGCTCGAAGATGGACTTGAGGCGCGGGAGCCGGGCCGGCGGCGTCGCGTAGTCGGGGTGGGTCTTCCACTCCGGCTCGCCGATCACGTCGCAGATCGCGCCCCACACCGGCGCCTGGGTGATGAAGTAGATGTAGGCGTTGGGATCGGTCTCCCAGCCCTTGCACTTGATGATCCAGCCCGGCTGGCCGCCGCCTGAGTCGTTGCCGGCGCGCGGCGTCGCCTCGCCGAACGGGATGTTCTGGCCGTACTGGCTGTATTCCTTCAGCGGGCCGTTGGCGAGGCGCTGCTGGTCGCGCAGCTTGACGCGGCAGAGGTTCAAGACGCCGTCCTGCATCGCGCACAGCACCTTCTGGCCGCGGCCGGTGCGGTTGCGCTGATAGAGCGCGGAGACGATGCCGAGCGCCAGGTGCAGCCCGGTGCCGGAGTCGCCGATCTGCGCACCGGTCACCAGCGGCGGGCCGTCGAGGAAGCCGGTGGTCGAGGCCGAGCCGCCGGTGCACTGGGCGACGTTCTCGTAGACCTTGCAGTCTTCATAAGGGCCGGGGCCGAAGCCCTTCACCGAGGCGACGATCATCCGCGGGTTGAGCTTGTGGATGTACTCCCAGGTCAGCCCCATGCGGTCGAGCGCGCCCGGCGCGAAGTTCTCGACCAGCACGTCGCAGTTCTTGACCAGCTCGTCCAGCACGCGCTTGCCCTGCGGGTGCTTGGAGTCGATCGTGATCGAGCGCTTGTTGTGATTGAGCATCGTGAAGTAGAGGCTGTCGGCGCCCTTCACGTCCTGAAGCTGGCCGCGGGTGATGTCGCCCACGCCCGGGCGCTCGACCTTGATCACGTCGGCGCCGAACCAGGCGAGGAGCTGGGTGCAGGTCGGGCCCGACTGCACGTGAGTGAAGTCGAGGATGCGCACGCCCTGAAGGGCCTTGCCGTCCTGGCCGAAGGGCTTGGTCGACATCTTCGGCGCGCCGTTGGCCGCCTTCGCCGTGGCTTTCGCCTTGGGGGCGACCTTCTTCGGCGCCGCCTTGGCAGGCTTCTTCGCCGCCTTCCTGGGTGCAGCCTTGGCTGCCTTCTTCGCGACCTTCTTCACCGGCTTCCTTGCCGCCGGCTTCTTCGCGGACTTCTTCGCCTTCGCCATCTCTCGCTCCCTCCGAACTCGATCTATCTGGATTGGGTTACTTCTTCTTGAGCGCGCTTTGCGGATTGAGGTTGCCGATGCGGCCGCTCTCGCTGCCGGCAGCCGGGTCGATCACCGCGTTGATCAGGGTCGGCTTGCCCGAGTCGAGCGCCGCGTTGACCGCGCGCTTGAGCTCGTCCGGCGATGTGGCGTTGACGCCGACGCCGCCGAAGGCCTCCATCATCTTGTCGTAGCGCGCGCCCGCGACGAAGACCGTCGTCGCCGGATCGGTGCCGGCCTTGTTGACGTCGGTGCCGCGGTAGATGCCGTTGTTGTTGAAGATCACGACGCAGACCGGAAGGCCGTACCGGCAGATCGTCTCGACCTCCATGCCCGAGAAGCCGAAGGCGCTGTCGCCCTCGACCGCGAGCACCTTGTTGCCGGTCTCGACCGCGGCGGCGATCGCCTGGCCCATGCCGATGCCCATGACGCCCCAGGTGCCGACGTCGAGGCGCTTCCGCGGCTTGTAGATGTCGATGACGCCGCGGGCGAGGTCGAGCGTGTTGGCGCCCTCGTTGACCAGGATGGTCTCCGGCCGCTCCTTGATGATCGTGCGCAGCACGCCGAGCGCCCCGTGATAGTCCATCGGCACGTTGTTGTTCATCAGGCGCGGCGCCATCTTGGCGACGTTCTCCTCGCGCTTGGCGCTGACCGCGCCGGACCAGTCGCCCGGGGCCTTCGGCCAGTCCTTGCCCATCGCGTCGATCAGCGCGTTCATGCACGAGCCGATGTCGCCGACGACGGGGGCGGCGATCTCGACGTTCGAGTCCATCTCCTTGGGCTCGATGTCGACCTGGATGAACTTCTTCGGCGCGTCACCCCAGGTCTTGCCCTTGCCGTGCGAGAGCAGCCAGTTGAGGCGGGCGCCGATCATCACGACGACGTCGGAGTCCTTGAGCACGGTCGAGCGCGCGGCACCGGCGCATTGCGGATGCAGGTCGGGCAGCAGGCCCTTGGCCATGCTCATCGGCAGGAACGGCACGCCCGACTTCTCGACGAAGGTCTTGATCGCCTCGTCGGCCTGAGCGTAGGCGGCGCCCTTGCCGAGGATGATCAGCGGTTTCTTGGCACTCTTGAGCACGTCGAGTGCGCGCTTGATCGCGTCGGGGGCGGGGATCTGCGCCGGAGCCGGATCGATCACCTTCACCAGCGACTTGCGGCCGGCTTCGGCGTTCATCACCTGGCCGAACAGCTTCGCCGGCAGGTCGAGATAGACGCCGCCCGGGCGGCCGGAGACCGCGGAGCGGATGGCGCGCGCGATGCCGATGCCGATGTCGGCGGCGTGCAGCACGCGGTAGGCCGCCTTGCAGAGCGGCTTGGCGATCGCGAGCTGGTCCATCTCCTCGTAGTCGCCCTGCTGCAGGTCGACGATCTCGCGCTCGGAAGAGCCCGAGATCAGGATCATCGGGAAGCAGTTGGTCGTCGCGTGCGCCAATGCGGTGAGCCCGTTGAGGAAGCCCGGCGCCGAGACGGTGAGGCAGATGCCGGGCTTCTTGGTCAGGTATCCCGCGATCGCGGCGGCATATCCTGCGTTCTGCTCGTGGCGGAACGAAAGCACGCGGATGCCGGAGGCCTGCGCCATGCGGCCGAAGTCGGTGATCGGGATGCCGGGCACGCCGTAGATCGTGGTCAGCCCGTTCAGCTTCAGCGCGTCGATGATGAGGTTGAAGCCGTCGGTGAGCTCCTGTCCCTCGTCGGCGGCGGCGGGCTTCTCTTTGGTCGCGGCGGTCATGGTTCTCCCTCCCTCATGTCGGCGCCGTTCGAAGCGGCGCCGTTTCGATCAATCCAGATAGGTGACGTTCTTCTCGACGTGCGTGGCGAGATCGAGGCTGTGCTTGCGGACCAGCCGCTCGGCGCGCTCGGTGTCGCGCTTCTCGAGGGCCTCTATGATGTCCATGTGATCCTTGATCGAGCGTGTCGCGCGGTCGCTCTCGGAGATCGTCACGCGCCGGATCGAGCGCATGTGGATGAACAGATTCTCCATCGTCTCCATCAGGAGGCGGTTGCGGCTCATGTTCACGATCGCCTGATGGAAGCGGATGTTCGCTTCCGAGTACTCGTCGATGTGGGCCTTCGGATCGTGGCCGGGGCCTTCGAACTCGACGAAGAGGCGCCGTAGGCTGCCGATCTCGTCGTCGGTCGCATGCAGGGTGATAAGCCGCGCCGCCATCGATTCGAGCGCCGCCCAGACCCCGATGATCTCGATGATCTCCTGCTTGGTCTTGCGGACGATGAACATGCCCTTGCGCGGCACCGAGCGGATGAAGCCTTCCTGCTCGAGCCGGTTGAAGGCTTCGCGAATCGGCGTGCGGCTGATGCCGAGATCCTGGGAGAGGCGGCGTTCGTCGAGGCGGATGGGGTCGCGCGTGGCGTAGATGTCCATCGTGGTGATCGCCTGCTTCAGGGCCGCGTAAGCGCGATCCCGGAAACTCGGCTCCGCCTCGATAGGCTGTACCGCCAGCTTCAACGCCGTCATGGGTCGACTGAGCCCCTATCCCCCGGGAGTACTTTCCGCGCCGGCCTTTTTGAGATCCGCGGCGCAGTGCCGTTCATTTCGGCTTTACAAAAGCACCCCTTCCGGCATTTTGTATACCAAATACACGCGACCGGACAAGGATCGCTGAGGTTTCGGCCGTAGCGCAGGCGCGGAACCAGGAAGAAACGGTGGGGGGACTCGGCGTTGGAAGAACTAGCCTCGCTTATGGGCGGCTTTGCGGTCGTCCTTAGCCCGTTCAATCTCCTGCTGATGCTGATCGGCATCCTGCTGGGCGTGATCATCGGCGTCCTTCCCGGCCTCGGCGGCGCCAACGGCGTCGCGATCCTGCTGCCGCTCACCTTCTCGATGTCGCCGACCTCGGCAATCATCATGCTGTCCTGCATCTACTGGGGCGCGCTGTTCGGCGGCGCCATCACCTCGATCCTGTTCAATATCCCGGGAGAACCCTGGTCGGTCGCGACGACGTTTGACGGCCATCCGATGGCGAAGCAGGGAAAGGCCGACGAGGCGCTGACCGGCGCCTTCACCTCGTCCTTCGTCGGTGCGCTGGTCGCCGTGGTGATGATCACCTTCCTGGCGCCGCTGGTCGCGAAATTCGCATTGAAATTCGGGCCAGCGGAGTTCTTCGCGGTCCAGTTCCTGACATTCGCCAGCTTCGTCGGCATGGGCAAGGGATCGGCCTTCAAGACGCTGGCATCGATGAGCCTCGGATTCGCCCTGGCGTCGGTCGGTCTCGATACGGTGACCGGCCAGCTTCGCATGACCTTCGGCACCGCCGAGCTGCTGACCGGCTTCAAGTTCCTGACCGCGGTGATCGGCCTCTTCGGCATCGGCGAGATCCTGGCCTCGATGGAGACCGGCCTCGCCTTCGCGGGCACCTATGCGAAGCTCCGCCTCAACGCCGTGATCGAGACCTGGAAGAAGCTTCCGGCCTATTGGATGACCTCGGTCAGGAGCTGCCTGATCGGATGCTGGATGGGCATCACGCCGGGCGGTGCCACGCCGGCGTCGTTCATGAGCTACGCGCTTGCCAAGCGCTTCTCCAAGGACGGCAACAAGTTCGGCAAGGGCCAGCTCGAGGGCGTGGTCGCGCCGGAGACCGCCGCACATGCCGCCGGCACCAGCGCTCTGCTGCCGATGATCACCCTCGGCATTCCCGGGTCGCCGACCGCCGCCGTGCTGCTGGGCGGCCTCCTGATCTGGGGCCTCCAGCCGGGACCGCTGCTGTTCGTCGAGCAGAAGGACTTCGTCTGGGGCCTGATCGCCAGCATGTACCTCGGCAACATCGTCGGCCTGGTGATCGTGCTGACCTGCGTGCCGCTGTTCGCGGCGATCCTGCGCGTGCCGTTCAGCATCATCGCGCCGGCGATCATGGTGATCTGCGCGGTCGGCGCCTACACGATCAACAACGCCATGTTCGACGTGTGGATGATGGGACTGTTCGGGGTGGTCGGCTACGTCTTCAACAAGCTGAAGTACCCGCTGCCGCCCCTGGTGCTGGCGCTGGTGCTCGGCGACATGGCTGAAAGTTCGTTCAGGCAGTCCATGCTGCTCTCCCAGGGCGATCTCTCGATCTTCTGGTCGAACGGCCTCGTCGGCGTGATCTTCGGACTGGGCGTGATCCTTCTGTTCTGGCCGCTGGTCAGCTGGGCGATGTCGATGGTTCGCCAAGCCAGGCCGGCCTGACGGAGGTTCGCTGGACGCTGACCTCGCTGGGAACTACGCTCCTTCAAGTCGTAGAGCCAACGAGAACAACGCAGGCGACCAAATCAAAGGAGGAGGATGCAATCATGAGGATCAAGAACCTGTTGCTCGGTGCGGCGATGCTGGCGGTTTCGGCCGCGGCGCCGGCCAGTGCGGCGTGGGAGCCGACCCGGCCCGTCACCTTTCTGATCCCGGCCGGCACGGGCGGCGGCGCCGATCAGATGGCGCGCTTCATCGACGGCGTCATCAAGAAGCACAACTTGATGAAGCAGAACCTGATCGTCGTGAACAAGGCCGGCGGTGCAGGCGCCGAAGGCTTCCTCGACATCAAGGGGTCGCCCAAGGATCCGCACAAGATCATCATCACGCTGTCGAACCTGTTCACCACGCCGATGGCGACCGGCACGCCCTTCAACTGGAAGGACCTGACTCCGGTCGCGATGATGGCGCTCGACCAGTTCGTGCTGTGGGTCAATGCCGAGTCTCCCTACAAGACCGCGCAGGACTATCTCAACGCGGTCAAGGGCGGAGCGGACCGCCAGTTCAAGATGGGCGGCACCGGCTCCAAGCAGGAAGACCAGATCATCACGGTCGCGCTCGAGCGGGTGACCGGCGGCAAGAAGTTCACCTACGTGCCCTTCGCCGGTGGCGGCGCGGTCGCGGTGCAGCTGGTCGGCAAGCATGTCGACTCGACGGTCAACAACCCGATCGAGGCGGTCGCCCAGTGGAAGGCGGGAAGCCTCCGGCCGCTCTGCCTGTTCGACGGCAAGCGCAGCACCTACACCGACAAGGTGACGTCCACGATGTCGTGGAGCGACATCCCGACCTGCAAGGAGTCGGGCGTCAACGTCGAGTACCAGATGCTTCGCGGCATCTTCGCGGCCGGCGGCATCACCAAGGACCAGACCGACTTCTACGTGAACTTGATGACCAAGGTCATGCAGACGCCGGACTGGCGCACCTTCATGGAATCCGGCGCCTTCAACCAGACCGTCATGACCGGGGCTGAGTACCGCAAGTGGGTCGAGGCGGCGGAGAAGACGCATTTCGACCTGATGAAGGAAGCCGACTTCCTTCACAAGTGACAGACCAAAGCGGCCCGTCGCGCGATCCTCGCACGACGGGTCGTCTCTTCAGCGAGGCGGAGACGACATCGGCATGAGTCACGGCGAGAGCAACACGGACGACAATCAGCTGCCGCTGGTCTCGGTCCGCACGATGGAGATCGCCGTAGCCCTGGTGCTGATCGGCGTCGCTGGCGTCGTGATCAGCGACAGCCTTCGCCTCGGCGTCCGCTGGCGGCCGATCGAAGGGCCGGCGGCGGGCTACTTCCCGTTCTATATCGGCCTGATCCTCGCAATATCCAGTGCCGTCACGATGCTGCGCGCGTTCGTCGACAAGCCGGCCGCCGGACAGACTTTTGTTACCAGGAAGGCGTTCGGCCAGGTGATGGCCGTGCTGCTGCCGCTGGTGCTCTACATCGTCGTGCTCAGCTTCATCGGCATCTATGTCGCCTCGGTGATCTACATCGCCCTTTTCATGTGGCATTTCGGCAAGTACCCGCTGACCAAGGGGGCCGCGATCGGCTTCGGCATCTCGCTGGCGCTGTTCCTGATGTTCGAGGTCTGGTTCCTGGTGCCGCTGCCCAAGGGCCCGCTCGAGGAGATGATGGGCTTCTAAGCCCCGATCGCCACAAGGATGTCGCAAGCGCCCGCAGAAATCCGCAAGCATGCCCGTGGCGGCGAAGGCCGCCGCAAGGCGCGTGCGCAGCCCAAAGGCCGCCAGGTCGAGCCGGAGGCGCTGTCCGACGTGCAGGCGCTGCTCGGCGACAGGTCGCGCCAGCGCGATCTCCTGATCGAGCATTTGCATCTGATCCAGGACAGGTTCGGACATCTCTCGGCCGCTCATCTTGCGGCGCTCGCCTACGAGATGAAGCTGGCCCAGGCCGAGGTCTACGAGGTCGCGTCGTTCTACGCGCATTTCGACATCGTGCGCGAGGACGAGACACCGCCGCCGGCGAAGACGATACGGGTCTGCGACAGCCTCTCCTGCGAGATGTTCGGCGCGCAGACTCTGCTGAAGGACCTCGAAGCGACGTTGGACCCGAAGAAGGTTCGTGTCATCCGCGCGCCCTGCATGGGCGCCTGCGACAAGGCGCCGGCCTGCGCGGTCGGCCACGAACAGGTGTTCGAGGCGACGCCCGAGAAGGTGAAGGCGGCACTCGCAGCTCACCACCAGACACCGAAGCCCAAGAAGGACTACGCGGCCTACATCGCCGAAGGCGGCTACACGCTCCTCGGCGATTGCCTCGACGGCAGGCTGACCCGCGACGACCTGATCAAGCGCATCGACGACGCGGGCCTTCGCGGCCTCGGCGGCGCCGGCTTCCCCACTGGGCGCAAGTGGAAGCTGGTGCGGCAGGAGAAGGGCCCGCGCCTGATGTGCGTCAACGGCGACGAGGGCGAGGTCGGCACCTTCAAGGACCGCCACTACCTCGACATCGACCCGCACCGCTTCATCGAGGGCATGCTGACGGCTGCCTGGGTGGTCGAGGCGGCCGAGGTCTACATCTATCTCCGCGACGAATATCCCGAGCTGCGCGCGATGCTGCTGGCCGAGATCCCGAAGGTCGAGGCGGCCGGGCTCACGCGCGCGACGAAGATCCATCTTCGCCGCGGCGCCGGCGCCTATATCTGCGGCGAAGAGTCGGCGATGATCGAGAGCATCGAGGGCAAGCGCGGGCTGCCGCGCCACCGCCCGCCCTATGTGGCGCAGGTGGGTCTCTTCGGCCGGCCGACCCTGGTGCAGAACATCGAGACCCTCTGGTGGGTACGCGACATCGCCGAGAAGGGTGCCGCCTGGTTCACCGGTCACGGCCGGCGCGAGCGCAAGGGGCTCCGCTCGTTCTCGGTCTCCGGCCGCGTGAAGAAGCCGGGGGTGGTCCTGGCGCCCGCCGGCGTCTCGGCTCGCGAGCTGGTCGAGGAGTTCTGCGGCGGCATGCTCGACGGGCACGTGTTCAAGGGGTACCTGCCGGGTGGCGCCTCGGGCGGCATCCTGCCGGCGTCGATGTCGGACCTGCCGCTCGATTTCGGCACGCTCGAGCAGTACGGCTGCTTCGTCGGCTCCCACGCCGTCGTCATCCTGTCCGACCAGGACAACATGAAGGACGTGGCGATCAACCTGATGCGGTTCTTCGAGGACGAAAGCTGCGGCCAGTGCACGCCCTGCCGGGTCGGCACCGAGAAGGCGGTCAAGCTGATGGCCAAGCCCAAGTGGGACGAGCCGCTGATCGCCGAGCTGTCCCAGGCGATGACCGACGCCTCGATCTGCGGCCTGGGCCAGGCCGCCGCCAATCCGGTAAAGTCGGTGCTCAAGCATTTCCGCGGTGACGTCCTATGAGCGACCCGATCAAGTTCCTGCTCGACGGGGTCGAGGTCGAGGCTGCGCCCGGCGAGACCATCTGGCAGGTCGCCAATCGCCAGGGCACCGAGATCCCGCATCTCTGCTACACGTCGAAGCCGGGCTACCGGCCGGACGGCAACTGCCGCGCCTGCATGGTCGAGGTCGAGGGCGAGCGCGTGCTGGCGGCGAGCTGCGTCCGCAAGCCCGCGCCCGGCATGAAGGTGAAGACCGCGAGCGAACGCGCCAAGGCGTCCCGCAAGCTGGTCTTCGAGCTCCTGATGGCCGACCAGCCCGGACGCGAGGTCGCCCACGATCCGGACTCGCGCTTCTGGAGGTGGTCGGACCGTGTCGGCGTCAGGGACAGCCGCTTCGAGGAGCGCGACGCGCCGGCGCCGGATCCGAGCCATGTCGCGATGCGGGTCAACCTGGATGCCTGCATCCACTGCAATCTCTGCGTCCGCGCCTGCCGCGAGGTCCAGGTCAACGACGTGATCGGCATGGCCGGCCGCGGACATCACGAGAAGATCGTCTTCGACTTCGACGATCCGATGGGCCACTCGACCTGCGTCGCCTGCGGCGAATGCGTCCAGGCCTGCCCGACCGGCGCCTTGATGCCGGCGACACTGCTCGACCTCGCCGGGGTCAAGGCAGCGGAACCGGATCGCAAGGTCGACAGCGTCTGCCCCTATTGCGGCGTCGGCTGCCAGCTCACCTACAACGTCAAGGACGACAAGCTTCTCTACGTCGAAGGCCGCGACGGCCCCGCGAACGAGAACCGGCTCTGCGTCAAGGGCCGCTTCGGCTTCGACTTCGTCCATCATCCGGAACGGCTCACCGTGCCGCTGATCCGCAAGGACGGCGTGCCGAAGAACCCGGACGACGTGATCGATCCGGCCAATCCCTGGACCCATTTCCGCAAAGCGACCTGGGAAGAGGCGCTGGCGCGCGCCGCCGGAGGCCTGAAGCGCATCCGCGACGAACACGGCGGCAACGCGCTCGCCGGCTTCGGCTCGGCCAAGGGCTCGAACGAGGAGGCCTATCTCTTCCAGAAGCTGGTCCGCACCGGCTTCGCCACCAACAACGTCGACCACTGCACGCGCCTTTGCCACGCGTCATCGGTCGCGGCGCTCTTCGAGGGCATCGGCACCGCAGCGGTGACTGCCCCCTTCACCGCGGCCAAGGACGCCGAGGTGATCATCGTCATCGGCTCGAACCCGACCGAGAACCATCCGGTCGCCGCGACCTTCTTCAAGAACGCGGTCAGGCGCGGCGCCAAGCTGATCGTCATGGATCCGCGCGGCCACGCGCTGAAGCGGCATGCGACGCACATGCTGCAGTTCAAGCCGAACAAGGACGTGGCGCTGCTGAACGCGATGCTGAACGTCATCGTGACCGAAGGGCTCTACGACCAGCAATACGTCCAGGCGCATACAGCCGACTTCGAGAAGCTGAAGGCGCACATCGTCGACTACCCGCCGGAGAAGATGGCGCCCGAATGCGGCATCGAGGCGGACATGATCCGCGAGGTGGCACGCCTCTACGCGCGCGCCGAGGCCTCGATAATCTTCTGGGGCATGGGCATCTCGCAGAGCGTGCACGGCACCAACAACGCCCGCTGCCTGATCGCACTCGCGCTGACCACCGGCCAGGTCGGCCGCCCGGGCACCGGGCTGCACCCGCTCCGCGGCCAGAACAACGTGCAGGGCGCCTCGGACGCCGGCCTGATCCCGATGTTCCTGCCCGACTACCAGTCGGTCGAGAACCCGGAGATCCGGGCGCGTTTCGAGGATCTCTGGCAGTCGCCGATCCAGCCGAAGCGCGGGCTCACCGTCGTCGAGATCGTCAATGCCACGATCGCCGGCCAGATCCGCGGCATGTACGTGATGGGCGAGAACCCGGCGATGTCCGACCCCGACGCGCACCACGCGCGGGAGGCCCTCTGCAAGCTCGAGCACCTGGTGGTGCAGGACATCTTCCTGACCGAGACCGCCTACTACGCCGACGTGGTGCTGCCGGCCTCGGCTTGGCCGGAGAAGACCGGCACCGTCACCAACACCAACCGCCAGGTGCAGATGGGGCGGATCGCGCTACCGCTGCCAGGCGAGGCCCGCCAGGACTGGGAGCTGATCCAGGACCTCGCGCGCCGCCTCGGTCTCAACTGGCGCTACAGCCACGTCAGCGAAGTCTTCACCGAGATGGCGCGGGCGATGCCCTCGCTCGCCAACATCACCTGGGACCGGCTCGAGCGTGAGAGCGTCGTGACATATCCGAGCCTCGGACCCGACGATCCCGGGCAGGACATCGTCTTCGGCGACGGGCTCTTCCCGACGCCGACCAAGCGCGGCAAGCTGGTGCCGGCCGAGTACACCGCGCCCGGCGAGCCGGTCGATGCCGAGTTCCCGATGGTGCTGACCACCGGCCGCCAGCTCGAGCACTGGCACACCGGCGCGATGACCCGGCGTGCGACCGTGCTCGATGCGATCGAGCCGTCGGCCATCGCCTGCCTCTCCCCGAAGGACATGCGGACCTTCGACGTGCGCGGCGGCGACACGATCCGGGTCTCGACCCGGCGCGGCGCGATCGAGCTGTCGGTCCGCATCGACGAGGCGGTGCCGAAAGGGATGGTGTTCATCCCGTTCTGCTATGCCGAAGCGGCCGCCAACATCCTGACCAGCCCGCAGCTCGATCCGTTCGGCAAGATCCCCGAGTTCAAGTACTGCGCCGCCAAGGTCGAGAAGCTCGCTCCCGCCGTCGCGGCGGAGTAGCTACGCCGGCTTCAGCGTGATCCGGAAGCCGGCGGCGGCCTCGACCGCCTTCCGGCTGTAGACCATCGGCACCGCCTTCTCCTCGGACCACACCTTGAACAGGTCGTGGTGGTGCGGCGACTTCGGATCGCCCGACTGGCCGGGCGTGTTCACGACCACCGACCTGTCCCAGTCGCCGACGTCGACGACCATCCGGAAGCTGACGCCCGAGGTCACGCGGAAGTCGGCGGCGCGGTAGCCGTTGTTGTTGACGGTGATGCCGCTGCCGCCCTTCGGATGCGGGCCGACGTCGAGCCTCTTCCCCGCGATGGGCGACAGCGCGTGCTCGAAATAGGCATGGTGCAGCCGGCCCCAGGTCCAGGTCGCGGGCTCGCCCATCAGCTTCGTCGCCTCGGTCCAGGCGGCTGCCAGGGTGCGCTGGAGCAGCGGCTCGCGATCGGCCGGCTCCATCTCCTCGATGCCGTCGACCGCGGACCAGGTGTCGGGAACGGCGATGACCGCGGCCGCGCCCGGTGCGTGGTGCTCGATCTGCGCCGGGATCAGATGGCGCATGAACCAGATCTCGAACAGGGCCGCCGCGTCGGAGTCGGGATCGAGTCGATGGTGCCAGCCGGCGAGCAGCCAGGCGGCCTTGCCGGCGTCGCCGTCGAAGCTATGGGTCTTCAGCACCTTGGTCAGCCTCCGGCCGGCAATCGAGGTGAAGTCGATCTGCAGCTTCAGCATGTCCTCGGGGCTGTGTTTCGCCTTCTGGGCCAGCGCCTCCGCGATGCGCACGAAACGCGAGCGGTCGGCCCATTCGAAGCCGAACTTGTGGCGCTCGTTGTCGAAGTCGTCCGGCAGGTTCATCTGGTTGGCGGAGCCGACCCAGCCGTCTTCCGGGTTGTAGCTGCGCGGGTGCAGCGAGTGGGGATGATAGCCCGCCCATTCGTAGCGCCCGTCGCCGGAGACCGGCATGACGCCGTCCCAGTTCGGGCGCTTCGGCGCGAAGCCGGCCGAGACCCAGCCGATGTTGCCGTCGACGTCGGCATAGACCTGGTTGACCGTCGGGCAGCCCCAGCCGTCGAGCGCCTTGACGAAGCGGTCCCAGTCGCCGGCCTTGAGATAGTCGAGGCTCGCGAGATAGGGGGCGGTGCCGGCATCGAGCCAGGCCGAGCGCACGGCCCAGACGCGCTTCTTCTTCTGATCGATGTGGAGCACCGGCCCGTGGCGGGTGAACAGCAGCTCGACGCACTCAGGCCTCCCGCCGCGGACCGGAATCTCCTCGCGGATCACGCGGAAGGATTCCCAGCCGTCCTTGTAGCGGTACTGCGTCGGATCGTCGGGATTAAGGTCGTAGAAGTGCACGTCCTCCTGGTCGACCGGGAAGATCGTGAGGCCGAAGGCGATCCGGTCGTTGTGGCCGAGCGAGACGCCCGGCACGCAGGGCTCGCCGGCGCCGATCACGTCGATGCCCGGGGCCGAGAGGTGCTGTACATAGCGGAGGTTCGGCATCTCGTGCACCCGATGCGGGTCGGATGCCAGGATCGCGCGGCCCGTCGTGCTCCGCCTGGGCGCCACCACCCAGTTGTTCGATCCTTCGAGAGCGCCGGCATCGGCGAAGTCGCCGACCTTGTCCTTGCCGAACACCGCCGGCTCGGTGCCGAGCCTGTACGTGGCCATCACTTCCGGCGGCACGGCTTCGAGGGGCGTTCCCGCCGGCAGCCTGAGCTCGTGCTTGGGCTCCAGTTCCTTCCGCCAGCGGTCGGCCTCGAAGCCGAAGCGCTGACCGATCTCCATCCGCTGCACCTCGTGCTCGATGTTGCGGATGCGGGCATGGCTTCGGATGCGGACGACGTCGGAGGCCTGCCAGTGGCCGGGCTTGTGGCCCATCGTCCGGAACTCGACCGGCAGGCGCTTCGGATCGGCCTCGGTCCATTCGACGTAGGCGTTGATGCCGGCGGCGAAGGCGGTGGTCCAGGCCTCGGCACTGGCGCCGTAGGATTTCCACTCGGGCGCCATGTCGCCGCGATAGAGGAAGAGGCGGGCGGCGCGATCCTTCTCGACATAGGCGGGACCGAACGCTTCCGACAACAGGCCGAGGCCGCGGCGGCGCCAGAGGTCTATCTGCCAGAGCCGGTCGCGCGCGGCGTTGAAGCCCTGCGCCAGGAACACGTCGTGATCGCTCTTCGCATAGATGTGCGGGATGCCCCAGCGGTCGACGATGATCTCGGCCGGCTCCTTGAGGCCGGCAACGGGATAGGCCTGGTCCACGGAAAGGTTCCTTATAGGCTGCGAGGAAGGTAGCGGCAGAGGCCGGCGCCGAGGAAGGCGATCATGCCGGCGGCGACGAAGACGGCCGGAATGTCGAAGAAGCTGAGCAGCGCCGCATAGAGCGCGGAGGACAGCAGGTCGCCCATCTCGATATACGTGCGGTAGATGCCGGCCATCTGCGGGCGCTCGTAGGAGTGGACGGCGCGAAGGAACGGGATGCCGCCGATGCCGTCGAGACCGCCCGCCGGAAGGCCGCCGAACACGATCAGCGCCGCGGCGAGATAGGGATTCTCCACCGCCGCAGCGGCGACGGTGCTGACTCCAAGGCAGACGAAACAGGCGATCAGGCTGCGGCGGATGCCGAAGCGCATCGCGATCCGGCCCCAAACCGGCGTGAAGAACAGGAGCCCGACCGCCAGCGACGAAGCGATCGCCCCGGTGATAGGCGGCTCGCCGGCGCGCACCAGGTAGAGCGGCACATAGACCATGCACATGCCCCACCAGACGGTGCGGCAGAAGGCGATGCACCAGGCGAGCCTGAGGCGCGGCTGCTCGAGGAAGCGCCTTATGTTGGCGAGCGGATTGCCGGGAGGCTTCGCCCTGGTGCGTTCCTCGAGGCCGAGGCGGAAGAAGTTGATCAGCACCAGCCCGCCGAAGAAGGCCGGCAGCGCCATCGCCTCCAGCGGCCCGAACTGCTCGTAGAGCCAGACGCCGAGCGCAGGCCCGACGGCCCAGATCAGCGAGCCCATCTGGAAGCGAAGCGGCTCGGAACGGACCAGGTCCTTCTTCGCGATGTAGTCCATCACGTAGAGCTGGAAGGTGATCACCGTGCAGACCGAGGCGAGCGCGCGTCCGGCCATGCCGGCGATCTGGCCTTCGAGCGTGTGGGTCGCCAGCAGCAGCGGGAAGACCATCAGCACCGAAGCCCCGAAGCCGTAGACCTTGCCGCGGCCGAAGCGCGCGATCGCGAAGGGAATGAGAAAGCCGCCAAGCAGGCTCGCCGCCGAAACCGCGAGGTAGACGAGGCTGACAAGCCTCGGTTGCTCCAGCAGGTACAGGGCCTGGAGCGGTATTACGGTCGCCGTGAGGGCCCGGACCGCGGATTCGAGCGTGTAGATCCCGGCAAAGGTCCAGGGGCCCGGAGGCGGGCGGACGGCGAGCGCGGGCGAAG
>CAZDGR010000022.1:0-22792 GCA_964504845.1 uncultured Rhizobium sp. | reverse complement strand
TCAAACACCTGGTGCACATCATGCTGCCGCGTGCCGCGCGCATCGGCCTGCCGGCGTACAGCAACGAAGTGATCCTGATGCTCAAGGCCAGCTCGCTGGCGAGTACGGTGACCTTGCTGGAGCTGACCGGCATGCAGACGGTGGCGCTGTCGCCCAAAGCCGGCGCGCACGGCGAGCTCTGCGGCATGCTGGCGATCAAGGCGGCACACGACGCGAAGGGCTCCAAGCGCAACATCGTGCTGGTGCCGGATTCGGCGCACGGCACGAACCCCGCGACCGCGGCGTTCATGGGCTATCACGTGAAGTCGGTGCCGGCGCGCAAGGACGGCACCGTTTCAGCCGAGGCGGTGCAGGCCGCGCTCACGCCCGAGGTGGCGGCGATCATGCTGACCAACCCCAACACGTGCGGCCTGTTCGAGCCCGAGGTCGCCCTGATCGCACGCGCGGTGCATGAGGCCGGCGCCTACTTTTATTGCGACGGGGCCAACTTCAACGCCATCGTCGGCAAGGTGCGCCCCGGCGACCTCGGGGTCGATGCGATGCACATCAACCTGCACAAGACCTTCTCGACCCCGCATGGCGGCGGCGGCCCGGGCTCCGGCCCGGTCGTGCTGTCGAAGGCGCTGGCGCCCTTCGCGCCGGTGCCGTTCGTCGTCCACGGCAAGGACGGCTTCAGGCTGGTCGAGACCAAGCCCGCGAGCGGCGAGGGCGCGCAAGCGTTCGGTCGCCTCAAGGTCTTCCACGGCCAGATGGGCATGTTCGTCCGCGCCGTCGCCTACATGATGAGCCACGGTTCGGACGGCCTGGCGCAGGTGGCCGAGGACGCGGTGCTCAACGCCAACTACGTGCTGTCGCGCTGCAAGGACGTGATGACGCCGGCCTTCCCCGGCTACTGCATGCACGAGGCGCTGTTCGACGATCGCTTCCTGAAAGACACCGGCGTCACCACGCTCGACTTCGCCAAGGCGCTGATCGATGCCGGCTATCACCCGATGACGGTCTACTTCCCGCTGATCGTCCATGGCGCGATGCTGATCGAGCCGACCGAGACCGAGAGCAAGGACGCGCTCGACGCGTTCATCGCGACGCTGCGCGCGCTTGCCGAGAAGTCGAAGGTCGACGCCCAGTCCTTCGCCGACGCGCCGAAGCTGACCCCGCGCCGTCGCCTGGATGAGACCGGCGCCGCGCGAAAGCCGATCCTCCGCTGGCGGCCGGAAGCGGTGGCGAGCCAGGCGGCCGACTGACGCCGGATATCAGGTCCCTCCCTCTCGGCCCTCCCCCGCTGGGGAGGGCTTTTCTTTTGGGATAGGCTCGACGCCGGCCCATTGTGGGCGTCGCCGATCTCTGTCACATAACTGTAAAAATCCGGGGAGGGCGCATGGCGACGGTCAGGCTGACGATGGCGGAGGCGCTGGTGCGCTTCCTGATCAATCAGTCGGTCGAGGTCGGGGCTAAGAGCCAGCCGATGTTCGGCGGCGTCTTCGCGATCTTCGGCCATGGCAACGTCGCCGGCCTCGGCCACGCGCTCGAGCATGAGAAGAAGCGCCTGCCGACGCTGCGGGCGCATAACGAGCAGGCGATGGCGCTGGCGGCGATCGCCTATGCCAAGACCAACGCGCGCCGCCGCATGATGGTCTGCACCACCTCGATCGGGCCCGGTGCCACCAACATGGTGACGGCCGCGGCCGTGGCGCATGTGAACCGCCTGCCGGTGCTGTTCCTGCCGGGCGACGTCTTCGTCAGCCGCCGGCCCGACCCGGTGCTGCAGCAGGTCGAGGACTTCTCCGACCTCACCGTCTCGGCCAACGACTGCTTCCGCCCCGTCTCGCGCCTGTTCGACCGCATCGTCCGGCCGGAGCAGATCCTGGTCGCATTGCCGCAGGCGATGCGCGTGCTGACCGACCCGGCCGAATGCGGGCCGGTAACCCTGGCACTGCCGCAGGACGTGCAGACCGAGAGCTTCGATTACCCCGTGGAATTCTTCCGCCCGCGCACCTGGCGCTTCCGCGCAGCCGAACCCGATGCCGAGGAGCTGGCCGAGGTCGCTGCGGCGATCGCCAGGTCGAAGCGACCGCTGATCCTCGCCGGCGGCGGCGTGAAGTACGCGCTGGCCGAGAAGGCCCTCGCGCGTTTCGCCGAGGTGCATGGCGTGCCCGTGACCGAGACCCAGGCCGGCAAGGGCAGCCTCGCTTACGACCATCCGCTGAATGCCGGCGCCATCGGCGTCACCGGCACGCAGGCCGCGAACGATCTCGCGCGCGATGCCGATCTGGTGATCGCGGTCGGCTCGCGCCTTGCCGACTTCGCGACCGGCAGCCGCGCGCTGTATCCGCAAGCCCGGCTGGTGCAGCTCAATATCGGCGCCTTCGACGCGGCGAAGCATGGCGCCTTGCCGCTGGTCGCCGATGCCGGGAAAGGCCTCGCTGCGCTCGACCGCGCGCTCAAGTCCTGGTCGGCGTCGTCTCCCTGGACGGCGCGCACGAAGAAGCTCGCGAAGCAGTGGCTGAAGACGACCGAGGCGGCGACCGCACCGCGCAAGGGCAAGGCCAGCGACGCCGAGGTTCTGGGCGCGGTCGATCGCGCGGCGAAGCGCAAGAAGAGCATCATGGTCTGCGCCGCGGGCGGCCTGCCGGGCGAGCTGCACAAGCTCTGGCGCGCGGCGGACTCGACCGAGTACCACCTCGAATACGGCTATTCCTGCATGGGCTACGAGATCGCCGGCGGTCTCGGCGCCAAGCTGGCAAAGCCGGGGCGCGAGGTCTTCGTCATGGTCGGCGACGGCAGCTACCTGATGATGAACTCCGAGATCGCGACATCGGTGCAGCTCGGGATGAAGCTGACCGTCGTCGTGCTCGACAACAAGGGCTTCGGCTGCATCGCCCGCCTGCAGAAGGCGACCGGCGGCGCGCCGCACAACAACCTGTTCCCGGCGTCGGCGCCCTGGGTCGACTTCGCCCAGCACGCGCGGGCGCTCGGTGCCGACGCGGTCAAGGTGCGCTCGATTGCGGAACTGGGGTTCGCGCTCGATGCGGCGGCGTCGAAGACGAGGACCCAGGTGATCGTGATCGACACCGATCCCTGGAAGACCACGGCCGAGGGCGGCGCCTGGTGGGATGTGGCCGTCCACGACGCGCCGCGCGACGTGACGCGCAAGGACGTGCTGAAGAACTACGAGAAGGCGCGGAAGCGCCAGAAGCTGGGAGCTTAGAGGAAAGCATCATGGCAAGGATCGGCATCAACCCGCTCACCTGGACCAACGACGACATGCCGGAGCTGGGCGCCGAGACGCCGCTGGAAACCTGCCTGACCGAGGCGAAGCAGGCGGGCTACGACGGCATGGAGCTCGGCAACAAGTTTCCGCGCGATCCCGACGTGCTGAAGCCGATCCTCGCCAGGCACGGGCTCGGCCTCGCGTCGGGCTGGTACTCCGCGAAGCTGCTGGAGCGCTCGGCCAAGGACGAGATCGCCGCGGTGCAGGGACATTTGAAGCTGCTGAAGGCGCTCAAGGCGCCGGCGATGGTCTTCGCCGAGGTCACCGGCTGCGTGCATGGCGACCGCAAGCGTCCGGTGACGCAGCGCCCGAAGCTGAGCGAGGATCAGTGGAAGACGCTCACCTCGCGCATGACCGAGGTCGGCAAGCATCTCGCCGGCGAGGGCTGCCCGATCGCCTATCACCATCACATGGGAACGGTGATCGAGACCGAGGCCGAGATCGACCGGCTGGTGGCCGAGACCGGTAAGGAAGTAGGGCTGCTGCTCGACACCGGGCATCTGACCTATGCCGGCGGCGATGCGATCGCGGTGGCGAAGCGCCATGCCGACCGCATCAATCACGTCCACTGCAAGGACATCCGCCCGGCGGTCCTCAAGCAGTCGAAGGCGAACGATTCCAGCTTCCTCGACTCGGTGCTCGCCGGCGTCTTCACCGTGCCCGGCGACGGCTCCATCGACTACCCGGCCGTGCTCGCGGCGCTGAAGCCCGCGAACTATTCAGGCTGGTTCGTGGTCGAGGCCGAGCAGTATCCGGCCAAGGCCCATCCGCTGACCTACGCGAAGAAAGGGCACGACTATCTTCGCCCGCTGACGAAAGCCCTCGGCTTCTGAAAGGTAGCGGGCTTCTAGCCCCGCGCCATCTTGAACGGCCGCGCCGCCTCGAAGGCGGCGGATGCCCTGAGGATCAGGTCTTCCCGGAACATCGGGCCGACGATGTGGAGGCCGATGGGAAGCCCGTCGACGAATCCTGCCGGGCAGGATGCAGCCGGCTGACGCGTCATGTTGAACGGCCAGGTGAACGGCGACCAGTGCAGCCAGGTCGGGAACCTCGCTTTGTCCGGCGTGACGATGCCGGCGTCGAACGCCGTGATCGGCATGGTCGGCGTCACCAGCAGGTCGTACTTGTTGTGGAAGAGCTTCATCGTCCGCGCCATGTCGAGGCGCACGTCCTGGGCGGCGATGAAATCGGTTGCCGGAATGCCCAGGCCCGAGACGCCGCACTCGAGCAGCGCCGGCTCCATCAGCTTGATCTGCTCCGGCGACATCCTGGTCAGCCGCTTGGCGTTGGAGGCGCGCCAGATGATGTCGATGGCCCAGGCGGGATCGGGGAAGCCGGGATCGGCCGCCTCGACGATCGCGCCGGCATCCGAGAGCACCGTCACCGACTTGGCGATCGCGTCCTCGATCCGCGGGTCGACGACCTTGATGTAGCCGAGGTTCGGGCTGAAGCCGATCTTGAGGCCCTTCACGCCCTTCTTGAGCTCGGCGACGTAGTCGATGTCCTGCGGCGGGATCGCGAAGGGGTCGCGCTCGTCCGGCTTGGCGATCACGTTCAGCATGGCTGCGGTGCAGGCGACGGTGCGCCCCAAGGGGCCATGCACCGACATGTCGCCGACGCCGGCCGCCGCCGGGGTCGAGACGCGGCCGTAGCTCGGCTTGATTCCGAAGACGCCGGAGAAGGCGCAGGGCATGCGGATCGAGCCGCCACCGTCGCCGCCGGTCGCGATCGGCCCGATACCGGTCGAGACCGAGACCGCGGCGCCGCCGGAGGAGCCGCCCGAGCCCTTGCTCTCGTCCCACGGGTTGCGCGTGATGCCCGACAGCGGGCTGTCGGTCATGCCCTTCCAGCCGAACTCAGGCGTCGTCGTCTTGCCGAAGAAGACGCCGCCGGCCTCGCGCAGCCTGGCGGTCATCGGTCCGTCGAAATCGACCGGCGTGCTCGGGGTCGTCATGCTGCCGACGCGGAAGGACCAGCCGATCACCGCGTTGGTGTCCTTGAGCGGGATCGGCACGCCGTCGAAGGGGCCTTTCGGCGCTCCCTTCTGCCAGCGGGCTTCGGACTCGCGCGCCATCCTCCTGCCCGTCTCCTTGTCGATCAGGCAGAACGGGTTGAGGCGCGGCTGCACCTCGTCGAGGCGTTTCAGCGAGGCTTCCAGCGCCTCGACCGGCGACAGGGTCTTGGATCGAAATGCGGCGAGCATCTCGGCGACGGTCATCGCGGTGGAGTCGGTCGCGGGCATGGCGTCGTCCTCTAGCTGGGCAGGATCTCCGACAGCGCCTGGATCAGGCGATCGACCTCGGCGTCGTCGTTGTAGTGGGCGAAGCTGATGCGGATCACGCCCTCGACGCCGAGCGCATCGACGCAGCGCTTTGCATAGAAATGGCCGTGACCGACCGCGATCCTGCGGTCGAAAAGCGCCTTCGCCACCTCGGTCGAGGTCTTGCCCTCGACGGTGAAGCAGATGATCGGCGCGCGGGCGCCGTCCTCGCCGATCAGCCGAACGCTCTTTCGGCTTTTCAGGAAGTCGACGATGCGCGCGCCCAGCTTCCTCTCGTGATCCTCGATCAGCCTGAAGACGCGGGCATAGCGGGCGCGCGCCGAGTTGTCGCCGGAGCCGAAATGGTGCCTGTAGAGAAGGTCGAGATAGTCGCCGGTGCCGCCGAGGCCGGCCACCAGCTCGTAGGTGAGGCCGCCGGGATTGAGCGTCTGCGGCACGGCGGTGAGGAAGTCGTGCGCCTGCGGCCTGGCGCGCTTCGCCAGGTCCGGGTGGACCCAGAGGATGCCGAGATGGGTGCCGAAGATCTTGTAGGCCGAGCAGGCATAGGCATCCACGCCGAGCGCGCGTACGTCGATGAGGTGGTGCGGCGCATATCCGACACCGTCGACGACAGTGAGCGCGCCGACCTTCTTCGCGCGTTGTGCCACGGCGGCCACGTCGTTGACGGAGCCGACGACGTTGGAGCAATGGGTCACGCAGACGAGCTTGGTCTTCGCCGACAGCAGCTTGTCGAGATCGGCCAGACGAAGCTCGCCGGTCTTCCGGTCGATCTGCCACTCGCGGATCACGAGCCCGAACTCCGAAAGCCTTCTCCAGGCCCCGACATTGGCCTCGTGGTCCTGGTCGGTGACGATCACCTCGTCGCCCGGCTGGAACAGCGGCCGGAGCGCGTGCGAGAGCACGTAGAAGTTCAGCGTCGTCGAGGGACCGAGCACGATCTCCTCGGGCTCGACGCCGAGCAGGTCGGCCGCGAGGCGCTTGCCGTCGGCCATCTTCCGGCGCGAGATCAGCGACGGCGCGGAATCGTAGGAGGGCTGGGCGAAGCTGGCGCTGACGAAGTCGATCAGGCGCTTCCTGACCGGCTCGGGCACCAGGCTGCCGCCGGCGTTCTCGAAGAACGCGGTGCCATCGGCAAGCTGCGGGAACTGGCGTCGCACGAAGGCGACGTCGAGATTCGGAGAGGTCATCTTGGGCGGCGTTTCCTCGAAGGCGGGGCGAGGCGCTCTTGAAGCCGACCTCGCCCGCTTGGCCGCCCGAAATCAGTACGGATGCTTGGCGTGGAAGGCTTGGACGCCCTTCTCGTACAAGCGATACACCATCGGCTCGAAGTGCTCCAGCGGCAGGTAGTCGTACTTGCCGAAGCAGTTCATGTCGTAGTGCTCGCAGAAGCGCATCGCCGCCTCGAAATACGGATGGCCGCGATACTTCTCGCAGGCCTTCGTGTCGAACCTCGAATGGTCGCGGAACGACAGCTGGAAGATCTGGTGGTTGGCGACCACCCAATGCAGCTCATCGGAAACGTAGTAGCGGAGCGCGTCGCCGGCGAGCTTGTCGTGGTTGTACGGATTGATGTCCTGGCAGAGGTCGTGCAGCAGGGCCGCGACGATGTACTCCTCGGTCTCGCCGTTCCTCAGCGCGCGGGTGGCACACTGCAGCGAGTGCTCGTAGTTGTTGATCTGCCAGCCGTGGTTCGGCACGTCCTTCTGCGAGCGCAGCAGGTCGATCACCGGACGCCCGGCATTCTTCTGGATCGCCTCGCGGCCGAGCTTGGTGACGTATTCCCAGTCTTCCGCCGTCGCTTCGCGGAAGGTGGTGGCCTTGACCGTGCGCTGGCCTTCGATGGTGTCCATGGACCCGAGCTCCCCGGAGAATTTCGTTTAGGAAACGTAGCCGGTTCCGGGGAGATTGGCTAGGCGGCGGCGTCCTCGACGGGATGGAAGCTCTCGATCCGGAGCTCCTGCAGCGTGATGTCCTCGGCGGTACCCAGCGTGGCGATGGTCGAGAGCAACCTCTGGGGGCCCGTCGGCGACATGAGCTCGACCGGCACCACGAGGCCGACCTGGGCCCCGTCCAGCTCGTGGGGGTCGGGGCCGGGCACGCCCGGATAGCCCATGACCTCGCCGAGCAGGGCACGGCGGCCGGCGTCGCCGTCGCGCAGGACCTCGCGCCTGGCCCGGGCCAGCACCGCCCGCGCCGTCTCCTCCCAGTTGATCACGATCCGGCGGGCTCCGTCGGGGCGGCAGAGCATGCGGAGGATGTTGGGGCGGGGCTTCTGGGTCAGGACCAGCGGCGGCAGGGGAGCATGCCCTTCGGGCAGCAGCGCATTGACCATCCCGGCATAGGCGGTGTTGGCCATCACGACGTCCCAGCCGGCATCGAAGGCGACCGCCGGATAGGGCTCGTGGCGCCTGAGGATCATGCGGACGGCCGAGAGGATCTCGGCCATTTCCGGCGCATCCATCGCGGTCTCGCGATAGACCGGCGCGTATCCTGCCGCCAGCAGCAGGTTGTTGCGGTCGCGGAGCGGCACCGCCAGCACGCCGCAGAGCCGGAGCACCATGTCGCGGCTTGGCTTGGTGCGGCCGGTCTCGACGAAGCTCAGGTGGCGAGAGGAGATGCCGCTTTCCAGGGCGAGGTCGAGCTGGCTCATCCGCCGGCCCTTGCGCCAGCGCTGGATCAGCCCGCCGATGGCCGGCGCCCGGCTGGAATGCGTGTCGGTAGGTTGGGTCATGGCCAGGAAGGTAGCGGTGCCGGTGGCGCCGGGCCATTACCTCCGAGGTAGGCGTTTCGGCGCTCGTTGCCGGGGGCCGGCCGGCGGGGTATGACGACGCCCGACCCATGAGCCTCGACGAACCCACCTTCGAGCGCCTCGCCAACGAGACGCTGAAATACCTCCTCGGCCGGATCGAGGAGGCGCTCGGCGACCACCTCGACATCGACCTCGAGGGCGGCATCCTGACCATCCGGCTCGAAGCCGGCGGCATCTACGTGATCAACCGCCAAGGCCCGAACTGCCAGATCTGGCTGGCCTCGCCGGCCTCGGGCGCCTGGCACTTCGACTTCCGCGAGGGGCCGGGCAAGGCCGCCCGCTGGGTCCCGACCAAGGGCGGGACGACGTTGGCAGGCCTGCTCGCCAGCGAGCTCACGGCCGCCACCGGCGACACGCTGACCCTCGACTGAACGCTCCTTAAGTGGCCGCCCCGATCGATCGCCCGAAGAGCCGGAATTTCGGCGCGCTGCGCCCGCTCTGGCCGTTCGTCCGTCCCTATCTCCCGCGCCTCGTCGGCGCCGGCTTCTTCCTGCTGGTCGCCGCCGGAACCGTGCTCGGCCTCGGCTGGGCGCTCCGCCACCTGATCGACGACGGCCTTGCCGGCGGCAACGCCGAGCTGCTCGATCGCACCGTGATCGCGCTCTTCGGTGTCGTCGTGGTCGCCGCGTTCGCGACCTTCGGACGCTTCTATCTCGTCACCTGGATCGGCGAGCGGATCGTCGCCGACCTCAGGCGCGCTGTGTATGCGCGGGTGCTGGCACTCAGTCCCGGCTTCTATGAGGTGACGCGGACCGCCGAGATCATCACGCGGCTGACCACCGACACGACGCTGGTGCAGACGGTGGTCGGATCCTCGGCCTCGGTCACGCTCCGCAACGTGCTGATCGTTGTCGGCGCCACCGTGATGATGGCGATCACCAGCACCAAGCTGACCTTGATGGCACTCGCGATCATCCCGCTGGTGCTGGTGCCGATCCTGGCCTTCGGCCGCCGCGTCCGGCGCCTGAGCCGCGAGAGCCAGGACCGCGTCGCCGATGTCGGCGCCTATGTCGACGAGAGCCTGGGCGCGATCCGCACCGTCCAGGCCTTCACCCACGAGGATCTCGACCGCAGCCGTTTCGCCACGCGCGTCGAGGAAGCCTTCGACGTCGCGATCCGCCGCACCTCGATGCGCGCGATCCTGACCGCGATCGTGATCCTGCTGGTCTTCGGCTCGGTGGCCCTGGTGCTCTGGATCGGCGGCCACGACATGCTGGCCGGCAAGATCTCGCCCGGCGCGCTCTCCTCCTTCGTCTTCTACGCGATCCTCGCCGCTTCCTCGGCCGGCGCGATCTCGGAGGTGATCGGCGATCTGCAGCGCGCCGCCGGCGCGATGGAGCGGATCATCGAGCTGCTTGAGACCGAGCCCGTGGTGAAGGCGCCGCCGTTGCCGCTGGCGCTGCCGGTACCGCCGCAAGGCCGCGTCGCCTTCGAGGGGGTGCGATTCCATTATCCGTCGCGCCCCGACCGGGCGGCGCTGGAAGGCCTCTCCTTCGAGGTGAAGCCCGGCGAGCGCGTGGCCCTGGTCGGCCCGTCCGGCGCCGGCAAGACCACGGTCTTCCAGCTGCTGCTTCGTTTCTACGATCCCGATGCCGGCGTCGTGCGGCTCGACGGAGTGCCGCTGGCGGCTGCCGACCCCAGGGACGTGCGCGGGCGCATCAGCCTGGTGCCGCAGGAGCCGGTGATCTTCTCGGCCGATGCCTGGGAGAACATCCGCTACGGCCGGCCCGAAGCGACAGACGCCGAGGTCCGCGCCGCCGCCCTCGCGGCGCATGCCGCCGAGTTCCTCGATCGCCTGCCGGAGGGCTTCAAGACCTTCCTCGGCGAGAAGGGCGTGCGTCTGTCCGGCGGCCAGCGCCAGCGCCTCGCGATCGCGCGCGCGATCCTCCGCGACGCGCCGGTGCTGCTGCTCGACGAGGCGACCAGCGCGCTGGATGCCGAGAGCGAGCGGGCCGTGCAGGACGCGCTCGACAAGCTGATGGCCGGCCGCACCACGCTGGTGATCGCGCATCGGCTTGCCACCGTGCAGAAGGCCGACCGCATCATCGTCATCGACCAGGGCCGCGCGGTCGCCACCGGCACCCATGACGAGCTGGTGAAGCAGGGCGGTCTCTACGCGCGCCTCGCGGCGCTGCAGTTCGACCGGCCGAGGCTCGAGGCGGCTGCCGGCTAAAGCCCGGCGACCGTCTCCTCGATCAGCCACGCGACCACGCGCTTCAGCGCCTCCGCCGGCTTGGCGCCGGAGGCGATCGCCTCCCGATAGACCTGGCGCTGGCGATCGGCCGAGGTGCCGCGCTCCAGGATCGTCCGCGCATGGGCGACCTCGGACTCGCAGCCGAAATGCGCCGCGTCGGGGGCGACCAGATCGATGATCTCCTCCAGCAGGTCGCGATAGGGCACGACCACGCCCTTGCCGAAATCGACCATGCCCTCGTCGTGGCCGTAGCGCTGCGCCCGCCAGCGGTTCTCGTAGACCAGCATCCGCGCATAGATGCGCCAGCGCTGGTTCGAGCGCCGGAGCCGCCACAGCATCCGCAGCAGGCATCGGTAGAGGGCGGCGATCGCGAGCCCGTCGTCGAGCCGGGTGCAGACGTCGGTGACCCGCATCTCGAGCGTCGGGAAGCGGGCGGAGGGTCTTATGTCCCACCAGAACTTGCTCGCATCCTCGATCAGTCCGGCCTGCACCAGGATCTGCACGTGGCGCTGGTATTCGCTCCAGCTGGCGAAGACCTCGGGAAGGCCGGTGCGCGGCAGCTCCTGGAAGACGCTGATGCGGTAGGACTTGAGGCCGGTGTCCTCGCCGCGCCAGAACGGCGACGACGTCGAGAGCGCCAGCAGGTGCGGCAGGAAATAGGCGACCTGGCTCATCAGGTCGATGCGCAGGTCCTCGTCCTCGATGCCGATGTGGACGTGCATGCCGCAGATCACGAGGCGGCGGGCGACGCCCTGGAGATCGCGGGCGAGCTGGACGTAGCGTTCGCGCTCGCTGTGCTTGACGTCGCCCCAGTCGGCGAAGGGATGGGTCGAGGCCGCGATCGGCGCGAGCCCGTGCTCGCTGGCGAGCTCGGCCACCGTGCGGCGAAGCTCGACCAGCTCGCGCCGCGCCTCGGCCAGGGTCGAGCATTTGCGGGTAGCGACCTCGATCTGGGACTTGAGGAACTCGGGCATCGCCCGCTCGCCAAGGCGCTGCTGGGCGGCCGCCAGCATCGCCGGCGGCGGCTCGATCGCGAGCACACCGCTCGCGCGCTCGACCAAGTGGTACTCTTCCTCGATGCCGAGAGTGAAGCTCGGTTCCGCGGGCATGGGCGGAGACGCTAACAGAAGCCTGTCGGCTGTCGCCACCCGCCTTCGTTCGCCCGCTTAATCCTTTGTTAACCGCATCCGGAGAGCCTTGTAGCGTAAGAGGAATAATGCGCAGTTTCGTGCGAATCGTTGACTGGATCGACCGACGCCTGGCCGGCCGGCAGCGGACGTCGCTGGGCGTGCTCGGCCTGGTGGTGGTGCTGGGCGTCCTGATGGGCGCGATCGTCACCGCCACCTGGCTTCGCCAGGGAGCGTTCGCCGATCAGCGCGCCCGCCTCGACGACATCGCCACGGTGCTGGCGCAGCACGCATCCCGCACCGCCGACAGCGTCGACCTGGTCCTCGGCATCCTCGCCGAGCGCATCGTCGGCGGCATGCCCGAGATCCGTCAGGACGCCGAGGAGCTGCGCCAGCTCTTGCGCGACCATGTCGCCGCCCAGCCCTATGTCCGGTCGGTCCTCTACCTCGATCCGAATGGGGTCGGCCGTGGCGATTCCGATGCCGCGCCGCCGCGTCCGATCGACGCCTCTGACCGCCCCTACTTCATCCATCACGTCGACCGGCCGGGACGCGAGCTCTACATCGGCACCCCGGTCTGGAGCCGCGTCTCCGATCAGTGGACCGTCGTCTTGAGCCGGCGCGTGCAGTCGGCCGACGGCACCTTCCACGGCGTCGTCGCCGCCGGCCTCGACCCCGGCGTCTTCTCAGACCTCTACCGCGACCTGTCGATCGGCAGCACGAGCACGATGTCGCTGATGCGGAGCGACGAGGTCCTGATCGCCCGCCACCCGCTCGGAAGCGCGCCGATGGCCTCCCCTGTCTCGATCGAGGCCGAGATGGACCAGCGCCGCGTAGTCTCGGCAGCGCGGACCGTCGATCGCTATCCGCTCATCGTGATGATCACGATGCCGCTCGAGGCCGCGCTCGCCGGTTGGGAGCATCAGGTCACGGTGATCGGCGGCGCCACGCTGGGGATCCTCGTGTTCACCGGGGCGATCGGCTTCTTCCTGCTGGACCAGTCCGGACGGCTGGAGCGGACGGTCGGCGCGCTCGCCTCCGCCCGCGACGAGGCGATCCGTGCGCGGCTCCGCGAAGAGGACGCCGGCCGCGCCAAGTCCGCCTTTCTCGCCAACACCAGCCACGAGCTGAGGACGCCGCTGAACGCGATCCTCGGGTTCTCCGAAGTCCTCCGCGACGGCCATGTCGGAATCCTCGAGCCGAAGCAGCGCGGATATGCGGCCAGCATCCACGATGCCGGGACCCACCTGCTGGGCCTGATCAGCGATCTCCTCGACATGGCGAAGATCGAGGCACGCGAGCTGCAGCTGCGCGAGGACGCCGTCGATCTTGCCGATATCGTCGCCGACGGCATCAAGCTCACCTCCGGCCGCGCCGCCGACCGCGGGATCGTCATCGTGCCGAAGGCCGATCAGCGTCCGATCTTGATCCACGGCGACGCCCAGAGGCTCCGCCAGATCACGCTCAACCTACTCTCGAACGCGATCAAGTTCACCCCGGCGGGCGGGCGCGTCTGGATCGAGGCCGAGATCGATCCCGGCGGCCGGCCGACGCTGGTCGTCAACGATACCGGCATCGGCATGACGCCCGAGGAGATCCAGGTCGCGCTGACGCCGTTCCGGCAGGTCGAGAGCGCGCTGACGCGCAATCACGAGGGTACCGGGCTCGGCCTCCCGATCGTCAAGGCGCTGGTCGATCTGCACGGCGGATACCTCAAGCTCGAAAGCGAGCGCGGGGTGGGCACGCGGGTCACGGTTAGCCTGCCGGCTTCGCGGCTGGTCGCCGTCCCGCCGGACGAGGTCAGGGCGGCGGCCGGATAGCGTTCGTTCCCGGCGCTTGTCAAAGCCGCCGGTACCGCCCACTCTCGGCCGCGACAAGCCTGGAGGCCCGATGTTTCAGCCCGACCTGCTCAAGGGAAAGCGCATCCTCATCACCGGCGGCGGCAGCGGGCTCGGCAAGAGCATGGGCCGGCGCTTCGTCGAGCTCGGCGCCGAGCTTCTGATCTGCGGCCGGCGCCAGGAGGTTCTGGCCGAGACCGCGGCCGAGCTCAAGATCGGCAACCGCGCCGTCGGCACGCACTCGATCGACATCCGCGACGCCGAAGCGGTCGAGAAGATGATGGACTGGGCCTTCGCCGACGGCCCGATCGACGTGCTGGTCAACAACGCCGCCGGCAACTTCATCGCCAAGACCGAGACGCTGTCGCACCGCGCGGTCGACTCCGTTCTCAATATCGTGCTTCACGGAACCACCTACGTCACGCTCGCCGCCGGCAGGCGCTGGATCGCCTCGGGCCACAAGGGCACGGTGCTCTCGATCCTTGCCACATATGCCTGGACGGGCTCGCCCTATGTGGTGCCGAGCGCGATGGCGAAGGCCGGCGTCCTGGCGTTGATGCAGAGCCTCGCGGTCGAGTGGGGCGGCAGGGGCATCCGCACGGTCTCGATCGCGCCCGGTCCGTTCCCGACCAAAGGCGCCTGGGACCGGCTGGTGCCGCCGTCGATGGTCGACGCGTGGGAGAAGGCCGGCCCGATGAAGCGGGTCGGCGAGCATATCGAGCTCGCGAACCTGGCCAGCTATCTCGTCTCCGACATGGCGGCCTACATCAACGGCGACTGCATCACGATCGACGGCGGCCGCTGGCTGCAGGGCGCCTCGATGTTCCACCACCTGTCCCAGCTCAGCGAAGAGCAGTGGGCGGCGATGCGCCCGAAGAAAGGCTAGCGCCGCTCCGGGAACAGGCCGAGCAGGCCTTCCTTGCTGGCGGATGCGACGCCGCGCTCGGTGACGAGGCCGGTCACCAGGCGGGCCGGGGTCACGTCGAAGCCGTAGTTCACGACCGGCGAGCCGTCCGGGATCACCTGAACCGTGGCGATGGCGCCGTCGGCAGTGCGGCCGGTGACTTTCGACACCTCGGCGCCGTCGCGCTCCTCGATCGGCACTTCCTTGACGCCGTTCTTGAGCGTCCAGTCGATCGTCGGCGAGGGCAGGCAGACATAGAACGGCACGCCGTTGTCCTTGGCGGCCAGCGCCTTCAGGTAGGTGCCGATCTTGTTGCAGACGTCGCCTTCCGAGGTCGTGCGGTCGGTCCCGACGAAGCAGAGATCGACCTGGCCGTGCTGCATCAGGTGCCCGCCGGTGTTGTCGACGATCACGGTGTGGTTCACACCGTGGTTGTTCAGCTCCCACGCGGTGAGCCCGGCACCCTGGTTGCGCGGCCTGGTCTCGTCGACCCAGACATGGATCGGGATGCCGGCCTCGTGCGCGAGGTAGATCGGTGCGGTCGCCGTACCCCAGTCGACGGTGGCAAGCCAGCCGGCATTGCAATGGGTCAGGATGTTTACCGTCTTTCCCGGCTTGCTTGCCGCGGCCTTCCTGATCAGATCGAGCCCATGGGTCCCGATCGAGCGGTTGATCGCCACATCCTCGTCGCAGATCTCCGCGGCGCGCGCCCAGGCGGCCGCCGCACGATCCTCCGGCGGCAACGGCGCCATCAGCGCGCGAACATCGTCGAGCGCCCAGCGCAGGTTGATCGCGGTCGGACGGGTCGCCAGCAGCACGTCATAGGCGCGATCGAGGCCGGCATCCGAAGAGTCGGCCTTGAGCGCCAGCGCCATGCCATAGGCGGCGGTGGCGCCGATCAGCGGCGCGCCGCGGATCAGCATGGCGCGGATCGCGTGCGCCGCTTCGTCCAGCGTCTCGAGCCGGGTGGTGACGAAGTCATGGGGCAGCCTGGTCTGGTCGATGACCTCGACCGCCGGGCCGTCCGCGCTCGGCCAGATCGTCCGCCGGTGAACGCTGCCGACCTTCATGGGATGCTCCTCGGCCTCGAAAGGCCGCGACCATAAGCGTCGCCGCGTGACGGTGCAATCGTGCCTAGGACATGCGCGAGGCGATCTGCTCGGAAACCTTGCCGGTCAGCGCGTCGGGCACGGTGAAGGCGACCACGAAGCGCGGCCGGCCCGCGTCGTCGGTGAAAGGCATCGGCAGCCAATAGCGGCAGAGTTCGTGGATCCGAGGACTGGCAACGGTGTCGGCGGTGATCTCGATGGGTTCCCGGTAGCGGATCCCGGCCAGCGCTTCCGCCAGTTCGTCGGTCAACGCGCGGGATCCCCCTGGATGGCGCCGGCCGCGGGTCATCACTCTCCATCGACTTATCCGGGGAAGCCTTATTCCAGGCTAACGCGGGCGCGTCAGACCTTGAACCTGGGGTCGAACCAGTCCCGGAGAGAGTCGCCGAACAGGTTGAATGCGAAGACCGCGAAGCTGATCGCCAAGCCCGGGAAAAGGATCATCCAGGGCGCCTCGCGGTAGAAGTCGGAGGCGTTGCCGGACAGCATCAGGCCCCAGGCCGGCGTCGGCTCGGTGACGCCGAGGCCAAGGAAGGAGAGCGATGCCTCCAGCAGGATCGCCTGGGCGATATAGGCGGTCAGCATGATCAGGTATGGGGCGGCGACGTTCGGCGCCATGTGCCGGAAGATGATGCGGCTGTCGCTGTAGCCGGCGGCACGGGCGGCATCGACGTAGGGCATCTCGCGGACCGAGAGCGCGGCCGCGCGGATCACGCGCTCGACCTTGGGCAGGATCGGGATCGCGATCGCGACGATCAGGTTCACGTCGACCCCGCCGATCACGAACTTGCCCAGCATTGCGACCACCACCAGGGCGAGAACGATCAGCGGGAAGGACAGGACGACGTCGACCAGGCCCTGGGTCACCAGGTCGATCTTGCCGCCGAAATAGGCGGAGGCGACGCCGAGCGCCGCCCCCAGCGTGCAGCCGAAGAAGGACGACAGGAACCCGATCACCAGCGCCGTGCGCGCGCCGTAGACGACGCGCGAGAAGATGTCGCGGCCGAAGGCGTCGGTACCGAACCAGTGCTCGAGGCTGGGCGGAGCCAGCATCGCGCCGAAGTCGAGCGCGACCGGGTCGTAGGGCGCCACCCACGGCGCGAACAGGCCGGCGCCGATCATCACGACGATGACGACGAAGGCGATGGCGCCGAGAGGCTGCGCGACGGTGAAGGCGAGCACCGGATGGCGGCGCTTCGGCAGCGCGTAGGTGACGAGCGGCGTCGCGGTCATCAGTAGCGGATCCGGGGATCGAGGGCCGCGTAGAGCACGTCGACGATCAGGTTGACGGCGATGAAGATCGTCGCGATCAGCATCACCATGGTCTGGATCAGCGTGAAATCGTTGCGCGAGACCGCCTGCACGAACAGCTTGCCGATGCCGTTCAGGTTGAACACCTGCTCGGTGACGACGAGGCCTCCGATCAGGAAGGCGAACTCGAGGCCGATAACGGTGATCGCCGGCAGCAGCGCGTTCCGCATCGCGTGGCGCGAGACCACGAGCCGCTCGTAGACGCCCTTGGCCCGGGCGGTGCGGATGTAGTCCTCCTTCATCACCTCGATGATCGAGGAGCGGACCATGCGCGCGACCACCGCGGCGTAGCGGTATCCCACCGCCGCCGCCGGCCAGACCAGCTGCGAGAGGTTGGCGATCGGGTCGACGTAGATCGGCGTGTAGGTGATCGGCGGCAGCCAGTTGAAGAAGCTGAGCAGCGACAGGATCACCAGCATGCCGAGCCAGAACGACGGGACGGCGAGGCCGGCGATCGTGAACAATCGGATGACGTAGTCTATCCAGGTGTCCCGGAAGAGCGCGGAGAGCGTGCCGAGCGGGATCGCGATCAGCACCGCTATGATCGAGGCCATGATCGCGACCTCGATCGAGAGCTCGATGCGGGCGGCGATCTCCTCGGACACCGGGCGGTCGGTCCACATCGACCTGCCGAAGTCGAAGGTCGCCATGCCCATCATCCAGTCGCCGAACTGGGCGACGAGCGGCTTGTCGAGCCCCATGCGCTTGCGCTCGGCCTCCAGCGTCTCGGCCGAGACCGTGCCGCCGTCGCCGCGCAGCTTGACCTCGACGATGTCGCCGGGCACGACGCGCAACAGGAAGAAGATCAGCACCGCGACGCCGAACAGCGTCGGCACCATCATCAGCGTGCGGTTGGCGAGGTAGGAGAGCATCGGAAGACGGACGCCCTCGCCGTCGCGGGAGAGGGCGTCCTTGGGTCCGCCTACTGGTTCAGCCAGACATTGACCAGGTCCTGGCCGAGATTGTGGCTCGGCGACATCTGCCAGCCCATGACGACCTTGTTGGTCGCCACGATGCGGTGCCACCACAGCAGCGGCACCTGGTAGGCCTGGGTCAGCAGCCGTGCCTCGAACTGGCGGATGAAGCCGATCCGCTCGGCGTCGCTGGCCGCGCGGTTCTGCTTCTCGTAGAGCCCGTCGAGCTCGCGGTCGATCGCGCGCGAGCGGTTCTCCGGCGCCTTGTCGAACGAGACGTACTTGGCCAGCGCCAGGCTCGGCTCGTCCATGAACAGGTTGGAGAAGTCGATCGCCACCTCGTAGTTGCCGGAGTTCAGCGCGGCGAGATAGGGCGAGGTCTCCATCTGCTTGTGCTGGACCTCGACGCCGATCTGGCGCCACTGGTCGACGACGTAGATGCCGGCAGGCGTATAGGGCTGGGCGATCGTGCGGTTGACCAGCTCGAACTTGAGGTTCGGCACGCCGGCTTCCGCCAGCAGCTTCTTGGCCTCGGCGCGATTGGCGGCGATGTCCTTGCCGAAACCGGGGAACTTCACGAGATCGGCTTCAGGCGTCGCGATCGGCGAGCCCGGACGGATGACGCCGCCGACCTGGCGCAGAGTCGAGGTCCGCGAGAGGCCCTGGCTTCCGCCCCAACGGTCCAGCGCCAGCGACAGCGCCCTGCGGACGCGGACGTCGTCGAACGGCTTCTTCTCGGTGTTGAAGGCGATCAGGAGGTTGAGCGTCCAGCTCGACTCCTCGATCCGGACCTTGTCGCCCATGCCCTGGACCAGGCGGTCGCGCTCGGCCGGCGAAACCGAGCGGAACTCGCCCATCACCTGGCCGCCCTGGAGCGCGTTCAGCATCGCCGCCGGCTGCAGGATGAAGACGCCCTTGAAGCCGTCGAGATAGGGACGGTCGGGCAGGAAGTACTTGTCGTTCTTCACGCCGGAGACATGGCTGCCCTTGACGTGCTCGGTGAACCTGAAGGCGCCGGTTCCCATGATCGTCTTGGTCGGGAACTGCGGATCGTCCTTCAGCTTCGCCGCCGAATAGACGCAGTTCCACGGGCTCGCGAAGTGCTCGAGCATCGCCGGGTTCACCGCCGACAGCTTGAACACCACCGTCGTGGGGTCGGGCGTGTCGATCGTGTCGATGTCGGCGAATGTGGCCCTGCGAGTCGAGACCACGCCGGTCGGCGGGTTGCGGAGCCGGTCGTAGGTCGCCTTGATGTCGGCCGAGCTGAACGGCGAGCCGTCGTGCCAGGTGACGTTGTTGCGGAGCTTGAAGGTGTAGGTCTTCTTGTCCGGCGAGATGGTCCAGCTCTCGGCGAGGTCGCCCATCACCTTAGGATATGCCGCGAGGTCGAACTTGAGCAGCGTCGAGTAGAACGGTGCCAGGAAGTGGAGCCCCGCATAGGTGTCGGTCGCCGAGCAGTCGTAGGTCGGGGTCTCGGCGCTGATGGCGTAGACCAACGTTCCGCCCTTCTTCGGCGTCTGGGCGGAGGCGGTCGCCGGCAGCGCCAGCAGAGCCGCCAGTCCAAAGTACGCGAGTGCTTTCATGACGTCCTCCCTCAGAGCCTGATGCAGGCGGCAAGTTGGTTCGGTCGTACTTCGCGCAGCTCCGGCACGACGCGCCGGCAGTCGTCGATCGCCTTCGGGCAGCGGGTATGGAACACGCAGCCGGTCGGCGGATTCAAGGGCGATGGTAGCTCGCCGGTGAGCGCCCGGGGAGCCCGCGAGCGCTCGATCAGCGGATCGGGCACCGGTGCTGCATCGAGCAACGCCTGGGTATAGGGATGCTGCGGCGCGGCATAGAGCGTGTCGCGGTCGGCCACCTCCATGATCCGGCCGAGATACATCACGGCAACGCGATGGGAGATGTGGCGGACCACCGCCAGATCGTGGGCGATGAACAGGAAGGTGAGGCCGTAGCGGCGCTGCAGGTCTTCCAGCAGGTTGATGATCTGGCCCTGGATCGAGACGTCGAGGGCCGAGACCGGCTCGTCGCAGACGATGAACGAAGGTTCAAGTGCGAGCGCGCGGGCGATGCCGACCCGCTGGCGCTGGCCGCCGGAAAGCTCGTGCGGGTAGCGCTCGGCCATGTAGGGGAAGAGCCCGACCTGGGTCAGAAGCTCGCCGACGCGCTCCTTCGCACGCTTGGAATCGGGCTCGAGCCTATAGACGGACAGCGGCTCGCCGATGATCTCGCCGACGCTCATGCGCGGGTTCAGCGACGAGAAAGGGTCCTGGAAGATCACCTGGATCTGCCGGCGGAGCTTCTGCATCTCCCTGCCGGCGGCGCGCCCGAGGTCCTGGCCGTCGTAGCGGATCTCGCCTGCGGTTGGATCGTCGAGCCTGAGCACGACGCGGCCGATCGTGGTCTTGCCGCAGCCGGATTCGCCGACGAGGCCCAGCGTCTCGCCGCGCGCGATCGTGAAGGAGACGTCGTTGACCGCCTTCACCGTCTTGGTGTCGCCGCCGAGAAGGCCGCGGGCCGACACCTTGAAGTGCTTCGCGAGGTGCTCGACCTCGAGGAGGGTGGGCTGCGCCGACAAGTCGACGGTCGGCACGACGGCCGAGGCCGATGTCGCAGCGGCGGCCAGCGGCAGCTCGCGGGCGCGGTGGCAAGCTGACAGATGATCGCCATCGACCGGCGCCAGGGGCGGGTCGGTGGCGCAGATCTCGATCCGGTAGGGACAGCGCTCCGCGAAGCGGCAGCCGGTCGGCGGCTTCAGCAGGTTCGGCGGCAGGCCTTCGATGGTCTCGAGCCGCGTTCCACGCGGCCGGTCGAGACGCGGCACCGAGCGCATCAGGCCGATCGCGTAGGGATGCTTCGGTGCGAGGAACACCTCGTCGGCGGTGCCCTGCTCGACGATGCGCGCGGCGTACATCACATTCACCCGGTCGGCGTATCTGGCGACGATGCCGAGATTGTGGGTGATGATCACGAGCGCGATGCCGAGCCGGCGCACCAGATCCTTCATCAGCTCGAGGATCTGCGCCTGGATGGTGACGTCGAGCGCGGTGGTCGGCTCGTCGGCGATGATCAGCTTCGGATTGCAGGCGAGCCCGATCGCGATCATTACGCGCTGGCGCATGCCGCCGGAAAGCTGGTGCGGATACTGGTCGAGCCGGCGCTCGGGATCGGTGATGCCGACCAGGCCCATCAGCTCGACCGCGCGCGCCCGCGCCTGCGCCTCGCTCATGCCGAGATGGATGGTCAGCGGCTCCATGATCTGAAGCCCGATCGACAGGACCGGGTTCAGCGAGGTCATCGGCTCCTGGAAGATCATCGCGATGTCGCGGCCGCGGATCGCGCGCATCTCCTCGTCGCCGAGGGTCAGGAGGTCACGGCCTTCGAACATGATCCGCCCGCCGACGACCCGGCCCGCCGGCTGGGCAAGGAGGCGCATCACCGTCAGCGAGGTCACCGACTTGCCGCAGCCGGATTCGCCGACCACGGCGACGATCTCGCCCTTATTGACCTGGTAGCTGACGCCCTCGACCGCGCGCACCACGCCCCGCGAGGTGACGAAGTGGACGTGCAGATCCTCGATGGACAGCAACGGCTCCGCGCTTGCGCCGTGCTGGTGCCCGGTGGTCACCCTTTCGACCGTCCTTCCCTGATCGGCCGTCTGATGCGGCCTTCCTTGGAAGGTTCCAGCCTAGCTTGGCGGGCCTTTGAAGCCGAAGCGGAAAATCGTGCCTAAATACCGAGCACTAGAGTCCCAGGAGGGGGTTCAGCTTGCCGCGGCGGTCGAGGTCATGGATGTCGTCCGAGCCGCCGACGCCGACACTGTCGATGAACACCTGCGGGACCGTGTAGCGGCCGCCGGCGCGCTCGATCATCTTGTCGCGGAGATCGTCGTCGCCGTCGACGACATATTCCTTGTACTTCACGCCCTTCGAGTCCAGCAGCGCCTTGGCGCGGTGGCAATAGGGGCAATAGGCGCTGACATAGATCTCGACGTTGGCCATCGTCCTCGAGCCCGGGTCGGTGTTTGTTCATAAATTTATGTACGACGTCGGCCGTTCGCTACAAGGGTCCTCTCACTCGGCGCGGATCACCCGGGCCAGAGTGACGACGTCGACGGCGGAGGCGCCGGCCGCCAGCAGCGCCTTGGCGCAGGCGCGCGCCGTGGCGCCGGTGGTCAGCACGTCGTCGACCAGCAGTACGCGCTTGCCTTCGACCCGGTCGCGATGGCGCGGGCGGACGCCGAAGGCGCCAGCGACGTTCTTCAGGCGCTCGCCGCGGCTGAGCTTGCCCTGGCTCGGCGTCCGGCGGGTCCGCTTCAGGAGGTCGGGAATGCAGGTGCCGCCGGCCGTCGCCGCCAGCGCCTGGGCCAGGAGGGCGGCCTGGTTGTAGCGGCGGAGCGCCAACCTGAGCCAATGCAGCGGTACCGGTGCGACGATGTCGGCCTCGCCCGCGAGCTCGGCGCCGGCGCGCGCGAGCCAGCGCCCGAAGGCCGGGGCGGCATGCAGCCGGTCGGAATGCTTGAACCCCAGCACCAGGCCGCGGCTGGCCTCGTCATAGGCGAAGACGGCGCGGGCCTGTTCCCAGGGCGGCGGGTCGGCGACGCAGGCGGCACATTCGGCAGCAGGACCGACGTCGTGCGCGAAGGGAAGCCCGCAGCGCCGGCACATCGGCGATCCCAGGAACGTAAGCTTGGCCCAGCACGAAGGGCAGACCGCGCCCGGCTGGTCGACGACCGTCTGGCATGCGAGGCACAGCGGCGGCAGCAGCGCGTCGAGCGCCGCCTTTCCCAGCCGCTTGCCGAATCCGAGGATCGTCGTGGTCATCCGCGCCGATGGTGGCGAGGCCTCGCTCAACCTGTCAACGGCGTGCCATAAGGGCGCATGAGCGGAACCGTCCCGGAAGGCGCGCGGGTCTTCGATCGCCGGCGCGTGCGCCTGCATCGCACGCAGGCCGCGAGCGGTCTCGACGGCGCGGACTTCCTGCTGCGCGAGATCGCCGATCGTCTCGCCGACCGTCTCGACGACATCCGCAACC
>CAZDGR010000021.1:0-22967 GCA_964504845.1 uncultured Rhizobium sp. | reverse complement strand
GGACACGGGCAAGGAGCGCGACCGTGCTGCCGAAGACCTCCGGCACCGTCTTCCGCTCGACCGGCATCGACTACGTGCTGCGCCCCACGGCACGGAGTAAGCGGTAATCTTCGGAATCGTCACCGACTGGTGCATCGACGGCACGCGCGTCTTGTAAAAGATAGCACCAGGTGCTACATATGTGGCGTGGCGAAGCCCGCTTCGAAAACCGAGCGCATATTCAAGACCGCTTGGTTCTCGAAGGCGGCGAGAAAAGCTCACATCGGAGACGCGGAGCTGTGTGAGGCCATCAAGGAAGTGATGCGCGGCCAAGCCGATGACCTGGGCGGCAGCGTGTTCAAGAAGCGGCTCAACAGGAACATGCATCGGGCCATCATTCTTGCGAAAGGTAGGAGGCACTGGATGTTTCAGTACCTCTTCGCGAAGAAGGACCGGGACAATATCGATGCCGACGAACTGGAAGGTTTCCGGAAGCTTGCCAAGGTCCGGGAAAAGCTGACGAGCCAGCAGCTGGATAAGCTGGTTCAGGCCGGTGAACTAGCGGAGATATGCAATGGCGACGAAGCGTAGGTTCAAGAGCGATGCCTTCGAGTCCATTCACTCGTCGGCTTCTGCGCTCCTCAAGGTTGGCGCGATCGACAAGGCCACCATGCGAACCTTCGACGAGTCTTGTCTGGCGCCGCTTTCGCCGGTCGAGCCTTCCCAGATCAAGAAGATCCGGGTGAGCAACAACGTCAGCCAGCCGGTGTTTGCCCGCTTCCTCAATACGAGCGCGAGTACCGTTGAAAAATGGGAGACAGGCGCCAAGCGCCCAAGCGGCATGGCCCTCAAGTTACTGGCCGTGGTGCAGAAGCACGGTTTACGGGTTCTTGCGTGAGCCTACTGCCGTTCTCACGGCGGCTACGTCTTTCCCTCGGCCAACATCGACGACGTGCTGCGAACGCTCGGCTATCTTCGGCATCGTCACCGACCAGTGCATCGACGGCGCCGCGCGCAGCGCCTGCGACCTCGGCTACCTGGTGACGAAGGTCACCGATGCCTGCACGATCTACACGAAAGAACGCCGCGACTTCACGCAGCGCGCGATCAAGAGCTATTACCGGCAAAGGACGACGGCGGAGTTCTTGAGGGAGATCGGGATGGGGTGACTTCCGATCCTAGACGTGAAGCGATGCCGGATGTGTGCGCTCAGTCAGCTCCCTATGCGATGTCTCGTAGGGGATGAACGTGTCTAACGACGATAGAAGTTTTCTCTCTCTTGAGCGTCGTGCGTGGCGGGAGCATATCAAGTCGATGCTGAGTCGGATGATGATCGTTAAAGATGACAGGATTAGGAACGTACTCATGTCGACCGAAGATCCCATGACCGTCACCGTCCGCGCCAACGATCTCCGCGTCCGCCCGCTCGGCGGACCCTTCGCGGCCGAGGTCACCGGTGGCGATCTCAACGAAGCGACCGACGAGAATATCCAGGCAATCCGCCGTGCGATCGCTGAGTATCTCGTGGTGCGGTTGCGCGGGCATCGGATGGACGACGTCCAGTTCACGCGCTTTGTCGCGCGCTTCGGCGAGCTGCACACCTCGCCCGACTACGTGAAGGATCGGAAGGTCTATGTGCCGGAGTCGCCGCTGATGAGCGTTGTCTCCAACATCGTCGAGAACGGCGTCGCTATCGGCCATCACGGCGACGGCGAACTCGACTGGCACACCGATCTCTCGTTCACCGATATGCCCTCCGCCCTGACGATGCTGTGCGCACGCGAAGTGCCGCCGACGGGCGGCAATACGCGCTTCACCGACATGTATCGTGCCTACGACATCCTGCCGGACGAGTTGAAGGCGCGCCTCGCGCGGCTCACGATCAAGCACCAGGCGAGCCACAACCCTCAGTACGGCGCCTGGCCGGGCTGGGACCACATCGAGACCAGGGACGTGCGCGAGATGCCGGGGCCGATCCACCCGATCATCCGCACGCATCCGGAAACCGGCCGTAAATCGCTTTATCTCGGCCGGCGCTTCGGCGCCTATATCCCGGGCCTGGTGCTGGCGAAGAGCGAAGCGTTGCTCGACGAACTCTGGTCCTACGCTGGCCGCGACGAGAACTCGTGGACGCAGGAGTGGCAGCTTAACGATGTCGTCATCTGGGACAACCGCTGCACCATGCATCGCCGCGACAGCTTCGCAGGACTTGGCCGCCGCCGCATGCACGGCCTCATGACCAAGGGCACGCGGCCGGAGTAGCCGCCCGAATGGCGCCGTGTGTTACGGCAACAACGGCGACCACGCCGGATCGGAGCCCTCCGTCGGCGTCACCACCTCGCGCTCGTTGAAGCCGGTCAGGTCGATCGAGTAGAGGCGCACCTTGCCGCCTCGGCCCCACGCGTCCGACTGGCGGTAGAACATCAGCACGCGGCCGTTCGGCGCCCAGGTCGGGCCGTCCTGGAGCCAGCTCTTGCTCAAGGTTCGCGCGCCCGAGCCGTCGGGACGCATCACGCCGAGGGCGAAGCCGTCCTTCTCCTGCGTGTAGGCGATCAGGTCGCCTCTCGGGCTCCACACCGGCGTGTGGAAGCGGCCTTCGCCGAAGCTGATGCGCTGCGCCTCGCCGCCGTTCGCGTTCATCGTGTAGAGGTTCGGCTTGCCGCCGCGGTCGGAGCTGAACACGATCCGCTTGCTGTCGGGCGAGTAGCTCGGCGAGACATCGAGCGCATTGCCGGTGGTGAGCCGGGTCTGCTGCCGCGTCCTAAGGTCGAGCGTGTAGAGGTTCGACCGGCCCTCGCTCGCCATCGCGAAGATCACCTTCTGCCCGTCGGGCGAGAAGCGCGGCGCGAAGGTCATGCCGGGGAAGTTGCCGACCAGCTCCTGCCTTCCTGAGTCGATGTTGAAGAGATAGACGCGCGGCTCGTTCCGGAAATAGGAGAGGTAGGTGATCTCCTGCGCCGTCGGCGAGAATCGCGGCGTCAGCACCATGTCGGCGCCGTCGGTCAGGAACTTATGGTTGGCGCCGTCCTGGTCCATGATCGCGAGCCGCTTGATCGGCCGCGTCTTCGGCCCGCTCTCGGCGATGTAGACGATGCGCGTGTCGAAGTAGCCGTCCTCGCCGGTGATGCGCTTGTAGATCGCGTCCGAGACGAAGTGCGCCATGCGCCGCCAGTTCGCCGGCGTCGAGAAGTAGGCGAGCCCGGTCATCTGCTCGCCCGCGAACACGTCGTAGAGCCGGAACTCGACCTTGAGCCGGCCGTCTCCCAGCGTCTCGACATGGCCTTGCACGAGGGCCTGCGCGCCGATCACGCGCCAGTCGGCGAAGCGGGGGCCGGCCCTGAGCGCTTCCGGCGTCTGCACGAAGGAGCGCGGGTTGAGCGGCCTGAACAATCCCGAGCGCTCGAGATCGGCCGAGACGACGCCGGCGACGTTGACGCCGGTCTGCGCCCCGTCGGGCCTGCCCGCCGTGAAAGGCGAGACCGCTATCGGCAGCGGCTCGACCTTGCCGCGGGTGATGTCGATGCGGAGCGCGGCGAAAGCCGGCGCCGCCAGGCTCGCGAGCGGCAGCGCGGCGAGACCGGTCATCAGGGCGCGGCGGGAAGGGCTCAGGACGCCGCGCCGTGGATCGAGCATCGCCTTCGTCCTCCCCTGTTGCCGGCTTGCCCGGTTGTCCGGCGGGGCGAGACGATCATTCAGCAAGGCGGCGAAAGTGAGGCGGGCCGTCGTCGCCGGACGAGCTCAGGTGCGGGTGCTTCAGCAAATGTGACTTGCGATCGGCGGTCGATGCTTTCAGCATGCGCGCCGCATGAGCAAAGAAACCGGGGCGGAACCCGAAGCCTCCGCCGTCGTCGCCAGGTTCCTGGCCGCCTTCAATGCCGCCGACGCTTCCGGCATCGCCGCCCTCTTCGCGCCGGACTCGGTCTTCGTCGGCACCGCGATGGCGGAGCCCGGGCGCGGCCCCGACTCCGTGCTCGCCTACTTCACCCCGGCGATGAAGGTGAACCTGCCGAAGGGCGTCGGGCTGGACACGACCGAGACGCTCGCGCTTTCCGACACCGCCGTGCTGTTCTCCGGCCGCTGCACCTTCTGGCACACACGCGAGGGCAGGAAGGAAACCGCGCCGGCGCGCTACACGCTGCTGGTCGCGAAGGGCGCCGGCGGCTGGGCGATCGCTCACTTCCACTCCTCGATGCGGCCGCCGCCTCCGCAATAGGTCCGGCGGCTAGTTCCTGTAGTCCGCCTCTTCCTTGTCGAGCACGCGCATCCACGCGTTCAGGTGCGCCTGCTGCGCCCGCGGCGTCAGCGTCCTGTCGCGGTCGGGGGAGTTCCAGAGCAGGTTGTCAGCGATCCGCCAGGGTTCGCCCATCGGCTTCTTCAGGATGGTGTTCTGCGCCCACTTCTCGGCGAAGTAGAAGTTGTCGAAGGCGTCCGCGATCGTGTTGCCGAGCGTGGTCAAGCCATGCATCGCCTGCACGACGATGGTCTTGTCGCCGACCTTGGAGACCAGGCGCTGGACCTCGGCCTCGCTGACCGCGCCGCCCATCTCGTCGTCGTAGCAGACCTGGCGGCCGAACAGCATCGCATGCGCGCTCGACTGGTCGAGCCGTCCGCCCTTCACGCAGGAGATCGCGGTGGCATAGGGCGGATGCGCGTGGATGATCGCCTTGGCGCGGGGCAGCAGCGTGTGCAGCCGAGGGTGGAGATAGAAGGCGGCGCTCCGCACCTGGCCCTGGCCCGAATGCACCTTGCCCTCGCCGTCGACGACCAGCAGGTTCGAGGCGGTGATCTCGCGGAAGTGCAGCTCGTAGGGATTCAAGAGGTAGCGGTCGGGCGCGATCTCGACCGAGAAATGGTTGGCGATCCCCTCGTTCCAGCCGAAGCGGTTGGCGAGGCGGAAACAGGCGGCGAGCTCGATCCGCGCCTGGCGCTCCGCCGATTCCGATGGGCCGATCCTGCCGACGACGGTCATGGGCACGCCTCCCTGAGCTTCGCGGACCGTCGTATCGAAACGGGGAAGACCCGGCAAGCGAAGGCGGCACGACGCGGATCGGCGAAATGCCCTGTCCGGCCCTCGCTCGCGTCACGCGCGGGGGATACGGAGGCGGCGGCTCCTGCCCGGCCTTTGCGCCGTGACGCTCAGGCGGTCTTCCGCGGCCTCTCCTCGACGCCGCCGCGGGAAAGCGCGGCGTCGACCGCCTCGAGGAATGTGCGGACGTCGAACGGCTTGGTGAGATAGGCGTCGAAGCCGGCCTTCAGGCCCCGCGCGATGTCGCCGGGGAGCGCGCCGGCGCTCAAGGCCAGCACCGGCGTCCTGGCGATCGCCTGGGTCTCGCGGATCCGGCGCAGCACCTCGTAGCCGTCGATGTCGACGAGGTTGATGTCGAGGATGATCAGGTCCGGCCGATAGTGCCGGGCCATCTGGATGCCGGCCGTTCCGTCGGCCGCCTCGATCACCCTCACGTCGTCCAGCGTGGCCAGGATGTTCTTCACCAGCACGCGGTTGGCCGGGTTGTCCTCGACGTGCAGCACCGAGAAGCCGGAGCGCAGCGAGAGGCCTTCGTGCAACGCCGCCGGCGCGATCTGCGCGGGCGAGCCGGTATGCGCCGGCACGTCGATCCAGAAGCGGCTGCCCACGCCCTCGGTCGAGGCGAAGGCGATCGTGCCGCCCATCAGCTCGACCAGGCGCCGGCTGAGGGCCAGGCCGATGCCGGTGCCCTCGATCGCCCGGGATTCGGCGCCGAGCCGGTTGAACGGCTGGAACAGCTCGGCCTGGCGGTGCCGCGGAATGCCCTCGCCGGTGTCGACGACGGCGATGCGCACCTTGTCGTCGCCGACCCGCTCATAGGCGAAGGACACCGAGCCCCGCGGCCGGTTGTACTTGATCGCGTTGACGCCGAGATTGATCAGCACCTGCGCCAGGCGCACGCGGTCGACATGGATCGGCGGCAATCCCACGCCGAAGTCGCCGGCCTCGACCGAGATGCCGGTCTTCTCCGCCGACTGCACCAGCGTGGCGACCACCGACTTCATCAGCGGCACGAGGTCGACGCGCTCGGTCGAGACCGAGAGGCGGCCCGCGTCGATCTTGGCGAGGTCGAGCACGTCGTCGATCAGCCCCAGCAGGTGGGTGCCGGCCGAGAGGATGTGGCCCACGAACTCGCGCTGCTTGTCGTTGAGCTCGCCGAAGTAGGGGCGGTCCATCAGCTGCGCGAAGCCCAGGATGCCGTTCATCGGCGTGCGCAGCTCGTGGCTCATCAGCGCCAGGAACTCGGACTTGGCGCGGTTGGCGTTGTCGGCCAGGTCGCGCTCCCTGGCGCGGGCGTCGATCAGGTCGGCGGCCTTCTGCAGCGCCTGGCCGAGGACGGCAACTTCCTTGATCTCGACCGCCGGCACCTGGACCTTTGTCTCCGAGCCCAGCGCCAGCGCCGGGGCCGCCAGCGCGTCCAGCGAGCGCGTGACCCGCTTCGCGACCGCGTTGGCCATGATCACGCCGACCAGGAGCACCAGCAGCGCCAGCACCACGTTGACGATCAGCGCCTGGAAGAGAACGGTCGTCACCTGGTGGATGGGAACCGCGAAGGCGATCATCCAGCCGGTGCGCGGCGACCGGCTGAATCCGGCCAGCACCGGCAGGCCCCTCGGCGCCACGCCTTCGAAGGCGCCTTCGTCGCCCTGGCTCGAGCGTTCGAGGAACCGCGCCGGCGCCTTCCTGCCGATCACGTCGCCCGGATCCCAGTTGAGCGCGCCGACGGTGCCGGTGCGGTCCAGGATCGCGACGACCCAGCCATCCGGAATCATCTGGCGCTTCAGCACCTCGCCGAGTCGCTCGGAGAACATGCCCATGCCGACCAGGTACCTCACCTGGCCGTCGATGATCACCGGCACCGTATTGCCGACCACCAGCTTGCCCGTCGCCGGCCCGACGAAGAGGTCGGAGACCACCGGCTTCCCGGTCTCGATCGCGCGTTCGATCATCGCCATGTTGCTCTCGCGCGGCAGGGGCGAGCCATAGGGGCGGATCGTGTTGAGGAGCTGCTGGCCGGTCGGGTCGTGGACGACGAGATTGCTGGCGTCCTGGGTCGCAAGCAGCGCCTTCGCCTCGTCGTAGAAGGCTTCGAGATTGCCGGAGCGGAGCGTCGGCGAGGCGGCGAAGACCTGAAGGATCGCATGGATGCCGGAGATCTCGGCATCGACCGTCTGCATCAGCGCGCGGGCGGTCGCCACCATCTCGCGCTCGGCATTCGAGCGCTCGCTCTTGTAGGACTCGTAGATCAGGAAGCCCGCCATCGCCGCCGCCGGCACGATGCAGGCGAAGACCAGCCAGCGGAGCCAGAACAGCAGGGTCCGGGGACGCTTGCCGGACGCGAGCGAGGCCGACGTCATCGGGCAAGGATCCGGTCGGGGAGAGGAGGCCAGGGGAAGCATTCGCGGGAAAGTCCGACAGGACTGGTAAATAATTTCTAAAAATCCACGAAAATCGGGGAAAGCCCTGGGATGGATGGGCGAGTCGCCCTCGTGATAAAGACCCTCATGCCCGGAATGGACGCGATTCTGGCCGAAGTGATGCGTCGCCGCCCGGCTCGCGGCCCCTTTGTCATCGGCGTCGGCGGCAGCGTCGCGGTCGGCAAGAGCACCTTCGCGCGCGCGCTCGGCCAGGCGATCGCCGCCCTGCCCGAAGCGCCCCGTGTCGAGATCGTCTCGACCGACGGCTTCCTCCTCCCCAACAAGACGATCGCCGAACGCGGCCTCAAGGGCCGGAAGGGCTTTCCGGAATCCTTCGACGTGGAGGCGCTCCGCGCCGCGGTCCGGGCGATCCGCCTGGGCGAGCGGGTCCGGGTGCCGCTCTACTCGCACACCGTCTACGACGTCGACCCGGACAACGCGCATGTGGTCGAGGCGCCCGAGGTGGCGATCCTCGACGGGCTGCACCTGGCGCAGATCGAGAATCCGGGCGAGCCGCGCCTGATCGATTGCCTGATCTATCTCGATGCCGAGGAGGCGACGATCGAACGGTGGTTCATCGACCGCCTGGTGCCGCTGATGGTCGCCGGCGTCGACGATCCGAAGTCGTTCTATTATGCCTATCGCGACAAGACGCCGGGCGAGCGCCTGGACTTCGCCGCCCATGTCTGGGCCAAGATCAACCTGCCGAACCTGCGCGACCATATCGTCGCCGACCGCGCCGCCGCCGACCTGGTGCTGACGAAGGCGCCGGACCACGCGGTCGTCGATGTCGTCCCGGGGTCGCGCACCACTTAGGTCATCGGGATACCGCACCTCTCTCGGCGCGGAACGATCCAAGCGAGGGGTACTTAAGACCTCGCTTGAGTCCTCCGTGGAGAGAGGGAATTCCGATGAAGACGTTCAGAACCGTGCTCCTGTCCGGCAGCGCGCTTGCGCTTCTCGCTGCGGCCTCCGCGTCCGCCCAGCCGCGCACGAACTTGGCACAGGCACCCGCCGCACAGCCGCCCGCGCAGGCGGAGGACGAGAATTCCCGCGACCGCCGTCGATCCGAACGCCGCGAACGGCGCGAGGAGCGCCGTGAGGAGCGGCGCCGCCAGAACAACGCCCAGGCGCCGCAGCCCCCGCAGCCGCAACCGGCTCCGGCACAGGCTGCGCCACAGCCGAAGCTCCCGCCGGTGTCGCTGCCGACGGTCCAGGCCCCGCAGGCCGCCGCGCCTCAGCCCGCACCCGACGACAGCCGCGATCGCCGGCGTTTCGAGCGTCGACGCGACGCGCCGCCCCAGGCGCAGGTGGTCCCGACTCAGCCGGCTCCGGCTCCGGCTCCGGCTCCGGTCCAGCCGCAGGCGCGCACCGCGACCCAGGCCCCCGCCGCGCCGGCTCCGACGCACGCGGCGCCCGACACGCGCCGCGCGGATCGCCGCGACGAATGGCGTCGCGACGAGTGGCGCAACCGCCGGCTCGACGACATCCGCGAGCGGCGCACGACCTCGCGCGAGGACGGGCGCACGGTGATCCGCGAGCCCGGCCGCACGATCGTCAGCGACGGCAACCGCACGATCATCCGCCACGACGACGCCGACCGGCTGCGCGCGCGGGCGCGCGACGTGCGGGTCGAACGACGCGGCGCCGACACGGTCACCACGGTCTTCCGCCCCGACGGCACGCGCATCGTCAGCGTGACCGACCGCTACGATCGCCTGGTCCGCCGCACCAGCGTTGACCGCTTCGGGCGCGAATATGTGCTGATCGACAACCGCCCGCGCCCGCATTTCGGCCCGCCGCCGGTGGTCTACCTGCCGCCGCCCAGGATCGCGATCCCGCGCGAGCGCTACATCGTCGAGGCGGCGCGCGCGCCGATGCCGGTGATCGTCGATGCGCTGCAGGCGCCGCCGGTCGAGGTGATCGAGCGTCCGTACTCCTTGGACGAGATCCGCCAGAGCGTCCAGGTGCGCGACCGCATGCCGCGCATCGACGTCGACACGATCACCTTCGAGACCGGGTCGTGGCAGATCGAGCCCGCCCAGGCGGCGAAGCTCGAGGACATCGCGAACGCGATGAAGCGGATCGTCGACGGCAACCCGGCCGAGATGTTCCTGATCGAGGGCCACACGGATGCGGTCGGCGGCACGATCGACAACCTGTCGCTCTCCGACCGCCGCGCCGAGTCCGTGGCGATGGTGCTGACCGAGGAGTTCGGCGTGCCGCCGGAGAACCTGCAGACCCAGGGCTATGGCGAGGAGCTGCTCAAGGTCCAGACCGAAGGCGCCTCGCGCGAGAACCGCCGCGTCGCGATCCGCCGGATCACGCCGCTGCTCTCGGGCACCGCGCAGGCGACGCGCTGACTTCCTCCGACCCCTCGCCCCAACCCCTCCCCCACCGGGAGAGGGCGGGGTGAGGGGCCTTCTTCCTTTGAGAGCCATTCGCCGCCATAGTGGGCGCCCTGTCCTTCCAGGGTGCTCCCCATGTCACGTTCCCTCGTCGTCGCCGCGGCCCAGATGGGGCCGATCCCGAAGACGCAGCCGCGTCAGGAAGTCGTCGCGCGCCTGATCGCGATGATGGAGACGGCCAAGCGGATGGGCGCCGACATCGTCGTCTATACCGAGGCGGCGCTGACCGCGTTCTTCCCGCATTGGTGGATCGAGGACGAGGACGAGCTCGACAGCTACTTCGAGCGCGAGATGCCGGGTCCGGCGACCCAGCCGCTGTTCGACGCGGCGAAGAAGATGGGCATCGGCTTCAAGCTCGGCTACTGCGAGCTCGATTTCTCGACCGGCAGGAAGCGCCGCTTCAATACGGCGATCCTGGTCGACAAGCAGGGAAAGATCGTCGGCAAGTACCGGAAGATCCACCTGCCGGGCGTCACCGACTACAAGCCGGGGTATCCGTTCCAGAACCTGGAGAAGCGCTACTTCGAGGTCGGGGATCTGGGTTTCCCGGTCTGGGAGACGATGGGCGGGAAGATGGGCCTCGCGATCTGCAACGACCGCCGCTGGCCCGAGACCTATCGCGTGATGGGCCTGCAGGGCGTCGAGCTGGTCATGCTGGGCTACAACACGCCGGTGCACAACCCCGCGATGCCCGAGACCGACGACCTCAACAACTTCCACAACCATCTCTCGATGCAGTCGGGCGCCTACCAGAACGGCACCTGGGTCGTCGGCGTCGCCAAGTGCGGCGTCGAGGAGGGCGTCGACCAGATCGGCCAGAGCTGCATCATCGCGCCCTCGGGCGAGATCGTCGCGCAATGCACGAGCTTGAACGACGAGGTCGCGGTGGCGATGGTCGACCTCGACCGCTGCAACACCTACAAGACCTCGATCTTCAACTTCGCCAAGCACCGCCGGGTCGAGCATTACGGCCTGATCCTGGAGCGCACCGGCGCCGGCGCACCCTTGGGCAAGCCGCCGGCCTGAAGTTACTCGCGCATGAATCCGATCGGCATCATCTCGATGTCCTATGCGCGGCCGTTCACCGCGCAGCACCTGCCGCTGATGAAGCGGATGAAGGCGTGCGACCTCGACTTCGTCGAGATGCTGGTGCCGGAGCCGGGTGAGATCGCGATCGGCAAGCTGCGCGTCGCGATCGAGGATGCCGGCCTCGCGGTGGCGCTCGCCGCGCGGATGAACCCGAAACGCGATCCGACGTCCGACGATCCGGTCTCGCGCAAGCAAGGCCGCGAGTATCTGCGCCGCTGCGTCGACGTCGCGGTCGCGCTCGGCGCGCGCATCGTCGGCGGGCCGATCTACGGCGCGCCGCTGGTCTTCGCCGGCCGCGCGCCGGCGCCGGTCGACGCGAAGAAGCGCCAGGCCAGGATCGACTGGGCTGCCGAAGCGCTGGCGGAAGCCGGCGTCTATGCGGCCTCGCTCGACGTCGTGCTCGCGGTCGAGCCGCTGAACCGCTTCGAGACCGACATGGTCAACACCGGACACCAGGCGGTGGAGCTGATCGGCAAGGCGCGCGCGCCGGGTCTCGGCGTCATGCTCGACACCTTCCACATGAACATGGAGGAAGCCGACCTGTTCGAGGCGATCAGGGGCGTCGGCAAGCACCTCGTCCATTTCCAGGCGAACGAGAACCATCGCGGCTTCCTCGGCACCGGCCATATCGACTGGGCGACGGTCTGCCACGGCCTGGCGGCGGCTCAGTACAAGGGACCGATCACGCTGGAGCCGTTCCGGCGCGACGACGATCGGATCGGCGTGCCGCTGGCGCAGTGGCGTGCGCCGACCAGGGACGAGGACCGCGACATCAAGAAGAGCGCCGGCCTGCTGCGGCGCTTTCTCGAAGCGGCGGGCACCTAGGCGCTATCGAACGGCCGCGATCCTCATTGCCAGCATCTGGCAGAGGAGATCGCAGGCCGTCCGCACCTGCGCGTTGATCCTGAGCGGCGCGCGGTTGTGCCCGACGACCAGACCCCACAGCGTCCCGTCGACGACCAGCGATACCGTCAGCGAGGCGGCGGCGCCGAGCTGGCGGAGGTACTGGAGATGATCCCCGGTGGCGCTCCGCAGGCCCGCGAGGCTGAGATCGAGCGGCTTTCCGTCGACCTGGGAAAGGTTAGGAAGGATCGGCGAGGGCGGGTGGCCGGCGTCGGCGACCAGGTGGAGCCGCGTGATCCGGTAGCGCATCAGGTCGATGGGCGCCGCGGGCGGGCCGGCGAGGCGCACATGGGATGCCGGCGGCCACGCCCCGTCGACATCGTCGGCGACGACGACGGCCCGCGCGTCCTCGAACCGGCAGAGGAACACGCGGTTGAAGCCGGTGATGTCGCGAAGCTCGCGGGCGGCCATGCGGGCCAGCGTCGGCACGTCGGTGACGGATTCGATCGCGGTCAGGAACTGTCCGAGGCGCGGGTGAAGCGCGATCAGGGTATCGCCTTCGCGCTCGGGTCCCTCCTCGAACTCGAGCACGACTCCCTGCCCGGTACGATGGCCGATCACCTGCATCGGCCGGCGGAGCAGGCGCGCGGTCCTGAGGAACGTGGTCTCGGCACCGGCCTTCAGCCAGCGCAGCAGCTCGCCGATCCAGGTGTCGACGTCGCTTCCGGGGATCGCATGGATCGGGGTCGCGAGATTGGGCGAGAAGCGGAGACCGAGAAGGCTTTCGGCATTGGCGCTGGCCTGGAGGATGCGGAGGCTGTCGGGACTGACGACGAGAAGGGCGCCATGCGCCTGGATCGTGCCTTGGGGATATGAGGATGTGCTGTCGAGGAGGGGCAAGTCCGGCTCCTCCGGGCCGCTTCCGGGGAGCCACTCGTCCTCGCGGCCGGCTTCGTCGCTCTGCACGGCCGCTGATCCTTCCGTCATAGTCGATCTCGCATCCAGAGGCGCAGCGAGCGCGCCGATCCATCCGTCGGGCGCCGCCGGCGCCGGGTTGCAGCGGCGTGACGCTATCAGGGCTTGCCCGGAGGCAGCGGCGACAAGACGGTGACGGGACGTAACAAACTGCACTCGACGGCTTTTCTCGATGTCGGGCAGACTGCCGGGTCTACGGGAGGAGCGGCACGTGAAGATCGGTTGGATCGGCCTCGGCCGGCATGCATCCGCGATGCTGCTGCCGAAGCTGGCGGGACTGGGAGCGGAGGTCGCCGCGATCTGCGATCCGCAGCCCGATGCGCTCGCCCGTGCCCGGCTTCTGGCGCCGGGTGCCGCGCCGTTCGCCCGGGCCCGCGACCTTCTCGAGCATCCTGGCCTGGATGCGGTCGGCATCGCGGTCGGCCCCGCGGTCCATGCCGAGCTGGCGCCCCTGGCTCTGGCGAGAGGATTGCCGGTCTTCGTCGAGAAGCCGCCCGGCGCCACTGCCGCCCAGGCCGAGGCGATCCTCGCCGCCGCCGAGCGCGCGAGGAAGCCGGTGGTGCTGGGCTTCATGAAGCGGCACTCGACCGCCAACCGCGTCGCCTTCAACCTGACCCGCGCGCCCGAATTCGGACCCGTCGCCGGCTTCCTCGGCCACTACATGACCGCGCCGACCTACTTCCATGGCAACCCGGACTACTCAGGATTCTACCTGCACCACTGCGTCCACTATCTCGACCTGGTGCCGTGGCTGATGGGGCCGCTCTCCGGGCTTCGCGTGCGAAAGCACGAAGCATCGCCGGGCCGGCTCCTGCTGCATGTCGATCTCGACTGCCGCTCGGGCGCGCTCGCCACGCTGGCGATGGGCACGCTTCAGTCCAGGGGCGCTCCGGTCGAATGGTGGCAGGTGATGGGCGACCACCGCCGCGTCGAGGTGCGCAACGTGACCGAGGTCCGCTACGTCCGCGATCCGTCGTTCAAGGCCGACGATCCGGACGCGACGATGGCGGGCGACGCCGACACGATGGTGTGGGAGCCGAACCCGACGGTCGCCGCCGACGAGGACCACAAGGGCTACCGCGCGCTGCTTCAGGGATTCCTCGCGCGCGTCCGCGGCGAGAAGGCCGACGTGCCGGAGATCGCCGACGGCGTCGCCGCGATGCGCCGGCTGGACGCGATGCGCAAGTCGATCGACACCGGCGAGCGGGCGGCCCTGGACGCATGACGCCGCGTCTTCGTCACGCGACGCCGGTCGATGCCGACGCGCTGGCCGCGCTCATCCGCCATTGCTTCGCCCGCCAGACGGTGGTGACGGACCCGCTGCCGTCGGCGCTCAAGGAATCCGGCGACAGCATCCGCGCTCATTTCGCGAAGGGTGGTGGCGGCGCGATGGTCGAAGGGCCGGCGGCGTGCCTCCTATGGTCCGAGGAAGACGGCGGTCTCTACATCGGCCGCGTCGCCGTGCATCCCGATTGGCGTGGCCAGGGATTCGCCAAGCGCCTGCTGACGATGGCCGAGGACGAGGCGCGCCGCCGCAGGCTGCCGCGGATGCATCTCTCGACGCGCCTGGTGCTGATCGACAATCGCCGCCTCTTCGCCGCCTGCGGCTTCGTCGAGACGACGGAGGAAGCGCATCCGGGCTATGCGCATCCGACCTTCGTGAACATGGAGAAGCGGCTCTAGACGACGTTGAGCTCGGTCAGCGGCTTTTTGTCTCGGATGCGTTCGTAGCCGAAGCGGCTCAGGTCGATCGTCGTGAACTTCCCGTCGCAGATCAGCTCGGCGATCGCGCGGCCGGTGGCCGGGGCCTGCTGGATGCCGTGGCCGGAGAAGCCGTTGGCCAGCAGGAAGTTCGGCACGTCGGGATGCGCACCGATGATGCCGTTCTGGTCGAGCGTGTTGTAGTCGTAGTGCCCGGCCCAGGCGCGCTGCAGCTTGATCGCCTCGAAGGCCGGGACGCGCTCGGCCAGCGTCGGCCACACGATCTCCTCCCAGAGATCGTAGGAAAGCTCCAGGTCCTCGCAGTCCGGGTCCTGGTCCTCGGGCGGGGAGATGCCGCCGATATAGCCGGGGCCTTCGGGACGCACCCAGACGCCGGAGGGATCGATCAGCAGCGGCACGCGAGGCTTGAGGTCCTCGCGGCAGTCGAAGACGTAGACGAAGCGCTTCTTCGGCACGACCGGCAGGTCGAGCCCCGCCATCGCCGCGAGCTTGCCGGCATGCGGTCCGGCGGCGTTGACGATCCACCTGGCCTCGATGCGTTCCCCGGACGCGAGCGTCACCGCCTGCAGCCTGTCGCCCGAGCGATCGACGCCGACGACCTCGTCGGTCACGTAGCGCACGCCCTGCGCGCGCGCCTTTCGCTTCAAGGCCTGCAGCAGGCCATAGGGATCGAACCAGCCTTCCATCGAAAGCCCGAGCGAGCCGAGCGCCAGCCCGTCGGTCGCGATCCAGGGGAAGCGCTGCTTCAGCGCATGCGCGTCGAGCAGCGTGTTGTCGGCGCCTTCGCTCTTCTGCAGCGCGTGATTGGCCTCCAGCACCGGCACGCCCGACGGCGTCGCGAGGAACAGGTAGCCGCCCTCGATGAAGTTTATGCTCGGTCTATCTCCGTCCACTTCAAGCAGGCGCCCGATGTCGCGGATGAAATGCGCGCCGTAGAGCGAGAGCCGGATGTTCTCCCGGGTCGAGAACTGCTGGCGCACGCCGCCGGCGGAGAGCGCAGTGGAGGCGCGCGCATAGGTGGGATCGCGTTCGACCACGACGACCGACCCGCTGAAGTCCGGCCGCGCCGTCAGGTGATAGGCGATCGAGGACCCGACCCCGCCGCCGCCGACGATCACGACCTGAGCTGCCTGGGTCATGGCAACTAGAACCAGTTCGCCTTGTCGACCACGTTGCGGAGCGGCTTGCCGCGCACCATCGCCCGGCAATTGTCGAGGATGATCTGGTAGCGCCGCTCATTCAGGTGCGGGCCGAACCCGGCAGTGTGCGGCGTCAGCAGCACGTTCGGCAGGGTCCACAGCGCGTGGTCCTTCGGCAGCGGCTCGATCTCGAAGACGTCGAGCGCGGCGCCGGCGATCTCGCCCGCCCGCACCGAGGCGGCGAGGTCGTCGAGCCTGGTCGTCATGCCGCGGCCGATGTTGATGAAGAAGGCGGACTTCTTCATGCGCCGGAACTTCGACCGGCCGAACAGGCCCTCGGTCTCGGGCGTGTGCGGGATCGTCAGCACGACGAAGTCGGCGCGCGGCAGGAGATCGTCGAGCCTGTCGGGCTTGTGCATCTCGGCGACGGTCGGCGGCTTCTGCGCGCGCCTGGCGTCGGTCGCGATCACGGTCATGCCGAAGGCGGACGCCAGACGCGCGGTCTCGGCGCCGATGCCGCCCAGGCCCACGATCAGCATCGTCGAGGACGGCAGGTCGATCACGCCGGTGTCGAGCGGCTTCTGCTTCCACTCGCGCTTCATCTGCTGCGGCAGGTAGGTGTGGAAGTCGCGGGCGAAGGCCAGCACGAACGCCATGACGTGGGCGCCGATGTGGTCGTTGTAGATCTCGCGCATGTTGGTGACCTGCGCGGGGTGGGCGATGAGCTCTTTCGAGTAAAACCCGGCAGGCGGCGCCGCCATCGGCGCCTGCCACCAGCGGAGCTTCTTGCCTTCGGCGAGGAGCGCCGGCGTCGGCGTGCCGTAGGCGCCGTCGGCCGCCGATATGGCGACCATCGCCTCGTTGTCGCCTTCGGGCACGACGATCCTCGCCTCCGGCACGTCCTTGGCGAGACGCGTCGCCCAGTCGCGGGCGACCTCGGTGTGCGGCGGCAGCATCACGAAGGTGAAAGGCATCGGGACTCTCGGGGCTGGCAAAAGGGTGCGTTGCGGCCGCCGCCCAGAGCGGCCGTGCCGGCCAGCCTCAAGCGTCGGTCGAGTCAGACCGACAGATTAAGCTTGTGGCCGCAGGTTGGGCAGGTCGAAGCCAGCTCCCCGTGAGAGTGGCTTTCGGAGGCTTGAAACCGGCTTTCTCCGGTGCCTCCCTCTTGTCCAGGACGACGGCCCACGATGGCCGCGGTCGGCTGGACGGGCCCCGGCGTACTGCCGTAGGCGGCGATGGCGTCCATGCGGCCATTCTATAGGCGCGCGGTCAGACGGTGCAAAATCACGAAAATTATCGTTTGGTTTCAGCGTCTTCCAGGAGGATCCGGAAGCGCTTCGCCGGCCGCCCCGGGGCGCCTAGGCTCATGTCTCCCGAGCGAGGAGCCGGCCATGGCGTTCGACAACCTGCCTGAGCAGAAGAAGATGGGGGACGAGGGCGAGGCCTATGCCGCGGAGTGCCTCAAGCGCTCCAAGGCGGCGATGACGGGCGCACGGACCGTCCTCGACCAGGCCTATGGCGACGACTATTGGCAGAAGGTCGACCTCTACCTGCCGACGGAGGCGAGTGCGAAGGACGTGCCGGTGCTGATCTTCCTGCACGGGGGCGGGTGGGAGTTCGGCTACAAGGAATGGATGGGCTACATGGCCCCGGCCTTCGTCGACCTGCCGGCGATCTTCGTCTCTGCCTCATATCGCCTCATCCCCGAGCGCTTCCCCGCCCAGCTCGACGACACGATCGCGGCGATCGCCTGGGTGCACGACAACATCGCGAGGTTCGGCGGCGACCCCGAGCGCCTGTTCATCGGCGGGCATTCGGCCGGAGCGCATCTGGCGGCGCTCGCCGTGCTGCGCCGCGACCTGCTGGCGAAAGCCGGCGTGCCGAGCCGTGCGGTCCGCGGCTGCCTGCCGGTCAGCGGCACCTACAAGTTCGAGATCGGCGCGCTCGAGGCGCGCAACAAGCATTTCCTGAAGAAGCCCGAAGACGCACCGGTGGCGAGCCCGCAGACCTACGTCGAGGGCAACCGGATCCCGTTCTACGTCACCTGGGGGGCCAAGGACCTGCCGCACGTGCTCGAGTCAGGCATGCCCTTCGTCGAGGCGATGAAGGCGGCCGGCTCGCCGATCGAGTACAAGATCTTCGAGAGCTTCGACCACTTCGACATCAGCCTCGACAACGCCAACCCCGACAGCGAGTGGACCAGGAAGGTCCGCGGCTGGATGGCGCAGCGGCGGTTCTAGCCGCCGCGCCTACTTCTTCTCCGCGTTCCAGAGGACGAGGTGCGGGGCGCGCACCACGCCGGTCAGGGTCGAGCGGCGGGCGAGCGCGTTGTAGTACATGCCGGTCAGGATGCTGGGCAGCGAGTTCCACGCGGCCTTGGAGAGGTCCTCGACGATCGTCTTGCGCTTCAGCGGGTCGTTCTCGTTCAGATAGGCGGTCTTCAGCTTCTCGATGGTCTCGTCGCACGGCCAGCCGAAATGCGCGCGCTCGCAGGACGAGTCGATGATCGGGTTGTTGAGTGGCGACGCCAGCTGCATGGCGCTGTAGCCCAGCACGATCAGGTTCCAGCCGCCTTCGGCCGGCGTCTTGCGGTTCTCGCGGCGGGCGAAGAGCTGGCCGAAGTCGACCGCCTGCAGATCGACGTTGGCGCCGATCTTGCGCAGGTTGCCGGCCATCACCTGGGCCATGCCGTATTGCGAGGGAACGTCGGTGACGGTCAGGATGACGATGGGCTTCCCGTCATAGCCCGACTCCTTCAGGAGCTGGGTCGCCTTGGCGAGGTCGGGCTTCCGATGGGGCTCCGATCCCGCCTCGGTGCCGAGGGGCGAGCCGCAGACGAACCACGAATAACAGCCCTTCTGCTCCCACCACTCCGGATCGCCATAGGCGGCGGCCATGAACTCCGCCTGGTCGACCGTCAGCGCCAGCGCCTGGCGGGCCTTCAGGTTGTTGAAGGGCGGCTGCAGCTGATTCATGCGGATGGCGCCCTCGCCGCCGATCTGCGCGATGCGCTCGACGACGATGTTCGGATCGCCCTTGAAGATCTTCGTGAGGTCGACCGGCACCAGGCTGATCAGGTCGATCTCGCCGACCTTGAGCGCGTTGCCGCGCGTGCTCGCGTCCGGCATGTACTTGAGCTCGATGCGGTCGACCTTCGGGATCTTGCCGCCGGATAGCCCGTCCGGCGCTTCGGCGCGCGGCACGTAGTCGGCGTTCTTCTCCCAGACGGCGGTGGCGCCCACCTTCCACTCGGACGGCACGAACTTGAACGGGCCCGAGCCGATCGAGGCGGTGATCGGCTTCATCGCATCGGCCTCCGCATCCGCCTTCGGATATATGGCGGCCATGCCGAAGCCGCTCCAGCCGAGCGTCAGCTCGACGAAGGGGAAGGGCTGCTTGAAGGTCATCTTGAAGCCGTCGGCGCCATCGGGCTCGATCGAGGCGAGCGCCGCGTCCATGCGGCGGGCGAGCGGGTCGCGCTTCATGAAGCGGCGGATCGAGGGGATGACGTCGGCCGAGGTGACCGGCTGGCCGTTGTGGAACTTGAGGCCGGGGCGGAGCTTGAACGAGTAGCTGAGCCCATCCGGCGAGACCGAGTGGTTCTGCACCATCTGCGGCTTCATGTTCATCGTCGCGTCGAAGGCGAACAGCGTGTCGTAGACCATCATGCCGTACTCGGCCGTCACCAGTGCCGTGACGACCATCGGGTCGAGCAGGGTGAGATCGGCGGCCGGCGCATAGCGCAGTACCTTCGGCTGGGCGTAGGCGGATCCTGCGATCAGCGACAGCGCGACGGCGGCGGCAAGAACCCGCATGACGATCCTCCCCAGGGCATTTCCGTTAGGAAATGCTAGCCCGGGGCGGCTTCCGCTCCAAGCGGAGTCGGGATCACGCCGCCTTGATCTTCCGAAACTTGTGCAGGGACCGGAGGTTGTCCGGGCGCGGCTTGTCGGGATAGAAGGTCGGCCAGTTGGTCCACGACACCTCGCCGACATAGAGGTCGCCGTGGCTGTCGACGGCGATGCCGTGCGGCGCCTGGAACTCGGTCGGGCCCAGGCCCGGTCCCCTGTTCGATCCGAGGCGCGCGAGGCGCTTGCCGGTGTGGTCGGTGATCGCGATGCGCGGCCCGATGTTCGGCATGTTGCGGTTGACGGCTAGGCCGGGGCCGAGCTCGCCGATGTAGCAGACGCGCTGCCTGCCCGCCGGCATGCAGAGCGCGCAGGGGCGGTGGATGTTGTTCCACTGGCCCTGGTAGCGGCCCTCGCCGTCGAACACCTGGACGCGGTGGTTCTCGCGGTCGGCGACGTAGACCAGGCCGTCCGCGTCGCAGGTGATGTTGTGGACGATGTTGAACTCGCCGGGATCGGTGCCGGGCGCTCCCCACGACTTGAGATGCCTGCCGTCGGGGGAATACTTGTGGACCGAGGAGTTGCCGTAGCCGTCGGCGACGAAGATCTCGCCCTTCGGCGACAGCGCCGTGTGCGTGCAGCGATGGAAGGGCTCGCCGCTCATGTAGGGCGTGGGCTTGCCGGGGATGCCGAGGGTGAGCAGCACCTTGCCGTCGAGCGTGCATTGCCGGACCGTGTGGTCGGCGTCGTCGGTCAGCCACAGCGTCTCGTCCGGCCCGACGTGCACGCCGTGCGCGCGCGGGAAGACGCCCTCGCCCCAGCTCTTGATGAAGTTGCCGTCGCAGTCGAACACGATCATCGGGTGCTCGCCGCGATTGAAGACGTAGACATTGTCCTTGGAATCGCAGCCGATGCCGCCGATCTCCTTGAACGACCAGCCCGGCGGCAGCTTCGCCCAGTTCTCGACCGCCTCGTAGGTCCACTCGCCCTCGCCGACCGTGACCGCCATCGCCTCGTCCTCCCTGGAAGTCACGGAATCATAACCGCTCCCGGGCGCGAGGGAATGGTCAGATGAACGCATCTTTCGTTGACAGATGCGTTGATATCAACAGTATCCTCGCCGCCGAGGCAACGACAAGGAGGCGCCCGATGGCCTATGCAGACGGTTTCGTCATCGCGATCCCGAAGAAGAAGATCGGCGAGTACACGCGCATCGCCAGGAAGGCAGGCAAGGTCTGGCGCGACCACGGCGCGCTCGACTACAAGGAATGCGTCGGCGAGGACCTGAAGTCGAAGTTCGGCGTGCCCTTCCCGAAGCTCGCCAAGGTCAAGGCCGGCGAGACGGTGGTCTTCTCCTGGATCGTCTACAAGTCCCGCAAGCACCGCGACGCCGTCAACGCCAAGGTGATGGCCGATCCGCGCATGAACAAGATGATGACCGGGCCGATGCCCTTCGACATGAAGCGCTTCAGCTATGGCGGGTTCGAGGTGATCGTCGACGCGTGACGCGTCGACCTTGACTGTTGCGTTGATATCAACATAATGGGGGCGATGGCCAGGGACGGCGAATTGCCCTTCGCGGTGACGCCCAAGGTGCGGGATGCCTGCATGTGCCTGCACGTGCAGCGCGCGGCTCGGGCGGTGGCGCGGCGCTTCGACGAGGCGCTCCGGCCGCTCGATCTCACCAACGGACAGTTTTCGCTGCTGATGTCGCTGAACGCGCCGGCCGCACCGAGCATGGGAACGATCTCGGCGCTGCTGGCGATGGACCGCACGACGCTGAGCGCGAACCTGAAGCCGCTCGAGCGGCGGGGCCTGGTCAAGGTCGTCCGCGACGAGAACGACCGGAGAAGCCGGTTGATGGTGCTGACGCCGGCCGGGCGCCGCCTTCTCGCCAAGGCGATGCCGGTCTGGCGGAAGACCCAGGCCGCGACCGAGAGGCTGGTCGCCGGCGGCGATGCGGATCGCCTCAGGGCGGACCTGCGCGCGCTCTCGTAGCGCGCGGGACAAGCGATGTCCGCGGGATATCGGCGTATCGGACGTGAAGGATGCGGCCTCGCCGCGTTCGAGGTTGATAGCGTGCTCCGCCGGAAGCGGCGACAAGGAGAAGACATGCTGAAGAAGATCCTGATTGGCGTCGCCGTCGTCGCGGCCGTGCTCGCAGCGGTGATCGCGACCCGGCCCTCGGAGTTCAAGGTCCAGCGCAGCGCGACGATCTCGGCCCCGGCGCCGGTCGTCTTCGGCCTGGTCAACGACTTCAGGAAGTGGGGCCAGTGGTCGCCCTACGAGAAGCTCGACCCGGCGATGAAGAAGACCTACGAGGGCCAGCCGGCCGGCATCGGCTCGATCTACACCTGGGCCGGCAATTCCCAGGCCGGCGAAGGCCGGGCGACGATCGTCGACAGCAAGCCGAACGAGCTGATCCGGATCCGCCTCGACTTCGAGAAGCCGTTCCCCGGCACCGCGCATGCGACCTTCACCTTCCGGACGGAAGGCGAGAAGACCCAGGTCACCTGGGCGCTCGACGGCACCAACAACTTCCTCGCCAAGGCCGTCCATATGGTTCTCGACATGGACAAGATGGTCGGCGGCCAGTTCGAGGAGGGCTTCGCCGATCTCGGCCGGGCGGCCGGGGCGGCGGCGAAGTCATAGCGAAAGAAAAATCCGGCCGGCTGTCGATTCCGGCGGGCACCGTTCGACATTGGAGGGAAGGGGGCGACCGGCGTCCCCGGATCAACCCGAATCCAGAGAGGAAAACCATGTCCGTTCAACCGTACCTGTTCTTCAATGGCCGCGCCGAGGAGGCGATCGAGTTTTACAAGAAGGCGATCGGCGCCAAGGTCGAGATGCTGATGCGTTTCGGCGAGAACCCCGACAAGGGCAAGGCGCCGCCGGAAGGCGCCGCCGGCTGCGGTCCGTCGCCCGACGACGACAAGGTCATGCACTCGAGCCTTCGCATCGGCGACGGCATCGTCATGATCTCCGACGGCATGGGCAGCGGCCCGATCGAGTTCAAGGGCATCTCGCTGACGCTTCCGGTCAAGACCGAGGCCGAGTGCACCAAGCTGTTCAACGGCCTCCTCGCCGGCGGACAGGTCCAGATGCCGTTGGCGAAGACCTTCTTCTCGCCGCTGTTCGGCTGCGTCGCCGACAAGTTCGGCGTCTCCTGGATGGTCATCGTCGACACTCAGCAGAAAAACTGAGCGGAAAGGACAAGAGATGGCCAAGCACACGATTTGCCTCTGGTATGACAAGGACGCCGAGGCCGCGGCCCGCTTCTACGCCAAGACCTTTCCGGACAGCGCGGTGGGTCGCGTCTTCCGTGCCCCCGGCGACTACCCGTCCGGCAAGGAGGGCGACGTGCTGACGGTCGAGTTCACGGTCGCCGGAATACCCTGCATGGGTCTCAACGGCGGCCCCGCCTTCAGGCAAACCGAAGCCTTCTCGTTCCAGATCGCCACCGACGATCAGCAGGAGACCGACCGCTACTGGAACGCGATCGTCGGCAATGGCGGCCAGGA
>CAZDGR010000020.1:0-23106 GCA_964504845.1 uncultured Rhizobium sp. | reverse complement strand
CGGCGGCGTGTCGCGGCCGTCGAGGAAGGCATGCACCGCCACCGGCACGCCGGCCGCCGCGACCGCCTTCGCCAGCGCGGCCATGTGGTCCTGGTGAGAATGCACGCCGCCCGGCGAGAGCAGGCCCATCAGGTGGCAGGTGCCGCCGGAGGCCCTGAGCTTGGCGATGAAGGCGGTCAAAGGCGCCATGTGCGCGAGGCTGCCGTCCTCGACCGCCTGGTCGATACGCGGCAGGTCCTGCATGACGATGCGACCGGCGCCGAGATTCATGTGTCCGACCTCGGAATTGCCCATCTGCCCCTTGGGCAGGCCGACATGGAGCTCGGATGCGTCGAGGAAGGAGATCGGCGCCTGCTTCGACAGCCGGTCGAGGTTCGGGGTCCGGGCCTTCAGGATCGCGTTGTCGTCGGCCGGTTCGGCGCGATGGCCCCAGCCGTCGAGGATGCAGAGCACGACCGGCTTCGGCCGCCGGGAGGAGGGCGTCGGCATGGGGCTTATATAGGCGAATCCGGCGGCGGCCGGTAGGCTCGCTTGAGATGACTTTCCTCACCCTTCTCGGCTGGATCGTCGCGGGCTGGGTCCTGATCGTGGGCCTGATGTTCTTGGGCCAGCGCTCCCTGCTCTACCATCCCGACCGGTCGCTGCCGGATGCCGCGGAGCTGGAAGCGGAGGGCTTTCGGCCGCTGCCGGTGCGGACCGACGACGGCCACGACCTCATCGCCTGGCATCGCCCCGCCGCGGAAGGGCGGCCGACCCTCGTGCTGTTCCATGGCAATGCCGGGCACCACGGCCATCGGCTGTTCTTGGGAGCGCCGATGGCCGCACGCGGCTACGGCGTCGTCCTGGCGCCCTATCGCGGCTATGGCGGCGCTTCGGGCAAGCCGACAGAGGATGGGCTGGTCGCCGATGGCAAGGCGACGCTGGCGGCACTGGGGCCGCGGGAGCGGCTCGTGCTCTGGGGCGAAAGCCTCGGCGGCGGCGTCGCGACCCGGCTCGCGGCCGATGCCGCGGCCGAGGGGCGGCCGGTCCGGGCGCTGGTGCTGCAGGCGCCGTTCACCTCGGTGCATGAGCGCGCAGCGGAGCTCTATCCGTTCGTCCCGGCTCGCTGGCTGGTGCTCGATCGTTTCGACAATCTCAGCCGGATCGCCCAGATCGGCACGCCGCTGCTGGTCGTCCATGGCGAGGAGGACACGGTCGTTCCGGCGGCGCATGGGAAGAGGCTGCTGACGGCGGCGAAGGACCCGAAGCAAGGCGTCTTCATCCGCGGTGCCGACCACAACGACCTGCACGCCTTCGCGCTGACCGAGCGCATCGCCGCATTCCTTGCGCGGCTGGACTAGCCCGCGAGATCCAGCATCACCTGCAGCAGCACGTTGGCGCCGGCTTCGAGGTCCTCGGGCTTGGTGAATTCGCGGACATTGTGGCTGATGCCGTCGACCGAGGGCACGAAGATCATCGCGGTGGGCGCCACCCGCTGCATCATCTGCGCGTCGTGGCCGGCACCGGAGGTCATGCGCCTGACCGAGAATCCCAGCCCCTTGGCGGTGCGCTCGATCAGGTCGGCCATGCCGGCATCGAAGATCACCGGCTCGAAGCGTGCGAGCCGTCTTGCCTCGACGGTGCATCCCTCGGCCTTCGCCGTCTCCTCGGCGAAGGCCGCGACGCGTCGCTCGGCCTCCTTGAGCCTCGCCTCGTCGGTGTTGCGGACGTCGACGGTGACCACCGCACGGCTCGGGATCACGTTGATCAGGTCGGGGAACAGCTTGACCGATCCGACCGTGCCGACCTGGTCGCCGCCGATCTCGTTGGCGAGCCGGCGCACGAAGGCGGTGAGCTCCGCGGCGACATAGCCGGCGTCGTGGCGAAGGCGCATCGGCGTGGTGCCGGCGTGGTTCGAGGTGCCCTTGATCGTGAACTCGGTCCAGGAGATGCCCTGCAGCGTGTCGACCGCGCCGATGGTCACGCCCTCGCGGTCGAGCACCGGACCCTGCTCGATGTGAAGCTCGACGAAACGATGCAGGTCGGGCTTGGCTACCGGCTCGGATCCCGCATAGCCGATGCGGCGCAGCTCCTCGCCGACCGACCAGCCGTCGCGGTCGGTCGCGGCGAGCGCGTCCTCCAAAGGCATGCCGCCGACATAGGCGAGGCTTCCCATCATGTCCGGGTGGAAGCGGGCCCCTTCCTCGTTGGTGAAGAAGGCGACGGTGATCGGCCGCTCGGTTTCGATACCGGCCCGGTTCAGCACCTCGACCGCTTCGAGCCCGGCGAGCACGCCGTAGTTGCCGTCGTAGCGCCCGCCGGTGCGGACCGTGTCGATATGCGAGCCGGTCATCAGCGGCGGCAGGTCCTTCCGGCCTCTGCGGCGGGCGAAGACGTTGCCGATCGCATCCACGGTGACTGTCAGGCCGAGCGCCTTCATCCAGCCGATCACCAGGTCGCGGCCGTCCTTGTCCTGGTCGGTCAGCGCGAGGCGCGCGTTGCCGCCGCCCTCGATCGCGCCGACCTGGGCCAGCCGGTCGAGCCGGTCCATCAGGCGGCCGATGTCGATACGGAGATTGGCGCGGTTCATGTCGTCACTGGAAGAGGGCGAGCACGACGGCGTAGCGCGCCGCCTTGCCGATGGCAACCAGCGCGACGAAGGGCAGGAAGCGCACGCCGGCGGCGCCGGCGATCAGCGTCAGCGGGTCGCCGACCACCGGGACCCATGCCAGCAGCAGCGACCAGGTGCCCCAGCGCCGGAAACGGTCGGCGGCCTTGTCGTAGGTCGGAGGCTTGACCGGAAACCAGGGGCGATCGCGGAAACGCGCCCCCCAGCGCCCGAGGGTCCAGTTGAGGACCGAGCCCAGCGTATTGGCGACCGTGGCGACCGTCAGCAGCAGCAGCTTGTCCGTCGTCGTCGTCAGGGCGACGCCGGCCAGCACCGCCTCCGACGACATCGGCAGCACCGTCGCTGCCAGGAACGAGGTGACGAAGAGCCCGCTTAAGGTCCAGAGATCCATCGGCGCTAGAGCCGCTTGAACCAGAACGCCATCGGCTTCTCGGTCTCTTCCGCTTCGCCGATGTCGCGCCAGGGAAAGTGCGCGACGAAGGTCGGGTCCTTCGCATAGCCGCGCTTCTTCCAGAAGCCGTCGAGCGGCACGTAGCCGGCCGGCTTCATCGGATGATCGCCGGGGCGCTGCACCGCGCAGAAGCAGGCGGTCTCGTAGGCGCCGAACGCGCGTGCATGCGCCTCGCGCTCCTCGAAGAAGCGCACGCCGATGCCCTGGCCGCGATAGCGGAGATCGAGAACGCTTTCGCCGAAATAGAAGAAGCGGCCGAGATCGAGGCCGCGCGCCGTGAACGGCCCGGTCACGTACTTCGCCTCGTCGGCGAGCGGCAGTGCGGTCGAGGCGCCGACCGCGCGGTCGCCGTCGAGCGCCAGGATCACCGTCGCGCGCTCGGAGCGGATGTAGGTCTCGAGATACCGGCGCTCGTAGGCCTCGTCGCCCTCGTAGAGATAGGGCCAGTCGCGGAACACCTGGATGCGCAGCCGTGCGAGATCGGGGATGTAGCGGCGCAGCGCTTCGCCGGTGACCGGCCGGATCGCGACCCTGCCTACTTGGCGCCGATCAGCCTGAGCCATAGCGGCAGGTTGTAGTAGTTGGTGACCCGCGTGATGCGACCGCCGGCGAGCTCGAAGAAGGCGCCCCCGGGAAGCCGATAGGTCTGCCCGGTCGCCGGCGGCAGGCCTTCGTCGGTCTTGAGGTAGGTGCCGACCACCAGGTACTCGGCGGCGATGCGGCTGCCGTAGCCGAGGATCACGATGTCCTCGAGCTTCTCCCTGTAGGAGCGCTCCATGCGCTTCATGAAGGCGAGGAAGGCCTTCCGGCCGATCTCTCGGCCGCCCTGGTTCAGGTCGTGGGCCACGTCCTCGGAGAGAAGCGAGACCATGCCCTCCCAGTCGCCGGCGTTGAAGCGGTCGTAGTAGAGGCGGACGGTTTCCGCCGTCATCGACTGCATGGCGAATGGCTCCTTGAGTCTAGTGCTGACGGGCGTAGCCGAGGACCGCGAGCGCCGCCTTGATATCGGGCATCGAGCGTTCGACCGCGGCCTCGCCCTCGTCGATCACCTCGGCCGCCCGGTGGAATTCGAGCAGGCCGATATGACCCACGCGCGGGTTGATCGCGACATCCGGCGGCTCGCCGGCGAGCCTGGAGCGCGACAGGCGATCCTGGACGATGTTGAGCGCCGAGACCATGACGCCGAACATGGACGGCGCGTCGGGCTGGCGGCCGAACATCTTGTTGAGGAAGGAATCGAGGCGCCAGCTCTTGTCCTCGGACCCGGACGACTCGAGTTCCGCCAGCAGATCGAAGCCGGCGACGGCCTGGTAGTTCTTGCCCGGAACCCGCGCCTTGCCGATGATGTCGGCGTGCAGGTTGACCGCGATGATGATCTCCGCCCCCATCGCGCGGCAGACGGAGACCGGAACCGGGTTCACCAGCGCGCCGTCGACCAGCCAGCGGTCGGAGATCCTCACCGGCGGGAACACGCCGGGCAGGGAGAACGAGGCGCGGAGCGCGTCGACCAGCTTGCCCGAGTTGAGCCAGACCTCGTGGCCGGTCGCGAGGTCGGCGGCGACCGCGGTGAACGGCGCCGTCAGGTGCTCGATCGAGAGGTCGCCGAAATTGCGCTCCATCTCCTGGACCAGGCGGTTGCCGCCCAGCATGCCGCCGCCGCCGAGCTTGACGTCGAGGAAGGAGATCACCTTGAGCTTGGTCAGCGCCCGGGCCCAGGCCTCGAGCGTGGGCGCGCGGCTGCTGAGGTGCGCGCCGCCGACCAGCGCTCCGATCGAGGTGCCGGCGATCAGGTCGGGCTGGATGCCATGGCGGGCGAGCGCACGAAGCACGCCGAGATGAGCCCAGCCGCGGGCGACGCCTGATCCCAGTGCCAGTCCGATCTTCGGCCGCCGATGCGCGGTCTGAGTCGCCATCGCCGCGTAATCTCTATCGGTCGGCCGGCCCTTGCAAGCCTCGCGGACGGGTCGTCCCGAGCACGAAGAACGAGGCCGAGGCGACGGAGAACCCGGTGATGATCAGCGCCATCGGCAAGAGCGCGGTGCCCAGCGTGTGACCGACGGCCACGGTACCGGCGGCGCCCAGCGCCATCTGCAGGAATCCGACGACGCCCGAGGCCGCACCGGCGCGCGTCGGGTCGACGCTGACCGCGCCGGCGATGCCGTTCGGCTGGCCGACGCCGTTGCCCATCGCCACGAACATGGCGGGCGCAAAGATGCCGACGGGTGCCAGCGGCAGCGTCAGCGCGTGGGTCAGCATGGCAAGGGCGCCGAACAGCACCATTGCCGTGCCGACCGCCACCATCCGCTCGACGCCGAAACGGCGGGAGAGCTTGCCCGAGAGGAAGTTGCCGACGAAGTAGCCGAAGGACACGATCACGAACCAGGTGCCGTAGTCGCTGGGCGGCCGATCCAGCACCTCGATCATCAGGTAGGGCGCGCCGGCGAGGAACGAGAAGAAGCACGAGGTCGAGAAGCCGGTGCCGACGGCGTAGCCCACGAAGGCGGGCCGCTTCAGCAGCACGCGGTAGCTGCGAAGCACGGCGCCGAAGCCGATCGTCGGCTGCGGCTCCTTCAGCGTTTCGGGCAGGTAGAAGACGCAGCCGACGAACAGCAGGGCGCCATAGGCGGTCAGCACCCAAAGGCCCGCCCGCCAGCCGACCCAGTGGTCCAGGTATCCGCCGATCACCGGCGCCATCGCCGGCGCGATCGTCATCGCCATCGTGACGTAGCCCAGGACCGAGGCACCCCGATCGCGGTCGTAGACGTCGCGGATGATCGCGCGCGTGATCACGATGCCGGCGCAGCCGCCGAGAGCCTGGGCGATGCGGCCGAGGATCAGGATGTCGATCGACTGCGCCAGGCTCGCCACCAGCGCCGAGGCGGCATAGAGGCCGAGCCCGGCCAGCATCAGCGGCCGGCGGCCGTAGTGGTCCGAAAGCGGCCCGTAGACGAGCTGCCCGGCGGCGATCCCGGCGAGATAGAGCGTCAGCGTCAGCTGCACGGTGGCGATGTCGGTCGCGAAGTACCGAACCAGGCCCGGCATCGACGGAATGAAGATGTTCATGGAGATGCCGCCGATGGCGGTCGCCAGAACCAGGATGAGGAGGGGCGGTCGCCCGCCGGACGCAGTCATGAAGGAAATGCGGAGAGGAGGTTTCGGTTCAGGCTACCATGGGCCGGCGCTTGACGGGGATCGTCGTGATCGGTGATACCCCACGCCGGCCGATGGACGCGATGTCGAGGAGAGGATGATGGCGGGCACGGGCACCAGGGTATTCGTCGGAGCCTTCGTTGCCGCGGCGCTGACGTCGTCCTCGGCATGGGCGCAGAACGCCGCCGAGGGCGAGAAGCGTTTCGCCGTGTGCAAGGCCTGCCACACGGTCGAGCCGGGCGGCCGTCACGGCGTCGGCCCGAACCTGCACGGCGTCTTCGGGGCGAAGGCCGGCACCAAGGGAGGCTTCGCCTTCTCGCCGCCGCTCAAGGACTCGAGCATCGTCTGGGACGACGCCAACATGGCGAAGTACATCGAGAACCCACGCACCTTCATCCCGGGCAACAAGATGGCTTTCCCGGGCGTGAAGCAGGAGGCGCAGATCAGGGACATCATCGCCTACCTCAGGCAGGCGACGAAGTAGGCATGGACCGGCGCAGCCTCATCCTCGGCGTCGGCGCTGCGGCATCGCTGCTGGCGGTGCTGCCGAAGGCGGCCCGGGCGACGCCGCAGGCTGCGGCCGACCTCTTGAGGAAGCTGGTGAAGGGCACGCCGCAGCCGGGCCGCGTCCGCCTCCAGGCGCCCGACATCGCCGACAACGGCACCGCGGTGCCGCTGACGGTCGCGGTCGAAAGCCCGATGACCGATGCCGATCACGTGACCGCTATCCACGTCGTCGCCGACGGCAACCCCAATCCCGGCGTGATCAGCGTCAGGCTCGGCCCGCACAACGGCAGGGCCGAGGTCTCGCTCCGCATCCGGCTTGCGGCGAGCGAGAAGGTGATCGCGGTCGCCGAGATGAAGGACGGGAGCCTGTGGATCGCGAGCCGCGATGTCGCAGTTACCGTCGGCGGCTGCGGAGCGAACTGATGGCCCAGGACGTCCAGCCCCGCATCCGCATCCCCTCGCAGATCAGGATGGGCGAGGTGATCGAGGTGAAGACGCTGGTCACCCACGAGATGGAGTCGGGCCAGCGCCGCGACTCGAACGGCGCGCTGGTGCCGCGCCGGATCATCAACAGGCTGACCTGCACCTATAACGGACGGCCGGTGTTCGAGGCGGCGCTGGAGCCGGCGGTTTCGGCCAATCCCTACATCGCCTTCTTCCTGAAGGCGACCGAGAGCGGCACGCTCGACTTCGCCTGGACCGACGACGACGGCACCGTCTATCGCGCCAAGCAGTCGATAAGGGTCGGCTGAGACGCTTTCGCGCAATCGCGCCCGGCGCTAGCTTCGGGACAGCGAAGGACGAGATCATGGCGCGTCCGGGCGACCCGAAAGGACACTATGCAAGGCTTGGCATCGCCGTCTGGGCGACCCAGCAGGCGATCGATATCGCCTTCCGGGCGCGCACGCGGGAGCTTGAGCCCGATCGCAAGCCGCCGCCCGACGCGGCCGAGCGGCGCCAGGCGGTCGTCGAGGCGCACCGGACGCTCTCGAACCCGGAGCTTCGCCGCGCCTATGACGCCGAAAGCGCCGTCCCCGACGAGGACGACACCGATGCCGGGCCGGCGACCGCGCCGCCGGCATTGCCCTGGTACCGCCGGCGGCCGCTGCTTTTCGCCGCCGTCGCCTCGGCGGCGATGGCCCTGATCGTCGCGGCGATCGTCCGTGCGCCGGGACCCATGTTGCCGGCACCGGCCCGGGCGCTGACGCCGCCCCCGATGCCCGTTGTGGTGCCGCGCTACGAGCGCCGCGTGGTCGCCGGCTCCGGCGTCAACCTGCGGGTGGGACCCGGCACCGAGCACACGCTCGCCGGCCGCGTCGCTCGCGGCGAGACGGTCGACCTGCTTCAGCCGGAGGCGGATGGCTGGGCCTATGTCCGTCTCGGCGACGGCCGCCGCGGCTATATTGCGGCTCGATTCCTGACGGCACCGTAACGGTCAGTGGCCACTTCTCCGCTTCCTGCATCGGCCGATTGGCATCGCCGCGCCGCTCTCGCTTCGGCTGCCGGCGACACCTCGCATGCGCTCGGCTGCTACGAGCGTGTCCTCGCCATCGCGCCCGATGACGTCGCCGGAACCTATTATCGCGGCTTCCATCACTACCTGGAGGGCGATCTGGACCGGGCCGAGCATGCCTATCTGCGCGCCCTGGCGCTGGCGCCGGCGCATGCCGACGCGGCCTGGTGCCTGGCGATGCTTCGCTGGCTCAGGGGCGACCTGCGCGGTGCCTGGACGACCTACGAGCGGCGCCTGTTCCGGACCGGCTTCGACATTCACCCGGGCATCGCCGCGAGTCCCGCCTGGCGCGGCGAGTCGCGTCCCGGCGAGACGCTGCTGCTCTGGGCCGAGCAGGGCAACGGCGACACGATCCACTTCGTCCGCTACGCAGCGATGGCGAAGGCCAGGGTCGGCCGCGTCGTCATCGCCTGCCAGCGGCCGCTGAAGCGGCTGCTGTCGATGCAGCCGCATCTGGCCGATGCCGTCGTCGCCGACGGCGACGCCGTGCCGCCCTTCGGCCTCCAGGCGTCGATCATGAGCCTGCCGGCGATCTTCGATACGGACGCGCAGTCGATCCCGGGCGCCTGTCCTTATCTTGTGGCACCGGCGCCGATGGCGCTGGAAAGCGGCGGCCGGCTGAAGGTCGGCCTCGTCTGGGGCGGCAACCCGCACAACCAGCCGATGGACCGCTACCGGGCGATGCCGTTCGATGCCCTGGCGCCGCTGGTCGACCTTCCGGGCGTCCGTTGCTACAGCCTGCAGGTCGGGCCGCACGCCGCCGGGGCCTCGCAGGCGATCGCGGCCGGGCGGATCGTCGACCTCGCCCCCTGCCTCGCCGACTTCGCCGAGACGGCCCGCGCGCTCTCGGCGCTCGACCTCGTCGTCACGGTCTGCACCTCCGTCGCCCACCTCGCCGGCGCGCTCGCGCTGCCGACCCTGCTGATGCTGGCGAAGGTGCCCGACTATCGCTGGCAGCTCGCGGGCGATCGGTCGGCCTGGTATCCGAGCCTCCGCCTCTACCGGCAAGGCCGGGCCGGCGAGTGGGCGCCGGTCGTCGCCGCCGTGACCGAAGCGGTCGCCGCGATGGCGCGCCGATGACGCGGATCGACGAGATCAACACGGCGATCGCCGGCGGAAGGCCGTCCGAGGCGCTGTCGCTCTGCCGCCGGAACATGGTCGACCGGCCGGCCGATGGCGGATTGCTCTATCTCGCCGCCGTCGCTCTGCAGGCGATGGGCGACGGGGCCGGCGCGGAAAGGATCGCGCATCGCGCTTGCGCGACCGGCGGAGAGCCGGCCGACGCCCTGCTGATCGTCGGCATGGCCGCCATGTCGCGAGGCGAGATCGAGCGCGCGCTCGGCGCCTTCGACCGGGCGAGCGCCTTGGCGCCGGACCGGGCGATGTTCCGGATGCTGCGCAGCGGCATCCTGGTCCAGCTGCGCCGATACGACGACGCCTACGAGGCGGTGCTGGCCCTTCTGATCGAGCGCCGAAGCTCCGCCTGGTGGCCGCCAGGTCTTCCCGATGCCGCGGCGCCGGGCCCCGACGACGAGAGCCAGCCGACAAGCCGGTTGAAGCTTCGCCACGACGCCGAGCAGCTTCGCCATCTTTGCTCGGAGAGACTTCTGCCGGCGGGCGCGGAGCCTTTCGTCGAGGCGTTCGAGGGCGTGCTCGCCGAGCTCGATGCGGTCGCGCCCGGCAACGCGCCGGTGCGCCTCGACGCGGACCAGCGGCGACGCCTGGCACCCGTCTACAACCGCGTCGTCGTGCTCGACCCGGGTGCGCGGGTCGAGGGCGAGGCGGTCGCCCGAGGCTGGGACAGGGCGGGGGTGGCCCGCGCCTATGCCGCCGACCGGGTCGCCGTGATCGACGGTCTGCTCACGCCCGAGGCGCTCGCCGCCATGCGCCGGTTCTGCCTCGACTCGACGATCTGGTTCGACACCTCGCACGCGCTGGGCGAGCGCGGGTACATCGGCGCAGACGGGATCGAGGGCTTCGCCTGCCCGCTGCTGTTCCAGATCGCCGAGGGGCTGAGGTCGGCGCTGCCCCAGGTCATCGGCGACCTGCCGCTCGCCAAGTTCTGGGCGTTCAAGTACGACCACGCGCTCCAGGGCATCAACGCGCATGCCGATGCGGCGAGGGTCAACGTCAACTTCTGGCTCACGCCGGACGAGGCCAACCTGGATCCGGAGACCGGCGGGCTGATGGTGTGGAACACGCACGTGCCGCGCGACTGGGCGTTCGAGGCCTACAACAACGACCCCGGCCGCCTGATGCGCCGGATCGAGGAGATCGGCGCCAGGCCGGTCAACGTGCCGCACCGGCAGAACCGCGCGGTGCTGTTCGACTCCGACCTGATCCACGCGACCGCGCCGCTGAGCTTCTGTCCGGGCTACGGGAACCGCCGGATCAACGTGACCCTGCTGTTCGGCAACCGGGCGTGACACGCAGGGGGCTTGTGCGGCGGCAGGGACGGGCCAGATTCATGGAATGGACCTCTCCGTGACCGGCAGGGCCTGATCATGCGCGGTCCAGCCGGATCGGGCTGGCAGTTCGTCGTGGTCGGCGCGGTCGGGCTGGGGACGCTCTTCTCTGCGCTCGGTGTCGGATGGTGGGGCCTCGGCGGCCTCTTCGTCCTGTACCTGGTTCTCGTCGCGGGCGTCCGGGTCATCGACCGGCGTTGATCTGGGCCGTGGCCGTCAGCCCTCCGATTTCTCCGCCGCCGCGCGTTCCTGGTTGAGCGCGAAGAGGCGGGCGAGGATCTCGTCGTCCGAGAGGTCGGCGGGCCAGCCGTAGGCGGCGGCAACGGCCTCGTCCAGCGCCTTGTGAGCATTGGAGAGCCACGTCGGGCGCTGGTTGTAGAGGTTGGTCAGCGTCCGCTTCTTCAGCTCCGCCGCCGCCTTGTCGTCGACCGGCAGCAGGCGGTCGGGATAGCCCGGCACCACCTCGGGCACTCGCTTCACCCATTCGGTCGGGTTCAGCCAGTTGTCGCGGAGCCGCACCAGCTCGGCGGCTGCCGCCGCGATGCGCTGTGCGCGGGGATCGGCGGCATAGGCAGAGGCCGGGATGTCCGGCGTCAGGCCGTCGGGAAAGGGGAAGGTGACAAAGCATGTACTCGGTGTGTAGCAAGGCCGGTCTTCAAGGGTGCTTTTGTATCGATCAGCCCACAATGCATGCACGCGCGAAGACAAGACTCCAAAGCTGGTGTCATCGTCGCGAGCAATGACGATGAGGCGCTTATCTGGAAGGACAGAGGTTGTCATCCAGACGAAGAAGAAGTGTTTCGACTTTTCAGATGTCGCGAAATACCTTTTGACTCTCGTCAGGGCTCGCCGGAGCGCGACACGAGGCTCTCCATGCCGCCACCAGTACCGTCGATACTGTGGCCGATTGTTGAGCAGGCGTTCGGGCCTTACATGCTCCGATACGTGCTCAAATGGCCTCTCGAAAAGCGCTGCGTCACTCTCGGTTGTCTCTGTTCCGAAATCGATGACCCAGACATCACGCGGGCGTCGCGTCAGGTCCATTCCGTTCCAGAGCGGCCGAAGCACTTCGCTATTGGATCGCGCATGGGGGTTAGGAAGAACGAGCCATTCTCGGGCCAGCGCTCCTGCAATGTCGAAGTCTCCAATTTTCTGTGTCCCTTGGAAGCTTGAGCCTTGGTTTGCAGCCAAACTGGAAGGGGGCAGAGCGCTCCTCTCGTTGGGATTGCTCGACGAAGAAGTCGTCAGATCGGAAAGGATTCGGCCCACCTTCCGGCCATCGAGCTCGAAGTCGATACTCTGACTGCCAAAACAGATGATCGAACAGCGCACTGCGGCCCCTTCATTCACCCAGGGCTCATCGCTCCAGGCATTGAAAATAGATGCGGTTGCCTGCAAACGGTCCAGCAGTCCTCGATGAGTCTGCTGTCGAAGCGTGTTTGTAGCCACCAGGCCTGCCGATCTCGCCCTGCTTTGTTCAATTTGGGTGCGGGCCTTCTCAAACCAGTAGGAGACTAAGTCGGCTTGGCCAGAAACTCGGCCATCGAAAACTTTGCGAAGTCTCTCGGTAGTGCCGTCACCTAGCGTCCGACGAAACTTGCTAGCGCCAAGGAACGGTGGGTTGCCGACGATGAACTCCGCCTCCGGCCACGCCGCCTCGCTTCCGTCCTCGTTCATCAGCGCGTCGCGGCATTCGATCTGGTCGAGGGCCTTCAGAATCGGCGAGCGGGTGATGCCGTAGCCGTGGTCGAGCATCCACTGGATCTCGCCGATCCAGATGCTGACCCGAGCCAGCTCGGCGGCGTAGGGGTTGATCTCGATGCCGCGCACGCATTCGGGCCCGACGCGCGGATAGGCGCGCTCGACGCCCATCTCGTCGACGTCGAGCAGCACCTGGTGCTCAAGGTCCTTGAGCCCCTTGAGCGACAGGTAGAGGAAGTTGCCCGAGCCGCAGGCCGGGTCGAGCACGCGGACGCCGATCAGGCGCTCGTGGAACGTCGCGAAAGCTGCCCGCGCGTCGTTGCGGAGCCGCGTGCGGGTCGCCGGTGCCTTGCTCTCCTTCGCCCGCGCCATGAGGCCGGCGATCCTCGCTTTCGCCTCCTCCCATTCGGCCCTGAGGGGACGCAGCACCACGGGCTCGACGATCTTCATGATCGTTTCGGGGTCGGTATAGAATTTGCCGAGCTGGGCGCGCTTGCCCGGATCGAGCCCGCGCTCGAACAGCGTGCCGAAGATCGAGGGGTCGATCGCGCCCCAGTCGAGGTCCGCCGCCTTCTCCAGCAGCTTCACGTCGTCCCGGTCGAGCGGCAGCGCGTCGTCGGTGTCGAACAGGCCGCCGTTGAAATGCGCCACCGTGTCGAAGCTGAGGCGCCCGCCGTCCTTCATCGCGCGGAACAGGTCGCGCGCCATGCCCTCGAAGTCCTCAGGGCGGGCGCGCGCCGCCGCCAGCAGCTTGGAGAACAGGTTGCCGGCCAGAAGCCCGATGTCCTCGGCGAACAGGCAGAACAGCAGGCGCGAGACGAAGTGGGCGACGCGCTGCGGGTCGTGGCCGCGGGCGCGCAGCCGGTCGGCGAGCTCGGCGAAGCGTTTCGCCGCGTCCTTGGTGATGCTCTCGCGCGTCACGCCCGGCTTGAGCTGGTCCGGGTCGGTGAAGGCGTGGCGGAGCAGACGCCGCTTCTCGGGCGCGACGAGATCGGCGATCCCGAAGTCGTGCGTGACGCGCGGCGTGTTGGTGAAGTTCGTGTGGATGACGAAGCGCTGCGTGTCGCAGACGATCAGCAGCGGCGGGTTCTCCAGCGCCGGCGCATATTGCTGGAGCTGGGCGTAAGCGGCCGTCAGGTCGGCGTGGGATTTCTTGTACTCCCAGCCGAAGCATCCGCGCCTCCATACGTCGGCCCATCCAGGCTTGCCGGTGGTTTTCTCCGCGCCCTTCTCGAAGCAGTAGTTCGCGTCGGTCGCGTCGGTCTCGTAGGGAGCGGGAACTTCCAGAAGCCGGCAGAGGTCGATGAAGTGCGACTGGCAGGCCTGTCGCTCGGTCAGCGGCGTGTTCCGCCACTTGTCCTTGAAGGCCTCAGGCGTCATGCGCGGCGACCCGGCGCCTCGTTGCCGCCCGGAGCGCCGCGAGCTCGGCCTCGACTTCCTCGGCCGGGACCAGCCGCCCGGCCTTGGCATCGTCCAGGCCCACCTGCACCTGACGCCGAAACCAAGCAATGTGGCCGCGCGCTGTTGTGGCGTGATCCGAGGCGCCGGCCGTCATGCCGCGCCGAAAGGTGAAGGTCTTTCTCGACACGAAGCCGCTCCCCGCAACCCCAGCGCGCACCATCCCACATTCGGGCGCAAGGCGGGAACGGCACGAGCACCGGCCGAATGATGTGGATAAAAGTCTATATATTGCGGACTTTTTACCTTGACGCAGAGGCCTGTTTTTGACAGGGTATGCGTCACTGGTCCGAGGTAGGCATCGCCCCGCGGGGCTTCGGGGGAAGGACCGAAGCGCGGTATTGTCGCCTCTGAAGACCGCCTATCTCAGGACGCCGCCATGAAGCTCACCGACGCCCAGGTCGCCCAGTTCCAGAGCCAGGGCTTCCTCGTGATCCCGAACCTGTTCTCCGCCGAGGAGGTCGCGATCCTGAAGGGCGAGGTGCCGGCTCTCTATGCCGAGCGGCGGCCGGAGAACGTGCGCGAGAAGACCGGCGACGTGGTCCGCACCAACTTCGCCGCGCACACCTACAACCCGGTCTACAAGGCGCTGTCGCGCCATCCGCGCATGATCGGGCCGGCGATGCAGCTTCTCGGCGGGCCGATCTACATCCATCAGCACAAGATCAACGGAAAGGCCGCCTTCGACGGCGACGTCTGGCAGTGGCACCAGGACTACGGCACCTGGAAGAACGACGACGACATGCCGGATTGCCACGCGATGAACCTCGCGATCTTCCTCGACGAGGTGAACGAGTTCAACGGCCCGCTGATGTTCATCCCGGGCAGCCATCGCGAGGGCGTGCTCAAGGCCGGCCACGATCTCACCACCACGAGCTATCCGCTGTGGACCATCGACCACGCGACGATCCGCAAGCTGGTGGAGCGCGGCGGCATCGTGGCGCCGAAGGGCGGGCCGGGCACGGCGCTGTTCTTCCACGGCAACCTGGTCCACGGCTCGACCTCGAACATGTCGCCGTGGGACCGCCTGATCGTCTATGTCAGCGCCAACCGCGTCGACAACGCGATCCGCCGTTTCAAGCGCCCGGAATACATCGCGCATCGCGACTTCACGCCGATCGAGCCGGGATCCGACGACAGCCTTCTGCAGTTCCGGAAGAAGGCGGCGGAGTAGCCGGATGAACCTCCACGCCCTCCTCAGCAAGCGCGCGGCCGCCGGAAGGCCGGTGCGCGTCGGGCTGATCGGTGCCGGCAAGTTCGGCTCGATGTTCCTGGCGCAGGCGCTGACCACGCCGGGCATGCATGTCGCCGCCGTCGCCGATCTCAGGCGCGACCGGGCTGCCGCCTCGCTGACGCGCGTGGGCTGGAAAGCCGCGCAGTTCGCCGCGTCGTCGCTGTCGGACGCCGTCGCGAAGGGCACGGCCTGGCTCACCGAAGACCCGATGGCGATGATCGCGGGCGACGGCATCGAGGTGATCGTCGACGCGACCGGCTCGCCGCCGGCCGGCATCGCGCATGCGCGCGCCGCGTTCCGCGCGGCCAAGCACGTGGTCATGGTGAACGTCGAGGCGGATGCGCTCGTCGGCCCGATGCTGGCGCGCGAGGCGGAGAAGGCCGGCGTCGTCTATTCGCTCGCCTATGGCGACCAGCCGGCGCTGATCGCCGAGATGGTCGACTGGGCGCGCGCCGCAGGATTCGAGGTGACCGCCGCCGGCAAGGGGACCAAGTACCTGCCGGTCTACCACGCCTCGACGCCGGAGACGGTCTGGGGCCACTACGGGTTCTCGGCTAGCCAGGTCGCCTCGGGCGACTTCAACGCGCAGATGTTCAATTCCTTCCTCGACGGCACCAAGTCGGCGATCGAGATGACCGCGGTCGCCAACGCCACCGGGCTTTCGGCGCCGTCGGACGGATTGCTGTTCCCGCCCTGCGGCGTCGACGATCTGGCGCATGCGCTGCGGCCGAGATCGGAAGGCGGCGTGCTCGAGGCCAAGGGCAAGGTCGAGGTGATCTCCTCGCTCGAGCGCGACGGGCGGCCGGTGTTCCGCGACCTGCGCTGGGGCGTCTACGTCGTGTTCGAGGGCGCGACCCAGTACGTGCGCGACTGCTTCAAGCAGTACGGGCTGGTGACCGACTCCAGCGGCCGCTACACCGCGATGTACAAGCCCTATCACCTGATCGGGCTCGAGCTCGGCATCTCGGTCCTGTCGGCGGCGTTGCGCCGCGAGGCGACCGGCGTCGCCACCGGCTTCCGTGCCGATGCGGTCGCGACCGCCAAGCGCGACCTGGCGCCCGGCGAGATGCTGGACGGCGAGGGCGGCTACACGGTCTGGGGCAAGTGCCTGCCGGCCGAGCGTTCGCTTTCGCTCGGTGCGCTGCCGATCGGGCTCGCGCATGGGCTCAGGCTCAAGCGCGCGGTGAAGGCCGGAACGGTCGTCGGCTGGGCCGATGTCGCGACCGACGGCGTCTCGACGCTGATGGGCGATGCGATCCGGGCGCGTCGAGAGATGGAAGAAGCGGCGCGCACCGAACGCGGCATGGCGCGGGCGGCTCAGTAGCTCACGGCATGATGTCGGCGCCTTGATCCCGATCAAGGCGCCGCTTGCGGGTTCCGCCAGCATGACGCCATGCCGGCGACCCCAGGTCTCGTTTCAGTTGAACGCGCAGCCCGGTCGCGCGCCGAGGCGCTTGAAGACGATCGCCGCCGGGCAGAAGCCGGTGAGCGACGCCTGGATCAGGTTGATCCCGACGAAGGCGTTGAGCAGGAACCAGTAGGGGCTGTGGAAGTAGCCGAGCGCGAGGCTGGCCAGGACCATGAAGCCTGCGAAGGCCATGACGGCTTTGTCGATCGACATCGGAGTCTCCTTTCGAGAGCGCTAGTTGCAGTAGAGGCGGTAGAGGAGGCCGATCACCTTCCGGGCCTCCGGGCTGGCGAGCGAGTAGTGGATCGTCTGCGCTTCGCGGCGGGTCGCGACCAGGCCGTCGCGCCGCAGCTTCGCCAGGTGCTGGGACAGCGGCGACTGCTTCAGCCCGACGAGCTTCTCCAGCTCGCCGACCGAACGCTCCCCGTCGTGCAGCTCGCACAGGATCATCAGACGGTAGGGGTTTGACAGGGCGCGCATCAGGCCCGTCGCCTCGTCAGCCCGTTTCTTCATCGCCCGTATATTCATATTTGCTAAATTAGATAGAGCTAATATATATGTCAAGTGTCCTTCGACGGAGTGGCCCAATGATCTTCAGGCTTCCATGCTTTGCGGCGGCGTTCGTCGCCCTTCTGCCGGCGGCGTTCGCTGCCGAACCGGGGCATCCGGTGGCCCGCGTCGACGTCGACGACCGCAAGGCGGTGATCGCGACCGTGGAGACCTTGCGCGAAGTCGCGGCCCGGGCCCGGATCGGCGGCACGGTCGGACAGCTTCTCGTGCGCGAAGGCGATCGGATCGCGGCGGGCGGCCGCATCGCGCTGGTCGTCGACGAGAAGCTCGCGCTCCAGGTCCAGGCCGTCGACGCCCGGATCCAGGCGCAGCAGGCGCAACGCGACCAGGCGCGCATCGACTTCGACCGGGCCGAGGACCTGCGCCGGTCCGGCACGGTTGCCCAGGCCCGCGTGGACGAGGCCAGGACCCGTCTCGACGTGGCGGAGCGGACCCTCCGCGCCGTCCGCGCCGAACGCGACGTGCTTCTCCAGCAGTCGGCCGAAGGCGCGGTTCTCTCGCCGGGGCCCGGCCGCGTCCTCCGCGTTCCGGTGAACGAGCGCAGTGTCGTGCTCGCCGGCGACGCCATCGCGACGATTGCGACCGACGCCTATGTGCTTCGGCTCCGGCTGCCCGAGCGGCACGCCCTCAGCCTCAAGGCCGGCGACACGATCCTGGTCGGCGCGCGCGGCCTGCAGGCGTCCGGTGCGCCGGAGATCCTGCGCCCCGGGCGGGTCGTCCTGGTCTATCCGCAGATCGACCAGGGGCGCGTCGTCGCAGATGTCGAGGTCGACGGCCTCGGCGACTACTTCGTCGGGGAGAGGACGCGCGTCTATGTCTCCACCGGAACACGAAGCGCCTTCGTCGTCCCGCCGGACCTCGTGGCCAGGCGTCATGGCGTCGACTACGTGCGGCTCGCCAACGGCACCGACATCGTGGTTCAGGTCGGCGCCGCCACCGACAAGGGCATCGAGATCCTTGCCGGGCTTCGCGACGGCGACCGGGTGATCAAGCCATGAAGCTCGGACTTTCGGGCGCCCTCACCCGGGCGTTCATCGTCTCGCCGCTGACGCCGCTGCTGCTGCTGGCGGCGCTGGCGATGGGCATGCTGGTGCTGATGGCCCTCCCGCGCGAGGAGGAGCCCCAGATCAGCGTGCCGATGGTCGACATCCTGGTCGCCGCCAACGGCTACCGCGCCGGCGACGCGATCGAGCTGATCACCCGGCCGCTCGAAGACATCGTCAAGGGCATCGACGGCGTCGAGCACGTCTATTCGAGCACCCAGGACGACTCCGTCGTCACCACAGCCCGGTTCCTCGTCGGCACCGACCAGGACGCGGCGATGCTCCGCGTCCACGAGAAGATCCGCGCGAACATCCGCGACCTGCCCAAGGGCATCCCCGAGCCGGCGATCGTCGGTCGTGGCATCAACGACGTCGCGATCGTCGTGCTCACGATCGAGCCCAAGGCCGAGCAGTCGGGTCGATGGGACCCGAACGGCCTGTTCCAGGTCGCGCAGGAGCTCCAGCACGAGCTCGTCAAGGTCGATGACGTGGGCTTGAGCTACATCGTCGGCGGCGGCCCCAGCCAGATCCGGATCGAGCCGGACCCCGAACGCCTGTCGCTCTACGGCATCACGCTCAACCAGCTCGTCGACAAGCTGACCAACGCGAACCGCTCGTTCCTGGTCGGCACCTATCGCGACCAGGGCCGGAACCTGCCTGTCCTCGCCGGCCAGACCCTCCAGGGCGTTCCCGACATCGGGCTTCTGCTGCTCACGTCGCGCGACGGCCGTCCTGTCTACGTCAAGGACGTGGCCGACGTCGTGGTGGGCGCGGCCGAGCCGGACTTCCGCGCCTGGCGCTTCGCGCCCGACGCCTCGGGCGCGCTCCACCGCAAGCCGGCCGTCAGCGTCGCCTTTGCCAAGCGCAAAGGCGCCAACGCCGTCACCGTCGCCGGCGACCTGATCGGCCGTCTCGAAAGCGTGAAGGGCCGCGTGGTTCCCGATGGCCTTTCCGTCAGCGTCAGCCGCAACTACGGCGAGACCGCCAGCGACAAGGCGGACGAGCTGCTGTTCCACCTTGCGCTGGCCACCGTGTCGATCGTCGTCCTGATCACGCTGGCTATCGGCTGGCGCGAAGGCGTGGTCGTCATGGTGGTGATCCCGACCACGATCCTGCTGACCCTCTTCGCCGCCTGGCTGATGGGCTACACGATCAACCGGGTCAGCCTCTTCGCGCTGATCTTCTCGATCGGCATCCTGGTCGACGACGCCATTGTCGTGGTCGAGAACATCGTCCGCCACTGGCATCGGCGGGGCGAGGGCGATCTCGTCGCGAAGGCGGTGGACGCGGTCGCCGAGGTCGGCAATCCGACTATCGTCGCGACGCTTACGATCGTCGTGGCGCTGCTGCCGATGATGTTCGTCAGCGGCCTGATGGGCCCCTACATGAGCCCGATCCCGGCGAACGCCTCGATGGCGATGCTGTTCTCGTTCTTCGTCGCGGTCACTGTCACTCCCTGGCTTCTCTATCGCATCGCCGCGCGACGCTTCGCCGGCGTCGTCGGCGAGCAAGGCGCGCACGAGGAGCAGGTCGGCGCGCTCGGTCGCCTCTACCTCGCGGTGGCGCGGCCTCTGCTCGTCGGCCGGGTTCGCGCGAAGCTCTTCCTGCTCGCGGTCGGCGCGGCGACGCTTGCGGTCTGCGTCCTGTTCGCCACCCGAGACGTGACCGTGAAGCTGCTGCCTTTCGACGACAAGTCCGAGTTCCAGGTGGTGGTCGACCTGCCGGCCGGCTCGACCCTCGAGGACACCGAGCGCGTGCTCGCTGCGGCGGCCGAACGCCTGCGCGCCCTGCCCGAGCTCGCCTCGGTCGAGGCCTATGCGGGGATGGCGGCGCCGTTCAACTTCAACGGCCTCGTCCGGCATTCGTATCTCCGGCGCAGCCCGGAGCTCGGCGACCTGCAGGTCAACCTGCGGCCGAAGTCGGAGCGCCGTCGCGGCAGCCATGCGATCGCCCTGGAGGGGCGCCGGCTGCTTGCCGATCTGCCGCGGCCCGAGGGGACGGTGATCAGGGTGGTCGAGGTTCCGCCGGGCCCGCCGGTGCTGGCGACGCTGCTCGTCGAGGTCTACGGGCCGGACCAGGAAACCCGGGCCGCGGCCGCGCGAAAGGTGCGCGAGGCCTTCGCCGGCGTCGACTTCATCGTCGACATCGACGATACGCTGCGCAAGCCGGGGGAGCGGCTTCGCTTCGCCATCGATCAGGAGAGCCTCGAGTTCCACGGCGTCGAGGAGCAGGCCGTCTACGACACGATCGCCGCCATCGTCGGCGGCGTGAAGATCGGCTACTCGCAACGCGGCGCCGGAACCAAGCCCGTCGACATCTCGATTGCCCTGCCGAAGTCGGCGCTGTCGCCGGGCGAGCGCATCCTGTCGACCCCGGTCCCAGCCGGCGGCACCAAGCGCGAGGGCGCCAATGTCGAGCTCGGCGACGTCGTGACGCTGGTGCGCGAGCCGGCTTCGCACACGATCTTCAGGCGCAATGGCCGGACCGCCGAGATGGTCACTGCCGAGCTCGCCGGGGCTTTCGAGGCGCCGATCTACGGGATGCTTGCCGTCGAGGATCGACTCGCGGCGATCGACTGGGGCCCGGACGGCAAGCCCGCGATCGGCTATCACGGCCAGCCGAAGGACGAGTCGAAGGCCTCGCTTCTGTGGGACGGCGAGTGGGAAGTCACCTACGTCACCTTCCGCGACATGGGCGCCGCCTTCGCGGTCGCCATCCTCGGCATCTACCTGCTGGTGGTGGCGCAGTTCGGATCGTTCCGGCTGCCGCTGGTCATCCTGGTGCCGGTGCCGCTGACCCTGATCGGCATCGTTCTCGGCCACTGGGCCTTCTCCGCGCCGTTCACCGCGACCTCGATGATAGGCTTCATCGCACTGGCCGGGATCATCGTCCGCAACTCGATCCTGCTGGTCGACTTCATCCGGCAGCGGCGCGAGGCGGGCGAGCACCTGAGGCCGGCGCTGCTCGAAGCCGGTGCCATCCGGATCAAGCCGATCGTGCTGACCGCGGCGGCGGCGATGATCGGGGCGGCCTTCATCATCGGCGACCCGATCTTCCAGGGCCTGGCGCTGTCGCTGGTCTTCGGTCTGGCGTCCTCGACGGTCCTGACCCTGCTGGTGATCCCGGCGCTTTACGTCTGGCTGCGGGACGACGAGCCGAAGGTCAGGCCTCTATCTGCTGGCTGACCCAGCGGCGAAGCTCGCCCGGCGGAAGCGCGCCGGAACGGCGGGCGATCTCCTTGCCGCCCTTGAAGATCACCAGGGTCGGGATCGCCTGGATGCGATAGCGGGCGGCGAGACCCTGCTCCGCATCCGTGTCGACCTTGGCGAGCCGTGCCTTCGGCTCGATCTCGGCGGCCGCCGCCTCGAACACCGGCGCCATCGTCCGACAGGGGCCGCACCATTGCGCCCAGAAATCGACCACCAGCGGCAGCTCGGAGCCGGCATGCTTGTCGAAGCGCGCGGTATCCAGCGCCACGGGCTTCGCCTGGAACAGCGGCTTGCCGCACTGGCCGCATTTGCCGCCCTGCCCGAGCCGCTCTACCGGCGCACGGTTCAAGGTATCGCAGCTCGGGCAGGGGATGATCTTCGACTCGGCCATATGTCTCTTTGTCTCCGACTTCGAGATGGGTTGCGCGCGCGCCGATTCCAGCCCCCTTTCCGGGTGGATGGGTTGAGCCTGGGAGCGAGGCGCGCTATCAGGCGCCTATGACAGCGGCCTCCTATGCCGAAGTATCGGCCGGGCTAGATGCCCAGGTCGCCTCCGGCAAGCTCAAGCCTGACCCTGATCAGATCGGGATCGCCCGCCGCCTCGACCGGCTGGCGGCGGAGCTTGTCCAGGCCGAGGCCGCGGGGGCCGGCTGGGGCGCGCGCCTCTTCGGCAAGAAGCCGGCCGTGCCGCCGCGCGGCGTCTATCTGTGGGGCGGGGTCGGCCGCGGCAAGTCCATGCTGATGGACCTGTTCTTCGCCCATGCGAAGATCGAGCGGAAGCGCCGGGTCCACTTCCACGAGTTCATGCAGGAATGCCACGAGCGGATCCACCGCTGGCGGCAGGCCAACCAGGTTTCCAAGACCTCGGAGCCGATCCGCCCGCTCGCGCGCCAGATCGCCGACGAGGCGCGGCTTCTCTGCTTCGACGAGTTCCAGGTCCACGACATCGCCGACGCGATGATCCTCGGCCGGCTCTTCTACGCGCTGTTCGAGCTCGACGTCGTGGTGGTGGCCACCTCGAACCGGCCGCCCGACGACCTCTACAAGGGCGGGCTGCAGCGCGAGCTGTTCGTGCCGTTCATCGGCCTGATCAAGCAGAAGCTAGACGTGCTGCCTCTGGACGGCGGGACCGACTACCGGCTGGCGCGGCTCGGGCGGATGGCGGTCTATCACACGCCGATCGGCCCGGCGTCGCATCAGGCGCTGGGCGAGGCCTTCCATGCGCTGACCCTGGGTGCTCCGGGGCAGACCGAGCAGATCACGGTGAAGGGGCGTGTCGTCCGGGTCCCCCGCGCCGCGGAGGGCGTCGCCTGGTTCGGTTTCGGCGATCTCTGCGACCAGCCGCTCGGCGCCGGCGACTATCTCGCCATCGCGCGCCGCTATCACACGGTCATCCTGGAAGGCATTCCGGAGATGGGGCCCGAAAGCCGCGACAAGGCGAAGCGCTTCGTCACCCTGATCGATGCGCTCTACGAGCGGAAGGTGAACCTGATCTGTTCCGCCGTGGGCCGTCCCGAGCTGCTCTACCCGACGGGCGACGGCGCCTTCGAGTTCCAGCGGACCGTGTCCCGGCTGGAAGAGATGCAGTCGGCCGAGTACCAGACCCAGCCGCACCTGAAATAGGATCCGAGGAGCCTGTCCGGCCAAGCCCATGGATCGTTAACGGCGGCTCCGATGCCGGGCTGCCCAAGTCCCAGTCATCGTTTATTGCCAAGACATTACGCGATGGCTGCAAGTTGAGACGAACCCGCCGCGAGCCTTGCTCAAATGTCCAAATGAGGGTACTTAC